>JALEHK010000033.1 GCA_022770625.1 Oscillospiraceae bacterium | reverse complement strand
GTTTTTATGCGTTATCCGTTCCAAACGCCGTTCGAATCGATTGTATAGCCGTCCGGAGTCATGGTATCGGAAAGCATCGCTCCGTCCGTTCCGAAATAATACCACTTACCGCCTATATAATTCCAGCTGTCGTGGCACATAACGCCGTTCGCTCCGAAGTAGTACCATTTGCCCTTTTCATAGAGCCAATGGTTTCTGGTCATCGCACCGTTTCCACCAAAGTGATACCACTTTCCGTTTTCGAGAAGCCAGCTGTTCGCTTTCATGACGCCATTTCCGTTCATGTAGTACCAAACGCCGCCAATCTTGTTCCAGCCGGTCTGAAGAATGCCTTTTTTGTTAAAGTAATAGATCTCGCCGCCGATTTCCTGCCAGCCCTTGGCCTTTACGCCGTTTACGTAGTAGCTGTCGCCTTTTGTTGAGCTGCTCCAGCCGTCCTTATGGGTGGGGAAGCTGTCGGACGGGTCGGTGACAGGAGCGTAAACCGTATTTGCTTCAACTGTGATCGTAACCGTGTTGACGGTCAGGTTTTCCTTGCCATTCGGTTCCTGAACGGTAAAGGTGTAAGTGCCTGCGGAGGGGAAGCTGAAGCTGTTATCCGACAGTCGGTCAGCTTTGGTCTCGCCCGAGATCTGAGCGATCGTGCAGTCATACCCGGCCGGGATTCCCTCTGCGGTAAAGGTAACGGTCTCGCCCGCCTTTACGGTCGTTTTATCGGCAGAGAGGGTAACGGGGGCGGGGGTGATGGTGACGGTTGTGACACTGATAGATTTTCCTTCACCAACATCTGCATTTTCAGCATGACCCATTGCAACAGGATTGATTTCATCACCGTCTAATACTCCTGTCAATTGTACGTTCATGATATCAATATCAGTTTTATTATCGAAGATTTTGTCTTTTACTACAACCTTTGAGAGATCGACATTCTTTCTTTCGATAGTAACCTCGCATTCAGTCTGGCTCTCTTTCAGATTCACGCCGCCGCCGTATTTATTAACGGTGATCTTGTTCGTTCCCGCCGGGATCTTTTTATCTGTCGTGTTGTAAATGAAGGTAGCGGTGCCGGATAAGCTGCCTTCGTCGTAGCTAACCGGTGCTGTGCCGAGAAGAGTATCGCCGTAGTAGAAGTAGGCGTAGTTTGGCATAAGCTCTGCGCTCAGGGTCGAAACTTCCGACTTCTTGACGTTGACCTTGATTGGCAGCGGAGAACCGTAGGTAACAGAACCTATTTCAGCGGGCGTTACCGTAGACTCGGCTTTTCCGACCGTAAAGGTGACGGGAATTTCGTAGTAAGCGCCGTCGCTCGTATAGGAAACCTTTTCGTGGTAAGTACCGGCAGGAAGATTGTCTTTCATAGAAATTGTACACAATTTTCCATTTCCCCAAGAAAGCATTAAATTGTCGGAAATATTAACTGCGTCAGTAGAATCAAAGGAAGTCTAGAAACTCAAATCGGCAATTGCAATCTGTTCTCCAAGAGGAATTTCCGTTTTTCCCTGTAAACCGGAGTTTATATTGTATGTAAAGTATCTGCTGAGATTACTAATATCGAAACCACTACGGTTGCTTCCCTTCGTCCACTTCGCGTAATAGGTCGTTTTTTTTGCCGCGCCTTCGAGCGGAGTCGCGAAGGATTCATCGCTATACCATCCCGCGAACTTATAGCCCGAACGAATGGGAGTAAGAAGCTTCGTTGTAGAAGCGACCTCGGCGTTAAGATCAGCAATCTTTCCGCCGTTTAAGACGCAGAGAATGTTATTGTCTTTCTCCGGAATCGCTTTAACAACATCGGAAACGTTTTCTCCGACTGCGTAGACGGTAGCCTGATTTAAAGAAAGAGAAGGGTTTCCCTGAGATCCAGTATAATTTAAGAACGCTTTTTCGTCATAATCAGCGTTTCCGTTAATTACAATAGAAGTCTTATCTGCCGCACTGTAAAAAATTCCATATCCGGTTTTCTGAAGGTTCGGCATATTGAATTTGGTGATATTTATATCACCCAGAAAAACTCTATCCTTAAGAGTAATATTGCGTTCACCGGCATCAACAGTAAATGTAGAGGTGACGAATTTCTGGAAAGCGCGGGCACCGACTTCAATATCCGCACCGGGGTTAAAGACAACGGATGTTAACTGACTGTGCTTGCCTGTACTTTCTTCGATACCATCGTGGAACGCACGTTCTCCGATTTTTGTTACATTTTTTCCAATGGCGATGGATGTAAGGAGATAATACTCCTTCCCGAAAGCATTGTCTGCGATTTCGGTAACCGGAAAACCATCGATCTCATACGGAAGGATCTCTACATTCGGGAAATTAGTTACTTCCCGAAGACTTTCAGTATTTCCGAAAGCGCCGGCACCCCTATGTGTATCATCGTGCTCATTAGTAACGTTTACATCAGTTTCCCGTTCAGAGCCGAACTGGACATCGTTCGGAAGGGCAATGGAAGTAAGATTTTTACAGCTGGAGAAAGAATAGCTGTTGATCGAACGGACGGAATCGGGGAACGTAACCGCGTTCATTTTGCCGAGCTGGAGCGAGTTCGCGCCGATGACGGTTACACCGTCCGGGATTACAAATGCTTCGGTTCTTGCGAGCGGGTAAAAACGGAGTTCAACGCCGCTGTTTCCGTCCTCCGTGTAATTTTCATAGAGAACACCGTTTTGTACATAAAAAGGCTTCGTATCGGTGGCAGTAGTGTTCGTACTTCCGCCGATCTTGATGTTTTCAAGCATCCTGCAACCAATCATTGCGTAATTTCCGATTGAAGTGACCGAATCGGGAATATCGATTTCCTTGATGCTGGTCGAACGGAAAGCGTGCGTACCAATTCGGAAAATGTTGCTGTTATCAGCAAATACGATTCGTGTAATGTGCGGGCTGGCATAAGAAGAGACACTAGCAGTACTTTCCAGCTTTTTCTGAATCGCAGTTCCCCAAGGCGTATCATTGATTGTGTAGTCATGCATTTCGCCGTTTCCGGAAATGGTGAGGGTATATGCCTGCTCTTTTGTACCACCTTCGGTAGGTTCAGAAGAGAAGGTTTGGTCTTGACCATTATAATAAAGTGCATCGTTGTTGGTGGTAAGCGCCCAACTTACCTGACTCTGAGAATCTTTTGAGCAGTCGCCGTTCATCTCGCCATTGGAAACAGCGCTTTCCCTCTCAGAACTGAGAGTATCAGTATCCCCCGATGGGGTCTGAGAGCGTGGAGACCGGGGCGCCGCTTTCGCCGTTATCGGCCGCGAGGACAGCGGGCGCGAAGCTCGACGTCAGCATACAGGCGGTTAAAAGGCTGACCGCCAGCCGTTTATGCAGCTTCATATTTATTTTCTCCCTTCGTGATACAGTTGGAATGGGTAAAATGTATCTGCTTTATATGTTTGATAGTGTATCATACCAGATTGCAAAAGACAAGACTTTTGCAGAAAAATGCCCCGCCTATTTACCAAAACACGATTTTGTAGTATAATGGAATCTGTTGATAAACCTGTGATAGACCCAAAGGAGCACATACCCTGATGAAAAAAATATTTGCCGCGCTTGCGGTTTCCGTTTTGATCGTTTCACTGACCGGATGCTCGTCCGCTCAGCCGACGCCTTTCTCCGAGCCGGAAAGCTCTTCTTCCGAGCCGGAAAGCTCTTCGTCCGTTTCCGAATCATCAGCTTCTTCCGAGCCGGAGAGCAGTGCGGAAGAGAGCGAACCGTCCGATTCTCAGCCAGTCGATGACTATAACACCGAGGGATCGCACACGGTCGATCTCTGCAACGGACTTGGGCAGGATGTCGTTTCCCTCAAGATCCGCTCGGGAAGCGGGGAAGAGGATTATTGGAGCTACGAGATCCTGAATGGAAGCAATTGGGCGGATGGAACGGCGATCTCGCTGACGCTCCAAAAGGACGAGTGGGGCGAGGTAAGCACCGGTTGGGAAGCGGAGATCACGCTTGCTGACGGAACGGTGGAAAACTTTACCGATCTTCCGCTGACTGAATGCGGCCGGATGGAATTTAACGCGGACGGATACCGCGTGGATCCGGAAAGCTGACCCGATAAAAAAACTCCCGGTACCGTTCATTTTGAACCGTACCGGGAGTTTTTGCTTTTTATTTTGCTTCCTCAGCCACAGCCTGTTCCAGTGCAAGCGCCAGCTGATCGGGACAGGAAGTCGGTTTTACGCCGCATTTGATCCCTTTGATGGTTTTAATGACTTCATCGACAGGACGGCCGATGCAGAGTGCCGCAACGCCCTGGGTGTTGCCGGAGCAGCCGCCGGTAAAACGAACGTCTTTTATGATGCCGTTTTCAAGGGTAAAGTCGATCTTTCTGGAACATACGCCGTGGGGGGTGCAGGAATAAGATGCCATAATAAACGCAACCTTTCTATTCGGGGATAGGAGCAGAGCTTCTGCTTGCTTTTATTGTACACTGAAAATCCGATTCGGTCAAGTATCTGGTAAAAGACGGGTCGAAAACAGTTGGTTTTTGAGAAAAAATACCCGTCTGCTGAACCAACAGACGGGCAGGAAAACCATTTGCTTATTCTTCGAGTGCCTGTGCAAGGTCGGCGATAATCTCGTCTACGTTTTCCAGTCCGACGCTCAGACGGATCAGGTCGGGGCCGACGCCCGCCGCGATCAGCTCTTCATCGTTCATCTGACGATGGGTCGAGCTTGCGGGATGGAGAACGCAGGTGACCGCGTCAGCAACATGGGTTTCGATCGAACCGAGACGGAGCTTTTTCATAAACGCTTCGGCCGCTTTCCGTCCGCCCTTGACGCCGAAGGAGATGACGCCGCAGGTGCCGTTCGGCATGATCTTTTTGGCGATCTCGTAATATTTGTCTCCTTCAAGACCGGGATAGGTGACCCAGGAGACGTGTTCGTTGGAAGCAAGGAATTTGGCGACCGCCATCGCGTTTTCCACATACCGGGGCATCCGGACAGCGAGGCTTTCCAGTCCGAGGTTTAAGATATAGGAGTTATGGGGAGAGGGAACGGAACCGAAATCGCGCATCAGCTGTGCGGTAGCTTTGGTGATGAACGCGCCGCCCAGTCCGAACTTTTCCGCATAGACAACGCCGTGGTAGCTGTCGTCGGGGGTGGTCAGGCCGGGAAACTTGTCCGCGTGCGCCATCCAGTCAAATTTACCCGCGTCAACAATCGCGCCGCCGACCGTTGCGGCATGACCGTCCATATACTTGGTGGTCGAATGGGTGACGATATCTGCGCCCCATTCGATCGGGCGGCAGTTGATCGGAGTCGGGAAGGTGTTGTCCACGATCAGCGGGACGCCGTGTTCATGCGCGACCTTGGCAAAAAGCGGAATGTTGAGAACGGTCAGCGCGGGGTTGGCGATCGTTTCGCCGAAAACAGCCTTGGTGTTGGGCTTGAAGGCAGCATTCAGCTCTTCTTCGGTGCAGTCGGGCGAGATGAAGGTAAAATCGATCCCCATCTTTTTCATCGTAACGGCGAAAAGGTTATAGGTGCCTCCGTAGATCGAAGAGGAGGAGATGACATGATCGCCGCAGGAAGCAATGTTGAAAACGGCATAGAAGTTGGCGGCCTGACCGGAGGAGGTCAGCATACCGGCGCTTCCGCCTTCGAGCGCCGCGATCTTTGCCGCGACCATATCGTTGGTCGGGTTCTGAAGGCGGGTGTAAAAATATCCGCTTGCTTCCAGGTCAAAAAGCTGTCCCATCTCCTCGCTTGTGGCGTAAGGATAGGTGGTGGACTGGATGATCGGGATCTGCCGCGGCTCTCCGGATTTGGGGGTATAGCCGGCGTGCAGGCATTTTGTTTCCATTTTCATAGCAGGGCGCGTCCTTTCTGTACAATTAGGATCGATTTTAATGGCTGTTTCCATTATAGCCCATACAGAAAATCGTGTCAAGGTATGTATGCATACAGATGATACGCTTCGCTATCGCATTTCTCTGCGATAGGTTTATATCAAAAGAAAAGCCCAGAGCCTTCTGAAAGACTCCGGGCAACCTGCTTTTCGGGATCAGATTCCCTGTTCGCGGTAATCGGTCACGCGTTTGGTTTTCTTTTCGCTTCTGGGAAGGGTTCCGATCGGGACGATATTGACCTTGGGGGTGACGCCGATGCGGGACTTGATCTGTTCGCGGATTGCTTCGCTCATCTCCGCGAAGGAGTAGTTGTAATCCGCTTCAACAGTCAGCATCATAACGTCCTTGTTGGTCTCCTCATCGCGTCCGAGCGCAATCGCGTATTCGCTCGAAACGCCGGGGATCGAACGGAGGATTTCCTCGATCTGGTTGGGGAACATATTGACGCCGCGAACCTTGAACATATCGTCCGAGCGGCCTTTGATGATGTCGATGCGGGGATATTCACAGCCGCAGGGGCACTTTCCGGGGATGATTCTGGAAAGGTCATGGGTGCGGAAGCGCAAGAGCGGCGCGCCCTCCTTGACTAAGGTGGTCAGGACGATCTCGCCTTCCTCGCCGTCGGGAACGGGCTTTCCGGTGATGGGGTCGATGATCTCGAGATAGATATAATCATCCCAGTAGTGGATGCCGTCCTCGGCGTCGCAGCTGATACCGATACCGGGACCGTAGATCTCAGTCAGACCGTAGATGTCGTAAAGCTGGATGCCCAGTTCGTTTTTGATCCGGGCGCGCATCTTATCACCCCAGCGTTCAGAGCCGATCACGCCTTTTTTCAGCGTGATCTTGTCCTTCAGCTCCCGCTTGGATACTTCTTCCGCCAGTAAAAGCGCATAGGAAGAGGTCGCGGTAATGACGGTGGACTGAAGATCGATCATCATCTGAAGCTGTTTCTCGGTGTTGCCGGGGCCCATTGGAATCGTCATGGCGCCGAGCTTTTCCGCGCCCAGCTGGAAGCCGATGCCCGCCGTCCAAAGCCCATAGCCGGGCGTGATCTGGATGCGGTCGAGCTTGCCGATACCGGCCGTTTTATAGCAGCGGGCAAACATGATCGCCCAGTCGTCAACATCCTTTGCGGTATAGGGGATAATGACCGGCTTGCCGGTGGTTCCGGAAGAGGAATGGATTCGGACGATCTCTTCCTCGGGCACCGCCATGATTCCGAGCGGATAAGCGTTTCTGAGGTCGTCCTTGGAAGAGAAGGGGAGCTTTTCAAAATCCTCCTGAGAATGGATCTCGGTGACACCCATTTCCCGGTACATCTTTCCGTAGTAGCTGTCGGAAGCGAGCAGCCGCCGGATTTGCTTATTAATCAGTTCCATCTGACGTTCATTCAGCTTCATGACGATTCATCCTTTCTGTTTTAAGCGTTTTTGATATAATCGGCGCCGATCTGGAAGGCCTGTGCGTTGACTGCCCGAAAACGTTCGGGAACGCGGGTCTCGACCGACTGCCGGACGATCTCCTCCGGCAGTCCGGTTGCGCCTGTTGCTGTTGCGATGCCAAGCATGACGACGTTGAAGAACTTGACTGAATGAAGCGGAGCGCAGAGGACGTCGGGGTCGGCAGTGATGAGCCGTCCAGCCTTTTCCTTCAGGTACCGGAGCATCGGCGCCGCTTCGTATTTTCCGCCGGTCAGAGAAGCCGTGACCGGCATCACGGCGGAGGAGCTGACGATAACCGTTCCGCCTTTTTTCAGGTAGGGAAGGTTGCGGACGGCTTCCGCCGGTTCAAAAGCGATCAGCAGATCGGCGCTTCCTTTCGGGATCAGGGGAGAAAAGCTCTCGCCGATCCGGACATGGCTGGTGACAGAACCGCCGCGCTGAGCCATACCGATGGTTTCCGCCGAGTGAACCTGTTCACCGGAGGCCATAGCCGACGCTGCCAGCAGCTTGGAAACGAGGACGATCCCCTGACCGCCTACGCCGCAAAGAAGAATATCTTTATTCATCATCAATACCCCCTCTTATCGTTTGGCCGGATAGATGGCGTTTTTCGGGCAGAGCTGTGCGCAGAGTCCGCAGCCGGTGCAAAGTCCCGCATCGACCGCGACCTTTCCTTCGCGGATCACCAGACCCGGGCAGCCGATCTCGCGAATGCAGCGATGGCACTGGATGCAGTCCTCTCCGATCTCCATCAGCCCGTCCGGTTTGGTGATTGCGACACAGGGAGACTTGAAGATAATGGCGCTTACGCCTTCGGTCGCCGCGCAGTCTTTGACCGTTTCGACCGCTTTTGAAAGGTCGAGCGGGTCGGTGACACGGATCTTCTGAACGCCCATTCCTTCGAGGATTTTTACGAGGTCGATCTTGGCGACAATATCCCCCATCATCGTCTTTCCGGTACCGGGGTGGGGCTGATGGCCGGTCATAGCGGTCGTCGAGTTGTCCAAAACGACGAGCACCATCCGCGCCTGGTTATAAAGCGCGTTGACCACGCCGGTCATACCGGAAGCAAAGAAGGTCGAGTCGCCGATAAAGGCAAAGTTGACCGCGTCGGGGTTGATCCAGTGAAGACCCTGCGCCATCGTAACGCCCGCGCCCATGCACAGGCAGGTATCAACCATGTCCAGCGGCATTGCGTTTCCGAGGGTATAGCATCCGATGTCGCCGCAGAAGTTCGCCTTTTTGCCTTTCATTGCGGCTTTGACCGCGTAGAAAGACGCGCGGTGCGGACATCCGGCACAGAGAACGGGCGGGCGGACGGGGAGCGCGGGCATATCCGAAAGATCGGGGCTGTCCGGGCAGTCCGCTGCGCCGGTAAACGCGGCGATCACCGGACGGAGCGAGTCGGCGGAGTTTTCACCCGCGTGGGGGATGTGTCCGCTGCGCTTGCCCAGGACGGTCAGCGGCAGGTGATGAAGCCCGGTCAGCGAGACCGCCGCTTCTTCCAGTACGGGGGAAAGCTCTTCGATACAGAGAACCTCCTGAACCCCTTCCAGCGCCTGCAGCAGAAAACGCTCAGGAATAGGGTGGGGGGTCGCTACCCGGATCAGTTTAACGTCCTTCCGGTTCCGGAGGATTTCCTTCACGTAGGCATAGCTGATACCGCCGGTCAGGATCGCTTTGGACGCCGAAAGATCGCCTTCGACCGTGTTGAAACGATAGGAGGAATATTCCTCGCCGATTTCAGGATTCCGCTTTTCGATCATCGTATGGTTGGCAAACGACAGGCGGGGGAAGATGACCCAGCGATTGGAATTTTTGACAAATCCGGCGGGCGTCTTGACTGAAAAGCTCTCGGGGATCTCGATCGAAGCGTATGCGTGGCAGACGCGGGTTGTCGGACGGAAGAGGACGGGCGTATGATACTTTTCCGAGCAGGCAAAAGCGTCCTGAATCATCTGGTAGGCTTCTTCGGGGGAAGCGGGATCAAAAACCGGGATCCGCGCAAAGGAGGCAAACCGTCTTGTATCCTGCTCCGTCTGGGAGGAAATCGGGCCGGGGTCGTCCGCCGAGACGATGACCATGCCGCCCTCGACGCCGACATAGGCCAGACTCATCAGCGGATCGGATGCGACATTCAAGCCGACCTGCTTCATCGTAACGAGCGTCCGCGCGCCGGAATAGGAAGCCGCCGCCGCGACTTCAAGCGCCGCTTTTTCGTTAACCGACCATTCGACGTGTACATTTCCGTCGTTGAATTTGGCAATCGTTTCGATAATTTCGGAGGAGGGGGTTCCGGGATACCCGGCGGCCAGCCCCGCTCCCGCAGCAAGCGCGCCCAGCGCAATCGCCGCGTTGCCCATTACATATTCGGTCTTCATATCAGATGCTGTCATTCCTTTCAAAAAAGCAGACCGGAATAAAAAGAAAAAGGTCTGTCCTTATTATAAGGACAGACCTTCCGATCTGCGGTACCACCTTAATTGTCGCTCAAAAACATAAGCGACCGCTTTACAAAATGCATCATACATTTCCGCTCCTTAACGCAGAGCATTCGTCTTGGTTACTGCTGCCCGTAAGGCAGGTTCACTTCGCCCTCCGCGGTCCATTTGCAGGCTGCTTACTGCGGGGCTTCCACCCACCCCCGCTCTCTGAAAGCGCATTTCCTGTTTGACTTCCGCATCAACGGTTTTTGTATTACAGATATAATAGCACCGGCTTCCGGCTTTGTCAAGGAGTTTTCGTCCGCTCAGATTTTTTCGGCGACGAGGCTTCCCATCTCCGAGCAGCTGACCTGCTTCATTCCTTCGCTCATAATATCGGCGGTGCGGTAGCCTTCATCAAGAACGGCGTTGACGGCCGCTTCAACCGCGTCGGCTTCTCTCGCCATATCAAACGAATACCGCATCATCATCGCGGCGGAGAGGATGGTGCCGATCGGGTTTGCGATGTTCTGACCGGCGATGTCGGGGGCAGAGCCGTGGATCGGCTCATACATTCCTCTGGTGCCGTCGCCCAGAGACGCCGACGCCATCATGCCGATCGAGCCGGTGATCATCGAGGACTCGTCTGAAAGGATGTCGCCGAAGAGGTTTTCCGTTACAACGGTATCAAACTGCGAGGGATTGCGCACCAGCTGCATCGCGGTGTTATCGACAAGGATATCCTGATACTGGATGTCAGGGTTTTCCTCAGCCAGCGCGTGCATCGTCTTTCTCCACAGGCGGGAGGAATCGAGGACGTTTGCCTTATCGACCGAATGAAGCTTTCCGCCGCGCTTGCGGGCGGTTTCAAAAGCGACCTTGCCGACCCGCTTGATTTCGTGCTCAGCATAGGTCATATCGTCGTGCGCAACCAGTTCGCCGCCGACCTCAATCGTTTTATGTTCGCCAAAATACGCGCCGCCGATCAGCTCGCGCACCATCATCAGGTCGATGCCTTTTTCAACGATCTCCGGTTTGAGCGGGGAAGCGTCTGCAAGCTGAGGGAAGAGCTTGGCGGGGCGGAGGTTGGCGTACAGTCCCATGGCCGAGCGGATCGAAAGAAGCGCCGCTTCGGGACGGATCTCTTTGGCAACGCCGTCCCATTTCGGGCCGCCGACTGCGCCGAGTAAAACCGAGTCGCAGTTAAGGCACTTCTCGAGCGCTTCTTCGGTCAGACTGCGCCCGTAGGCATCGATCGAACAGCCGCCCGCGAGAATATCCTGATAGGTAAAGGCGTGGCCGTATTTTTCGGCAACGCGGTCGAGCACCTTAATGGCTTCGTTTACGATTTCGGGGCCGATGCCGTCGCCGCGGATTACAGTAATGGTTTTATTCATGGGTCGTGCTTCCTTTCGGTGAGATAAAATACAAAAAGAGATTCAGTCGATCAGCCGTTCGATTTTTTTCAGCCGATCCTGTATTTTGGCGAGATTTCCGCTTGAGCCGGGGCCGGTCACACCGGAAAAGCCTTGCTGCATCTCTTCCGAGAGCTTGTTGACCGACGTATTCAGCTCTTTGAGCTGGGCAAGGATTTCCTGAAGCAGAGCCATGGTTTTTTCGTCATCCATAACCTTATCCCTCCGCCGGAAACAGCCGGTCAAAAATTGCAAGCCCCGTCTTTGTCTTGAAGATGGTTTTGCGCACATGGGCGATCGTTTCGGGGGAAGCGCCGCCTTCGTCCAGATTCACGAGAAAGTCCGCCTCAATCAGAATCTGATAATCGATCCCGTTTACATCGGTATAGGTGTGGTGATGACCGATCAGCCAACATACCCGATCAATCACCGCACGGTCAAAAGAAAGACCGCTCAGCATCTTTTCGGCGATCGGCGGGCCTTCCTTTTCCTGATGCGGGCCGTCGCAGTTGCCGTATTTTTCCATCGAGACCTTGATCCCGATGTCATGGGTCAGCGCGGCGGCCGTCAGAATAAACAGCGTGCTTTCATCCAGCTGCTCCTTTTCCCCGATCGTCCGGGCATAAGAGGTGACCTTGAAAAAGTGGTTGATCCGCCTACGGTCTCCTGCGTCATAATCGATCATTTTCATTGCCAGCAAAGCGAGTGTATCCATCCTTATCTTTCCTTTCCATCTGTGAAATCAGACCGTTTTCATATTTTTTCTTTCAGTATACTGTTTATCGCGGGATTTGTCCATACGAAAACCTGGATTTTATGCAAAAGGGAAGAGAAGGGTAATAAATTTTTGTAGGAATTTTCGCGGTTGAAAAGTTATTTAACGCTCTCTCTGTTGATGGCGCTGAACAGCGCCTGAATGGATGCAGCAATGATGTCGTCCACTACACCCTGCCCGATTTGAACTCAGCTAGAGTTTTCCGTTTCGCGGAGCGAATTTCTGCCCAGCCCGTCCGGGCAGAAAAGGGAAACTCGTCAGGTGTAGCGGACGTCACAAGCGTTACTTGGAACGCTCTCTGTTAATAGCACTAAAGAGAGCCTGAATGGATGCAGCAATGATGTCGTCCGCTACACCGGCGCCCCAGGATGTTTTCCCGTCGGGGAAGGTGATGCCGACATAAGAAACCGCCTGAGAGGAAGAGCCTTCCTGAAGGGCGTGCTCAGAATAGGTCAGGTTGGTGTACTGGATGCCGAGATGCTCCTTGATCGCGTTGGAAACTGCGTCCAGACGTCCGTTGCCCTTTGCAGTAATCTCGCGGACATCGCCGTTGATCTTAACGGTAACGACGGTATGGATGTTGGGGGTACGGGTGAAGTGGTAATCGATCAGTTCCAGCGGAGAGTTGACGTTGACAAACTGCGACTGGAACGCGTGAAGAACTTCTTCCGGCGTCAGATCCTTGTGCAGATGATCTGAGACCTCTTTGACCGCATAGCCGACCGCTTCCTTCATCTTCGCGGGAAGAACATAGCCGAAGTTCTGTTCAAGAAGATAGCCGATGCCGCCCTTACCCGACTGGGAGTTGATGCGGATAACGTCGGTCTCGTAAACCCGTCCGACGTCGGTCGGGTCGATCGGCAGATAGGGAACCGTCCAGTGGTCGGGATCCTTTTCCTCTCTCCACTTCATGCCCTTTGCAATCGCATCCTGATGAGAACCGGAGAAAGCAGCAAAGACCAGCTTTCCGGCGTAGGGCTGACGCTCGTAAACGTGCATCCGGGTCACTCTCTCGTAAACCTCGCAGATCGAAGGCATATCCGAGAAGTCCAACTCGGGGTCAACGCCCTGAGAGAACATATTCATCGCCAGCGTCACGATATCGACGTTGCCGGTGCGCTCGCCGTTGCCGAAGAGGGTGCCTTCAATGCGGTCGGCGCCGGCCAGTACGCCCAGTTCAGAGTCCGCGACCGCGCATCCGCGGTCGTTGTGCGGATGGAGGGAGACGACGACCGAATCGCGGTATTTGAGGTTGTCGCACATATACTCGATCTGGTTCGCGTAGACGTGGGGCATCGACAACTCAACGGTGACCGGGAGATTGATGATGGCCTTGTGGTCGGGCGTCGGCTTCCAGACGTCCAGAACAGCGTTGCAGACTTCGAGTGCATAGTCCGGCTCGGTTCCGGTGAAGGACTCGGGCGAGTATTCAAACCGCAGGTCGGTATCGGAGGTTTTCTTGAACTCTTCCGCCAGATCATTGAACAGCTTTGCGCCCGAAACGGCGATGTCGAGGATCTCTTCCTTCGATTTGCGGAAAACCTGGGTGCGCTGAGCGTAGGAAGTGGAATTGTACAGATGGACGATCGCTTTCTTGACGCCGCGCAGCGCCTCAAACGTCTTGCGGATGATGTGTTCTCTCGACTGGGTCAGAACCTGGACCGTTACGTCGTCCGGGATCAGGTTCTGCTCGATCAGCGCCCGCAGAAATTCGTATTCGGTCTCGCTTGCAGCGGGGAAGCCGACTTCGATCTCCTTAAAGCCGATCTTGACGAGGAGCTTGAAGAACTCCAGCTTCTCTTCGAGGTTCATCGGGATAATCAGCGACTGGTTTCCGTCGCGCAGATCGACCGAGCACCAGATCGGCGCTTTTTCGATGTGATCCTTCTGCATCCAGCGTGCAGGGGCGTTGGCTACGGGGTAATACTGACGGGTGTACTTCTGGTAATTCATAACTTTTTTCCTTTCTATCCGCGCAGATTATTTTTATATGAGCTTTTTTCAGTTTCAGATTTCCGACGGAAAAACAAAAAAGCCCTCGTTTCACTCGCCCAACATCCTGTGGGACAAAGGAAACGAAAGCTAAACTTCCGCGGTACCATTCCTGTTGGCGGAAAAATCCGCCCGCTTATCGGCATCGGCAGCTTGTGCGAACACCTATCTCTATAACGGGAGAAACCCGTCCCGACCTACTCATTTCCTTTCGGCGGGCTGCTCAGGAGCCAGCTGTCTCCAACCCGGTACCGCCTCGCACCAAACGGCGGCTCTCTGAAAGTCGGAAAAGGGGACGTAATCTCCGTCACTGCGTTTATAACTTTATGCTCTTATTATAGCATCCTTTTCCCGTTTGTCAACAGTTTTTTCTCTTTTCTGCCTATTATCGGCCTCTAAGCATGAAAATACAAAAAACTGCGGTTGCTTTCTTTCTCTTTTTGCTGTACAATAAAATCGTTAGTAGAAACTTACTCCTTTTGAAAGGAAGTTTTTTTATGAATCAGCAGCGTATTGAGTGTGTTCTCAAAAAAATGGAAGGGGAGGGGCTTTCTCAGCTTCTGGTGACCGATCCGCTTTCGATCTGGTACCTGACCGGCTCGATGATCCATCCCGGCGAGCGGATGCTGGCGCTTCTTCTGAAATCCGACGGCAACCACCGATTCTTCGTCAACGCCCTTTTCCCCGCGCCCGACTGCGGGATCCCGGTCGTCCGGTACAGCGATACGGACGACGGCCCCGCCTTCATTGCAAAGGAACTGGATCCGAAACAGCCGGTCGGGATCGATAAGAACTGGCCGTCCCGTTTTCTGATCCGGCTGATGGAGCTTTCGGCGGCCAGCGGCTTTGTCAACGGCTCGGGCTGTGTGGACTGGGTGCGCGCGGTCAAGGACGCGGACGAGCAGGAAAAGATGAGAAAATCCTCGCTGGTCAACGATGCCTGCATGGAAGAGTTCAAAAACGCGCTCCATGTCGGTGCGACCGAGAAGGAACTGGAAGAAAAGTTTGTCTCGATCTACGCCGCGCACGGCTGCTCCGATGTCAGCTTTACTCCGATCGTCGGTTTTTCCGCCAATGCGGCCGATCCTCATCATGAAAATGACGGAACTAAGCTCGAAAAGGGAATGTGCGTGCTGATCGACGTCGGCGGCGTTTATGACGGATACTGCTCGGATATGACCCGAACCTTCTTTACCGCGCCGCCTACCGAGGAGCAGGAAACCGTTTATAACCTCGTCCGGAAAGCCAATGAAACGGCAGAAGCGCTTGTCCGCCCGGGCGTTAAGCTGTGCGATATCGACCGGGCCGCGCGTGAGGTAATCGAAAAGGCAGGATATGGGGAATATTTCTATCATCGTCTCGGCCATTTCATCGGCCTTGAGGATCATGAATACGGCGACGTTTCCTCTGCGTTTGACCGCCCGGTCGAAGAGGGAATGTGCTTTTCGATCGAACCGGGGATCTATCTGGAAGGCAAATTCGGTGTGCGGATCGAGGATCTCGTTATTGTTACCAAAGACGGCTGCGAGGTTCTGAACCATTACCCGAAAGAGCTGACGGTGCTCTCGTTATGAAGGAAACACTGATCGGGACTTTCAGCCGGCTTGCGGCCCGCGCGCTCAAGCTGGATGAAAGCATTCTTCTCTCTCTGCAAAAATGGCGGACGCCTTCCCGGACGCGGGTCATGACGATGATTACCCATCTGGGAGACGGCGGCGCGGTCTGGTTCGGGCTTGCAGGGATTCTGCTGCTTGGGAAAAAGACAAGGCGGGCGGGTATCGCGACGATCCGCGCGCTCGCCAGTTCTTTTGTCCTTGTCAACCTCCTGCTCAAAAACCTTGTCTCCCGGCTGCGTCCGTATGAAACGGTCGAGGGTCTACGGCTTTTGATACGGAGAGTCAAGGATTTCTCTTTCCCGTCCGGCCATTCCTCTTCGTCGGTTGCGGCGGCGGTCGCCATGAGCAAAGCACTTCCGAAATGGCTGCGTCCGTTTCCGAAGCTGCTGGCGGGACTGATCGGCTTTTCCCGCATCTACGTCGGGATCCATTTCCCGAGCGATGTGCTCTGCGGGGCGATTGCCGGGTGGCTTTGCGGAAAACGCGCTGCGGCCTGCACGTTCGGAAAAAAAGATGAATAACAAAAAGCGGCAGGTGCTCAAACCCGCCGCTTTTTTCATCCTTCCAGTTGATCTGAACTGTATGCCTGATATTTATAAAGGCTTCGCTTGGGAACGGTTCCCGTGATCAGCGTTCCGTTTTCGGTATAGCTTTCCTCGGTGATATTTCCTTCCCGCCGGAAACTGTCGAGAAGGCCGCCTTCGGTGTAGGGGATCAGAAGCCGCACCCGGGAAACCGAGTCGGAAAGACATTCGGCGATCTGCCGCAGCAGAAGATCGATTCCTTTCTCTTCCGCCGCCGAAATAAAGACGTGCCGCACATCCTTGACCGGTATGCTTTCTGCGGCGGCAGCCGAATCGGGAACCAGATCGATCTTGTTGAAAACGGTGATCTTCGGAATATCGCCGCATCCAAGCTCATCGAGTACCTGCTCGGTTACGGCAAGCTGCTCCCGGCAGTGAGGACTTGCATAGTCGCAGACGGTCAGGATCACGTCCGCCTCTGCCGCAACCTCCAGCGTCGAATGGAAGGCTTCGACCAGACCGTGCGGGAGCCGGTCGATCAGCCCGACGGTATCGATGATAACGCTTTTTTGCCCGTCGGGAAGCCGAAGTTCACGCGCCGTCGGGTCGAGCGTTGCAAAAAGCTGATCCTGTGTATAAATTTCCGCGCCGGTCAGGAGATTTAAGAGGGTCGATTTTCCAACGTTTGTATAGCCGACGATCGCAATGACCGGTGCGCCGCTTTTTTCC
Source organism: Oscillospiraceae bacterium (assembly GCA_022770625.1). GTDB lineage: Bacteria > Bacillota > Clostridia > Oscillospirales > Ruminococcaceae > Faecivivens. The sequence continues at coordinate 15,094 of JALEHK010000033.1, read as the reverse complement.
CGTTTCCGCCGCATGACGCCCCGCCGCTTTTCCATCTCTCTGAGCTGACTTTCGAGCGCGTGGATCCGTCTGCGGATATACCGGCGGTCGGTCTCGAGCTTGGTTTCGCCGGGGCCGCGGGTGCCGATGCCGCCGCCCTGACGGGAGAGGACGCTGCCCGCGCCGATCAGCTGCGGCAGACGGTATTTCTGCTGAGCGAGTTCGACCTGAAGCTTGCCCTCCGCCGAGGTCGCCCGTCCGGCGAAGATATCGAGGATGAGCGTTGTCCGGTCGATCACGTCCAGACCGGTGATGTCGCTGATGTTGCGCAGCTGAGTTCCCGAAAGCTCGCCGTCAAAAATCAGAAGCTCCGCTTCACGCTGTGCGGCGTATTCGGCGATCTCTCTGAGTTTTCCGCCGCCGATAAAGGTCGCGTTTTCGGCTCCGGTTCGATTCTGGGTGAAAATCCCGATGACCTCCGCGCCCGCTGTTTTGGCCAACTCGGTCAGCTCCTCCAGCGAGTGTTCGAGATCGTATTCACCGGTATCGATCCCGGCAAGAATGGCTTTTTGTTTCTCCTGTGTCATAAAAATCCTTTCCGTATCACAATCTGCATATATGATGATAGCATATGGCCGCTCAAAAGGCAAGAAGTTGCTGTTTATGCTTGCACTTGACGTCCGGGTGGGATAAAATAGAAGAGGAAACCAAACTGCATCAGAGGATGACCTTGACGCCGAAGGTCTCCGCGAAGGCGACCGCCTGGGTCAGATCGATTTTTGCGTCCTTGAAATCGGCGGAGTCCAGATGGAGCTGATCCAGCTTACAGCTCCTCAGATCCGCTTTCCTGAAAGAAGCGCCATGAATATCCGCGCCGGTCAGGTCGCAGCGGCTGAAAACACAGCGGTCAAACCGGCTTCCGTGCAGATCCGATTCGGCAAAGCTGACGTCGCTAAGCTTCTCTCCGGAAAAATCGTACCCGGAAAGGGCGGTCATCCGCCAGTCGCCCCGGTCGATCGTCACCGCGTCCATCACGCATCCCGAAAAATCGGTTCCGGTCATCTTGCAGTCCCGGAAAGAAGAGGCAAAACAGTTGGCGTAGGAAAAGCTGCATCCGATAAACGCGCAGCGAACCGCTTCGACGCCGTTGAAGGCGGTACCGGAAAAGCGGCACTGTTCAAATCGGCATCCGGACAGGCGGATCTGGGAAAAATCGGCGCCGTTAAAGGTGCAGCGGATAAACTGCATACCGGAAAGCTCTTCTTCAAGGATTTCGGCATCGGAAAAATCCACGCCGGTATAGACGGTTTCTTCAAACATGGCGGACGGCTCCTTATTCATAATGTCGGGGCTATTATAGCATAGGAAAGTCATTTGTCAAGTCTTTTTCGTCCGCCCTTCACGCGGACGTCACATTGTTCCGGTAAAATATAAAAACGAAACAAGAAACGAAAGGTTGGGAAAAGTATGGCGAAGCTTTTGATCGTAGACGATGAGCAGAGTATCCGGGCGCTGATCCGGAAATACGCGGTCTTTGACGGATATGAGGTCGAAGAGGCGGGCGACGGCATGGAAGCGATCGAAAAGTTCAGGAAGGGCAAGTTCGATCTGATCATCATGGATGTAATGATGCCTGAACTGGACGGGTTTTCCGCCTGCCGTGAGATTAGAAAGCAGGACGAAAAGGTCCCGATCATCATGCTTTCCGCGCGCGGTGAAGAATATGACCGGATCCACGGCTTTGAGATCGGCGTGGACGACTATGTGGTCAAGCCCTTCTCGCCCCGGGAACTGCTGATGCGGGTCGGCGCGGTGCTCAAAAGAAGCGCTGCCGCTTCCGGCGGCAGACAAAGCCGCGAGGTCTATAAATACGAAGGACTGACGGTCGATTTTACCGCCCGCGCTGTTTTTATCGACGGCGTTCAGCAGGAGCTTTCCCCGAAGGAATACGATCTTCTCTTTTATATGGTGCGCAACCGCGGGATCGCTCTTTCGAGAGAAACGCTCATCAACAATATCTGGGGCTATGATTTTTACGGCGATGACCGGACATTGGATACTCATATTAAGCTGCTTCGGCGCAGCCTTGGCGATTACGCCCGGCTGATCGTGACGCTGCGGGGGGTCGGATACCGTTTTGAAGGCTGATTTTGTCAAAAAAGCGAGAGAAAAACTTTCCGCCCGCCCGTCCCGTTCGGTGCGAAACTGGCTGATCCGGGCGTTTATTCTTTTTACGCTGCTGATGCTGATTACCCTTTGGTTTCTGGAAACGGTGTTTCTGGAGCCGATCTATAAGTCGATCAAAACCTCCCAGATCAAGGAAACGGCCGCGTCTCTTTCGGGATACCTGTTCAGCGACGATATCGAAAGCCGGCTGGATTCAGATACCTCCGACCAGCAGCTCTGCGCGATGGTGATCGATTCTTATGGGCAGGTTCTTGCCTCGTCGGATACCCTTCCCGATTGCAGCATCCATCGGATGAATTCGCTCGGCCTTTTCTATCTCTATGCTTCCGCTGTGCAGTCGGACGGAACCTATCTTCTGGAAGTCGGCGCGGAGGATCATGACGGAAACCAATTCTCTTCCGGTTTCTTTTTCCGCCCGTCCTTTGCTGAAATGATCCCGGTGATTCACGGGAAGGAGAGCATCATCTACGTCGTTTTGCGAACGGATAAGGACGGAAACGAGCGGATGCTCCTGCTCAACAGCATCGTCTCTCCGGTCAACACAACGGTACAGACGATCCGGTTTGTCCTCGTTTCGGTCACGCTGGTGATGCTTTTGGTGAGCGTCGTGATCTCGATCTTCCTGTCCAAAAAGATCGCCGACCCAATCGCCGAGGTCAGCCGCGCTTCCAAAGGACTGGTCAAGGGCGAATATCTTCCTTATCAAGGAAAAGCCTGCCGGGAGATTGACGATCTGAACCGGACGCTGATTCAGGTCAGCGCCGATCTCGGACAGGTTGAACAGCTTCGCCGCGACCTTCTCGCCAATATCTCCCACGACCTTCGCACCCCGCTCACCCTCATCAGCGGCTACGCAGAGGTTATGCGCGACCTTCCGGGAGAGAATACGCCCGAAAATGTTCAGATCATCATCGACGAAGCTAATCACCTGACCGAACTGGTCAATGACCTTCTCGACCTTTCCAAGCTTCAGGCCGGCGTCGTCACCCTTCAGCCCGAGCTTTTCTGCATCACTTCGCTTGTTCGCCAGACGCTTGTCCGCTACAACAAGATGGTCGAAAATAAGGGCTATACCCTGACGCTCTCCGCCGACGCGGATTACTGGGTTGAGGCCGACCGCACCCGCATCTCTCAGGTCGTCTATAACCTGATTAACAATGCGATTCACTATACCGGAAAGACGCTCGATGTCCATCTCCGCCAGACCTTTGAAAACGGAGAGGTCAAGATCGAGGTCATCGACTGCGGCGAAGGAATTCCCGCCGATAAGCTCCCGCTCGTATGGGATCGGTATTACAAGCTGGATAAGGTTCATAAGCGAAGCGCGGTCGGTACCGGTCTCGGTCTTTCGATCGTGCGGAGCGTACTCGAGCTTCATCATGCCCACTACGGCGTGGAAAGTGAGGTGGGGAAGGGAAGCGACTTCTGGTTCGCCCTGCCCACCGTCCCGCCGCCCGAAAATTCCGAAAACGATTCCAATTAACGCAGAAAACACCCTCTTTCCCCCGGAAAATCGGAGAAAAGAGGGTGTTTTTGATGAAATTTATATGTTCGCCTTCTGAACAGGCGTCAGATTCTTCAAATCGTGGTGGATAATGTGGAAATAAACGATCAAAAGCAGCGTCGAAGCTAAAATCCATGCCGTCGGGCTTGCCATGCACACGCCGAAATAGCTGAGGAAATGCGCCGCGATCATCGCGACGATTCCGCGCCCGGCCAGTTCCGCGATGCCCGCCGTCATCGGAAGAAGCCCGTAGCCAAGCCCCTGAATCCCGTTTCGATAGACGTTGACGATCGTGAGCGGGTAGAAGAACGCGCCGACACATTTCAGGTAAAGATCGACCGAACCGATCAGCTGGTCGACATTCTCGGAAATGAACAGATAGGTCAGATATTTTCCCGCGGTCATGATAAACGCGCCCGCGATCGTCGAGTAAGCGAAGCCGAGAAGCGTTGCCGCCTTGAATCCGGCGCGGATCCGCTTGACATCACCGGCGCCGATATTCTGAGCCGAGTAGTTGGAGATGGCGGTTCCGAGCGCAACGTACGCCTGAGTCAGCAGCTGCTCGATCTTACTGGCGGCCGTAAAGGCGGCGACCTGCGTGGAGCCTAAGAGGTTGAGCGAGGTCTGCATCATCATCGACCCGATCGCGGTGATCGAATACTGAAGCGCCATCGGAACGCCGATTTTAAGCTGGGTCAGCATCATATGTCCATCCAGTTTGAAATCCTCTTTGTGCGCATGGAGAATCGGCACCGCTTTTGCGATATAAAGGAGACAGAGCAGCCCGGAGATTCCCTGGGAAATAACGGTCGCCCATGCCGCACCGGCTGTGCCCATCTGAAAGGCGATGATAAAGACGAGGTCGAGGATGATGTTCAAAACTGCTGCGAGGATCAGAAAGTAAAGCGGCATCTTGCTGTTGCCGAGCGCCCGGAGAAGGCAGGAGAGAAGGTTGTACAGCATCTGCGCGGCCAATCCGATGCAGATGACGATGATGTAGCGGTAGGCGTCGTCAAAAATATCCTCCGGCGTGTGCATGAAGGTTAAGAGCGGCTTCATAAAAAGGATCGATGCAAGGGTCAATACAATCGAAACGATCCCGGTCAGAATGGTTGAACTGACGGCGGTTTTCCGCATTCCCGTCATGTCACCCGCCCCGAACCGCTGGGCGGTCAGGATGGTGAAGCCGGTGGTCATGCCGAACGCCAGTCCCGTGATCAGGAACATGATCGTTCCGGTACTCCCGACGGCGGCGAGGGCATTGGTGCTGACGAACTGGCCGACGATGATCGAATCGACCATATTATAAAGCTGTTGAAAGACATTTCCGATAAAAAGCGGAAGGGTAAATTCCAGAAGAATTTTTCCGGGATTTCCCTTTGTCATATCTTTTTGTACGGATTTGGCGTTTTTCATAAGCATACGTCCTTTCGTATATGTTAAGTGTGGTTTTGAATCGATTTTATTTCAATTTTTGCTTCAACTAAGTATAGGGAAAAACGTGTTTGTTTGCAATATCCATTCCTACAAATTTGGATGCATTTTTTTCAGCCTGAAAAGTCATAATGCCGGAAGCGAACGCACGAAAAAATCTGCCTTTTTTGATAAATCCTCTTGACAGGATAGGCTTTATGTGGTATCCTGTATTCACAGTTAGCAAAAACTAACTAGAAGTTTACGGCGGCTGTTCCTGCAAAAAAGGACAGATTCGCCTTTTTAAAAAGAACGCGGTTAGTGTACACTAACCCTCAGAGCTTTATCCCCTTCGGATGCCCCGAAGGATCAGAAAAAGGAACGATTTTATGAGCGTAGTTATCGTAGGAGGAAACGACTGTATGGTCTGTCAATATAAAACTCTGTGTAAAAAATACGGTCATCGTGCGAAGGTCTTTACCCAGATGACCAGTACGATGAAGGATCAGATCGGTTCTCCCGACCTGCTGGTTTTATTTACCGCGACCGTTTCGCATAAGATGGTGCGCTGTGTTTTGAGCGAATGCAAAAATCAGAAGCTCGAAATCGCCCGTTCTCATTCCAGCTCTCTCTCCGCGCTGCGCGGGATTCTTGAAGAACACGCACAGGTTGCCGGTGCGTAAAGGAGAAACGATATGTCGGAAGAAATGCTTGTGCGCCACTGTTCGCCGACCCTTGCAGGGTTAAAGACCGCGAATCTCGTCAACTGTCCCTGTACCTTCCACGAGGAATTTGCGGCGAATCTGGCAAAGCTGAACCGGCGGCTCAATCCCCGCGGCGTCAATCTCCGACTGCTGCGCTGGGGAAAAGAGAGCGCGCTTGTGTATGTCTACCGCCCCGATAAGCTGTGCGTGGATCTTTGCGGGGAAGCGTGGTCGCTCCTCGGTCAGGAGGGCTATCTTCACCCGGACGCATCCAGCTGCCTGCGCTGCCTTTCCCAAAAGCTTCGGCAGGAGGGAACCTTTCCGCATGAGATTGGTCTGTTTCTCGGGTATCCGCTGGAGGACGTCATCGGGTTTATCGAAAACCACGGTCAGCACTGCAAATGTGTCGGGACGTGGAAGATGTACGGCGATGAAAAGGCCGCCCGAAAGACCTTTGCCCGGTATAAAAAATGCACTGATGTTTACGAACGCCTGTATCATGAAGGCTATCCGCTGACCCGCCTGACCGTTCAGGGAAAGCCGGTCGGAAAAGAAACTGTATAAAAAACCATCCCGTAAGCGTTTCGATCAGGAGACGTTTACGGGATTTTTGATTGGAAAAAATTTTCAAAAACGAACGTTTGTTCATAAGGTGTTCACAAAATGATCCTATACTAAAAAGTAGGGAAAGCTTTCCGCCCTATATAAAAATCCTCTCCGGAAACCGCCGTTCCGGAGAGGATTGAGGAATAATTTCCCAGCTTGTTCTTCATGAAATTGGACAATATTTTGGGTTTTGCTGGCGCAAAACGATTGGAATTGGGGCACTTTTCAGCCGTGAAAAAGTGTGAATATCGGTTTGGTCTGCAAGCAAAGGACTCTGTCCTTTTGAATCCTGCAAGCCCTTTCTGCCAGGCAAGCTGGCATTGCGAATTTGCTACGCAAATTCAATAAGGAAATCTTAATGGGCTTGACCCCAAAATCTATATATTTACATACTTTTCCGCTGTCGGTTCATCAACCGTTTTTTCCGTTTACAGGCTCGGCTTCGGTCAGCCATCGGATCATCTCGCTGCGTCCCTCTTCCGTGACCGGGAAGGTATTTTCGGAAACGCCTTCGGGATCGGTCTTTTCCAGACAAAGATTTCCGAACCAGAGCTTGCAGAGCATATTTCCTTCCTTGTCGGGAAAAATTTTATAGCGCTTATTGCGGTCGCTTCCGCTGAAGATGTTTCCACTCTCAAAATAGTGCAGAAGGGGGGTTGTGCTTTCGATGGACATGACCGGTATCGTCTCCTTTAATCAAATATCATATTTTTGCTTCAGGCTGTAGACCGCGCCCAAGAGATTTGCGTCGTTTCCGGCTTTGCAGGCCAGAACGACCGGGCGGTTGAAATCGCAGTGCCATTCCTTGAGAAAATCGTCGATCTCCTGCTGAAGCATCGGAATAAACGGCTTCCAGCCGGAGATGCCGCCGCCGATAAAGATCCGCTCGGTATCAAAGGTAAACTGCATCTGTACGCAGAAATAAGCGAGGTTTTTGATGAATTCGTTCCACAGCCGCGCCGCGACCGGATCGCTTTCCCGGTAGAGGTACATATCCGAGCAGCTGAGGTGACGTCCGGTTTCCTTTTCGTACCGCTTCTCAAACGGGAAGGGAGCGGTCAGCGCCGAATATCCCGGCATATCCCGCGCCGGGGAAACGTACCCCATATCTCCGCAGAGAAAGTGTGCGCCGCGGAAGGGCTTTCCGTCAATAAAGAGCGCGCCGCCCTGGCCGGAGCCGAGAACGATCGTCAGGAAGCTCTGGTACTGTGCGGCGTCGCCTGTCCAGTATTCGCCGAGCGCAGCCGCCTGCGAATCCTTTTCGGCGCGTACCGGAACATCGACCAGCTTCTGAAGGTCGTAATAGCAGTTCCCGATCAGATATAAAACCGAAGGCGCCATCCATCCGCCGATTTTCCCCGTTTCCGGATCGATACAGCCGCAGGAAGAAATCCCGATGCCGAGGATCGAATAATCTTTTTTCAGGGTATGGTAAATATCCGCCATCAGTCGAATCAGCCCGTCAAAGTTATCGGGGGTTGAATGCTTTTCATGATGGATGACTTCGCCGGTGTCGGTAACGATGCCGACCTTGAGACTGCTTCCGCCAAGGTCGAAGCCGAGATACTGCTTCATATGGTACTACCTCTTTTCAGCTTGATGCTTTTATTATAGCAATCTTTCACATTTTTTCAAGTATTTTTCAAAAATATTGTGCAGTCAGGCTATTCATTTGCCGAATGCTTCGATTGCCCGTGCGGTGATTGCATCCATATTGTAGTAGCGGTATTCAGCAAGCCTTCCGATCAGGATCAGCCCCGGATATGTTTCGCTGAGCGCTTTGTATTTTTCGTAAAGCGCGAGATTTTCGGGATTGATGACCGCGTAATAGGGGATCTCTCCCGGTGCGCCGGTATAGGCACGGGAATATTCTTTGACGATGGTCGTGCGGGGGAGCTTCTGACCGGAGAAATACTTGAACTCGGTGATGCGGGTAAAATCCTCGTCAACGGTATAGTTGACCGTACCGTGGGACTGGAAGGTTTCCCGATCATAGCTTTCGAACTTGAAGTCCAGCGTCCGGTAGGGGAGACGCCCGAACCGGCATCCGAACAGCTCGTCAACCGCTCCGGTATAGATCACCTTTCCATGAAAAGGCGCTCCGTCCAGAAGGATCTCCTCACCGAGCGTTACCCGGTCTTTCATCGCCACGCCGGTCAGGACGGTGATGTTTTCGTGCGCAAGCATCCGCTCAAAGAGCACGGTATACCCCTTATCCGGGATTCCCTGATAGGTATCCTGAAAATACCGGTCGTCGCGCGAAAGGAAAACCGGAACCCGGGCGATGGTCGCGGGGTCAATCGCTTCGGGAGAGGTGCCCCACTGTTTGACGGTATAATGGACAAAGACGTGCTCATATACATAATCGGCCAGTTCCCGAAGTTCGGGATCTTTTTCCTGACGAAGGGTCAGGATGCTGACCTTCTGCTCACGTCCGAACCGCGCGCAGAGCTTTTCTTCGAGAGCCGCGCCTTTTTCTTCTCCGAAGGCAATCCGGAGAGAGGTCAGGTTGAACGGGACCGGCATCTCCCGGTCATCCCCTTTCAGGAAACGGGCGGCGACCCGGTGCTGATAATCCCGCCAATCGGTAAAACGGGAGAGGAAGTCGAAAACCGTTTTATTGTTCGTATGGAAGATATGCGGGCCGTACTGATGGATCAGGACTCCGGCCTCATCCAGACGGTCGTAAGCATTCCCGCCGATATGACTGCGCTGCTCAAGCAGCAGCACTTTTTCACCCTTTTCCGCTAAAAGACGCGCGGAAACCGCGCCCGCAAATCCTGCGCCGATAACGATCGTATCGTAATGCATCCAAAAACTCCTTTTTATGTAAAATCGATATTTCTGATGTTCTATCTAGTAGTATAACGGATTTTGCAGAAAAAAGGAAGAGGCTTTTCCGTTCTTCTCCACCATTTCCGCCAATTCTTTTTTTTACTTTTCCCCGGCTTTTGCCAGATTCACGAATTAATGAAAAAAAGATATAATTTTAGGAATTCGTTTCTTGACATTTTTTCTTCGGGCGATATAATAGTTATACTAAGAAACTGTGCGGGTTTGCGCTGCCCGCAAAGGCGTCCGATCGGGGGCGCCGCGACAGAAGAAGGAATGGTTTGAAAAGAAATGAAGTTAATCACCTTTACAGTTCCGAGCTATAACTCTGCCGGGTATATGTCCAAATGTATCGACAGCCTGCTTGGAGGCGGAGACGAGGTCGAGATCCTGATTATTGACGACGGCTCAAAAGACGAGACCGGTGCGATCGCCGATCGGTATGAACGGGAGCATCCCGGCATCTGCCGCGCCATCCATCAGGAAAACGGCGGGCACGGTGAAGGCATCAATCAGGGACTGAAAAACGCATCCGGCCTCTTTTTCAAGGTCGTCGATTCGGACGACTGGGTCAATGAACAGGCGCTTACGCGCGTGCTCAATGCGATCCGGGAAATGAAGAAGGGCGAGGAAGCCGACCTGATCGTCTGCAACTACGTCTATGAGTATTCCGACGGAAGCCCGACCAAAACGATCGCCTACCGGAATGTTTTCCCCGACGGGAAGATTGTTTCGTGGGACGAGACCCGTCCGTTCGGCGCGTCTCAGTATCTGACCCTCCATTCGGCCATCTATCGGACCGAGATCCTGCATCGCTGCGGGCGGGTGCTTCCGAAGCATATCTTCTATGAGGATAACCTCTTCGTTTACGATCCGCTGCCGCTGACCGAGAAGGTGCTCTACCTGGATGCCGATTTTTACCGCTACCTGATCGGGCGGGAAGGGCAGTCGGTCGCCGAGGGAACGATGATTAAGCGCTGGAGCCATCAGATGCTGGTCAGCAAGGAAATCTTCGCCGCTCATGATCTCAACGAGCTGAAAAAGAAAAATCCGAAGCTGGAAAAATATATGTATCATGAGCTGGTGCTGATGATGACGATCGCGTCGATCTTCACCCGGATGAACATGACCGATGAGGCGGAGGAAGAGGTCAAAAAGATGTGGGCGTACGCCGATTCGATCAACCCCCGTCTTTCCCATCGGATCCGTTATCGTTCGATCGCGTCCTTTGTCAATCTTCCCGGAAAAGCGGGGAGAAAGGCGTCCATCTTTTTCTACCATATCGCACATAAAATCGTTCCGTTCAACTGACGAACGTGCGCCAAGCGAACGTGCGCCAAGCGCATTATCTTGAAAAGAGGAGATTCTTTTATGCGGCTGATCCGCAAAGTATTCAACTGGATCGAAAATCACAATTACTGTCTGGTGCTCTGCTACTTTTTCTTCTATATGACGGTCTTTACCCTGGAAGAGCAGTACCTGCGCCCGGTCGTAGCCATCCATTGTCCGCTCGATGATCTGATCCCGTTCAATTCGGTCTTTATCATCCCGTATTTTGCATGGTTTTTGCTGGTTCCGTCGGTGATCGGTTATTTCATGTTCAAGAGTAAGGATGAATTTCTCGATCTGTGCTTCATGCTTTTCACCGGCATGACCATCTGTCTCGCGGTTTACGCAGTTGTGCCCAACGGCATCAACCTTCGTCAGATGGTGACCGGACACGATGTCTGGTCGCGGATGGTCGTTATGCTGAGAAAGGTCGATACGGCGACCAATGTCTGCCCCTCAATCCATGTCTTTGCAACGCTTGGCTGCCTGATGGCGGTGCTCCGTTCGCCCGAGTTCAGAAACCGCCGTCTCGTTAAGTTTCTGCTTGCGGTTCTGTCCGTTCTGATCTGCGTTTCGACTGTTGTATTAAAGCAGCATTCGGTTATCGACGTGACCTGCGGCACAGCGCTTGCCGTGGTCATGTACTACTGGACGTATCACTGTGACTGGCGTCGCGGCGCAGTCAAGACGCCCATCCGCGCTCTGCTGTAAAAGAGAATAAAAGAGAAAAAGTTCCGGAAGCGATCGTTTCCGGAACTTTTTTAATATCGTTTTCTTTCAGGCATATAATACGTTACACTATTGATTAATCGTGTGATTTTAGCGGATTTGATTTACCCTCTTGAAAATATCCTTTGTTCCATATATAATACAACTTGGAAACTTATGACGCGCTGTCGTGCGCTATCGCAACGACTATCCATTTTATCTTGATCTGATGGATTAAAAATTCAGGATGGAAAACGACAGGGAAGGAATACGATCGGAATGCGCCCTTTGATGAAAAAACTCATTTTTTAAAACGCCGCTTTGGGTAAAATGGCTCGGAGTGTCCATGGCCATGGTATGCACACTGCTGGTTACACTGGGCGGATGTGCCCAAAACACGAATGCTGAGAACGGGAATGGGGAGAAGCCGGTCCTCATGGTCGGCTGTGACGATTATGCGCCGTTCAGCTATGCGGACGTAGACGGGAACATGACCGGTATCGATGTGGAACTTGCCCGCGAAGCGTTTTCCCGGATGGGTTATCAGGCGGATTTTACGATTATCAACTGGGAGGAGAAAAAGGAACTGCTGCATGGCGGTACGATCGACTGTGTCTGGAGCAGCTTTACGATGGACGGCCGTGAGGATGAATATAACTGGGCGGGGCCGTATATGGAAAGCCACCAGGTCGTTGCCGTCAACGAGGACAGCGATATCATCACCCTTGAGGATCTGGAAAATAAAATCATTGCCGTTCAGTCCACGACCAAGCCGGAAGAGATCATCTGAAGCCATGACGGAACGCTTCCGCGGCTTAGGAAGGTGCTTTCGGTACAGAAACGGGATCTGCTCTTTGTCCTGCTGAGCAAGGGCTATGTGGACGCGCTGGCGGCGCATGATACGGCTGTGGAAGAATTTATGAAGGAGACCGGACTGAACTTCCGGATCCTCGACCAGCCGCTTCAGACGGTCGGACTGGGTGTTGCCTTTGATAAAGAGGACGAAAGAGGTCTGCAAAACGAGTTGAATGACGTCCTTGACCAGATGAAGAAAGACGGAACGATCGCTGAAATCGTTGGGAAATATCTGACGGATGTGGAACGGTATGTGGGAGACAGTGATGAGTCATAAAAAGAAATTGCTGAGAAATCAAAAGATCCTGTTGATCGAGAGCCTGATCGGCATTTTTTTGATAGCCGTGACCTTTATCGCTTCGATCCATACCGATATATCAAATGCCGAACAGCGGCTGTATAAAACGGTGGAATACATCAAAGACCAGTGCAACGCCAGTCAGCTTCGGGATCTTGCCTCGGAATCCAAGAGTCTTCTTTGGGTCACGGAAAGCGTCGAGCAGATCCGCTGGCGGCTGACCTATGTCGATGAAGCCATGGATACCGCTGAGGAACAGGCAGAGACGCTTCAGCACTGTGCGCAGGACAGCTATCTGGATGGGCTGATCCTTCTGGCTCCGGACGGAAGCGTTGCGGCGTCTTATGATAAAGCGGGCTTTTCCGCAAAAGACCTGCTCAGCCGGGTCGATCATGCTTCTCTGATGGATACGCTGGACTTTCCAGAAAAGACCTACGCCGTCCGTATCGAAGAAGAGGATGAGTCTCATATTGACCTAGCCGCAGTCTCCCGTACTGATGACAGGGGAGTCATTGTCGGGTATTTCTATACTTCCGTGGCGTACACGCATATTTTCAATAGTTCGATCCACGCGCTGGTTTCTGGTTATGAGCCGGATCAGGACGGAATGATCGTTGTCAGCCGCGGGAACCGCATCATCGCTTCCAATAAAGAAAGCCTGATCGGAAGGGATATCGAGGACGTTTATACCCTGAAGCGTATTATGGAACGCGGATTTGGCAGAAAGCTTATTCATGTCAGAAGAGAGAACAGCCGGATCGAAAATAACTTCGGCCTGATGGATAAGAGCCAGTATTATTACATCTATGCCTATATGTCGGAACAGGCGGTATTTGAAGTCACGCCAAAGAACCTTTTCGTTGCGATCACCCTGTATCTTTTCCTTCTGGCGGCGGTCCGTATGTTCAGCAGAAGCGCAGAGCGCAGTTATCAGGAAGCCCGGCTCCGGGAACAGCAGCGGTATACCGAGATGCTTCAGGAAAAGAATGAGCAGCTGGAAGAAGCGGTGAAACAGGCGGAAAAGGCCAGCGCCGCAAAAAGCAACTTCCTTTCCCGTATGAGCCACGATATCCGAACCCCGCTTAACGGGATCATCGGCCTATTAAAGGTCGATGAGGCACATTTTGACGATAAAGAGCTGATTCGGAACAACCACGAAAAGATGGAGGTATCGGCCAACCATCTGCTGGCGCTTATCAACGATATTCTTCAGATGCGCAAGCTGGAGGACGGAACGGTCGAACTGACCAACGAACCGATGAGCCTGCGCGCGTTGATCCGGGAGGTTTCGGTGATTGAGGGAGAGCACGCTTCAGAGGCGGGCGTTACGTTGGAATCCGATACGAAATCGAATCTTCCGTATCCGTATGTGTACGGAAGCCCGCTGCATCTGCGTCAGATATTCCTGAACATCTACTCCAACAGCATCAAGTATAATAAGCCCGGCGGAAAGATCTACAGCAGCGTAGAGTGTCTGTCTGCCGATTCCAAAACCGTGACCTACCGCTGGACGATCTCCGATACCGGTATCGGTATGAGCGAGGAATTTCTGAAGCATATTTTCGATCCGTTTACACAGGAGAAAAACGATGCCCGGAGCGTATACCAGGGAACCGGTCTTGGGATGTCGATCGTCAAGGCTCTTCTGGATCAGATGAACGGCAGTATTTCCGTCACCAGTCAGAAGGGCGTCGGCTCTACTTTTGTCATCACCATTCCGTTTACGATCGCGGAAAAGCCCCAAAGCAAAGAGCCGGATCATACACAGGAGACGAGCATTCGCGGACGCCGCTTCCTGCTTGCGGAGGATAATGATCTAAACGCCGAGATCGCGAAAACACTGCTGGAGGACAAAGGCGCGACGATTACAGTTGTAAGCGATGGTCAGCAGGCCGTGAACCGCTTTAAAGAAAACCCGGTCGGAACGTATAACGCGATTCTGATGGATGTCATGATGCCGGTGATGGACGGATTGACCGCAGCAAAGACCATCCGCGCATGGGATCGCCCGGACGCGAAAACGATCCCCATTGTCGCGATGACCGCCAACGCTTTTGCCGAGGACGCGCAAAAGTGCATGGAAGCAGGGATGAACGCGCATCTGGCCAAGCCGCTGGATATTCAGAAAGTCGTGGCGACCCTTGCGGGACTGATCGAATAAAAAAGGAAGCCCTCAGAGAAACAACGGTTGGCGGAGCTGTTTCCCTGAGGGCTTTTTCACTTTCAATTTTCAATGACCAATGTGCATTGGCCGTCAGCACAACAGATAATGGAACTGTCCACTGATCCCTAAAGGTACTCTCTACAGACTCTACGTTTGCGGTTCAAACTCCAACAACAGAAGGGAGCCATCATACCCGCTTACTTCCACTGCAAAATACCTTATGAGATTAAAACAATTTTGAAGCGGAATTTTTATTGGGCATCGACAATCAAAACACCGTTCCTTACAGGAGCACAGGTTGAAATGTTGATTCGTGAATTGAAAAAGAAGCATGTTTAACGAGGTGGCAGAAGGGGGAGAAATAAGCAATGCCCTTACAGATTATCAGAAACGATATTACAAAAATGAGCGTTGATGCGATTGTCAATGCTGCCAATACGTCTCTTTTG
Source organism: Oscillospiraceae bacterium (assembly GCA_022770625.1). Classification (GTDB taxonomy): domain Bacteria; phylum Bacillota; class Clostridia; order Oscillospirales; family Ruminococcaceae; genus Faecivivens. The sequence goes on along the minus strand of JALEHK010000033.1, from coordinate 66 downwards.
GGCGGCGGTGGCGTGGACGGCTGCATTCATCGTGCTGCCGGATCAAAACTGCTTGCGAGTTGTAGT
>JALEHK010000003.1 GCA_022770625.1 Oscillospiraceae bacterium | reverse complement strand
TCCGATGATTGCAGGGGAACAAAGTCTTTTTTGAAAAAAGACGGCGTTGAGAAGGTAAAACCTGACCCTTGGAACCTGTCAGTTCATACTGTCGTAGGGAGCAAGCTGGGAAAAGACAAGAAAGCCGCCTACCCGCTGCACGCGGGCGGGCGGTTTTTTCGCCGGATCAAAGATTTTCAGCCGTTCAAAAACAAGGAGGTCCTATGTACCCTTCTCATCAGGATTTTTTAAGTGCCACTCATGCACTTCGGATCCGCCGTCCGCTGATACACTGTATCACAAACGGTGTTTCCTTAAATGACTGCGCCAATCTTTTACTCGCCTGCGGCGCACGGCCGGTCATGGCGGATGCTCCGGAGGAATCGGCTCAGATCACCGCTTCCGCGGACGCTCTTCTTATCAACACCGGAATGTTAAACGAGGGGAAACGCCGGGCGATCGTTTCCTCAGCCGCCGCCGCAAAAAAGCGCGGGATCCCGGTTCTGCTCGATCCGGTCGGCGCGGGAGCCAGCCCCTTCCGGATGGAACTGATCCAAAAGCTGTTGGAGTCAAAGTCGATCGACCTGCTCAAGGGAAACTACGGCGAATTAAAGGTGCTGACCCGGATGGACAGTCCGAAGGACGCTGTTCTCTGGGCCGCAAAGCATTTTGGCTGTATCTGCGCCGCAACCGGCGAGATCGATTTTTTCTCAAACGGAAAAGAGGTTTTCCAGATCACCGGCGGCTCTCCCCTGCTTTCGATGGTCACAGCTACCGGCTGTATGACCGGAGCGCTTACGGCAGCGTTTCTAGCCGTTTTTCCGGACGATCCGCTCTTTGCGGCGGAGTGCGGACTGTACGCCATGAAACAGATCGGTGAACAGGCGGCGGTCATGACCGGCTATCCGGAATATACCCGCCCCGGTAGCTTTCATGCGGCGATTTTTGACGCAGCGGCTGAACTGACCGGATCCAAAGGAGGATTATTATGAAACCCGTTATGGACTATACCCTTTATCTCGTGACCGACGAAGCGCTCTGTTCCGCTCCGACGCTGGAGGAAGGGGTGGAGCAGGCGCTGAAAGGCGGCGCTACCCTTGTACAGCTTCGCGAAAAAGAGACAAACTCCCGCGATTTTTATGAGCAGGCACTGAAAGTCAAAGCCGTATGCGACCGGTATCAAGTTCCGCTGATCATCAACGACCGGCTGGACATTGCGCTTGCAGTCGATGCCGCCGGTGTTCATCTGGGGCAGGAGGATCTTCCCTGCGCGGCGGCGAAAAAGATTCTCGGCGAGGATAAGATCATCGGCGTGACCGCCAAGACGCTTTCTCAGGCGCTTGAAGCGGAAAAAGCGGGAGCTGATTATCTCGGGTGCGGGGCTATGCACCTTTCAACTGCGAAACCCGGCGCGCTTCCGATGAGCCTTGATACGCTCCGTTCGATCCTCGGCGCAGTCAAGATCCCGGTCGTCGCGATCGGCGGGATCAATGCGGAAAACGCCGGAGAAATCGTTGCCGCCGGCGTCAACGGACTCGCGGTCGTTTCAGCCATTATCGCCGCGCCTGACATCAAAAAGGCGGCGGAAGAATTGAAGAAAATAATCCTCAGGAACGATATTTCTGGATGACCTATTTTGCCTTTGCTCCACGCAAAGGCAAAACATGGAGATTTTTCTTTTTGCGCCATACAGTTTTGGCGCAAAATTCGTGTTTTCGCTTTACGCTCAAACCCGAACCGAAAAACTCCTGCGCAAGTGAATAAACCGAATCACCTTTTGCTCCACGCAAAGGCAAAAGGTGATCCAGATAAAAAGTTTAGGATTAAACCCTTTTTAAAGGGTTTATGGGTTTCAAAAGGGCAAAGCCCTTTGCTTGCACACCAAACCGACGCGGAAACGTGCTCACAGCTTCCAAAGTATCCCGATTCAAATCGTTCCGCATAGCGGAACCCAAAAAATGCTTGAAAAAACCGCCTGCCGGGAAAATCCGGCAGGCGGTTGCTGTTTTTATCAAACTCAGAAGGTATAGCTTCCCTTTCCGACCGTCTCAGTACGTCCGTCAGGGAGAACGACTTCCGCTTCGCAGTCAAACGGAACAGTGATGTTATAGGTATAGCCGCTTTCGGTCTTTTCCCAGCCGCATTCATACCGTCCGGACGCAGAATCATAAACCATCTGTGCTTTTCCGACACGGTTTTCGGGGTCGGGATTGGGCGCGAAACGAACCTTCTTAAACCCGGGAACCGTCTCATTCAGACCGCACATATACCGGTACATCCACTCGACGATCGAGCCGTAGGCGTAATGGTTGAGGGAATTCATGCCGGTGCCGCTGATGTGACCGTCGGGAAGAACCGAGTTCCAGCGTTCCCAGACGGTGGTTGCGCCCATCGATACCTCATACAGCCAGCTCGGATAATCGGTCTTGAGCAGAAGGCTGTAGGCGTCCATCGTATCGCCGAACTTGGTCAGGGTCGGACAGAGATAAGGCGTGCCGACAAAACCGGTGGTCAGGGCGACCTTCGGCGGATAGGTGGGCTTTTCGCCGCGACGGAAGTTGGGCTGGATCCGCAGCTTCCCTTCCAGATCGGTCAGCTGGCGCTGCTGCATCTCTTCGGGAACGATCCCGAAATAGAGAGCGACAACACGGGCGGTCTGGGTATCGATCGTGCAGCGGCCGTTGGGCGAGAAGTATTCACGAAGCATCGCGGTCTTGATCTCAGCGGAGAGCTTTTCATACTTTTCCGCATCCTCGGTCTCACCGAGCACACGAGCCGCTTTTGCCGCCAGAGAGGCCGAGTAGGAGTAATAAGCTGAAGCAATATAGTAGCAATCGGTCGCGCCGACATAGTCATCCGGATCCTTATAATTGTCCAGAGCCAGCCAGTCGGCAAAGTGGAAGCCGGTCTGCCAGAGACGGTGACCGCCGTTCTTTTCGTCCTGGGTGTACATATAATGCACCCAGCCCTTCATCGCGGGATAATGGCGGCGGAGCATCTCCTTATCGCCGTAATATTCGTACAGCGTCCAAGGCAGCACGCAAGCTACGTCGCCCCATGCGGTCGAGGAATGAGCGGTCGCAAACATATTTGGAGCGCCGTCCGCGTCCGATTTGGTCTTGGGCTTGATGACGGGAATGACAAAGGGAATGCCGCCGTCAAGGGGCTTCTGTTCCAGAATCAGATCTTCCATGTATTTGGCATAGAAGGCAGGCGTATACATATTAAAGCAGGCGGTACCGGCAAAGATCTGCGCGTCGCCTGTCCAGCCCATCCGTTCGTCACGCTGCGGGCAGTCGGTCGGAACGTCAAGGAAGTTGGACTTCTGACCCCAGAGGGCGTTCAGGAAGAGACGGTTCAAAGCGGGAATATCGGTCGTCATCCATCCGGTCTGCTCGATATCCGAATGGATGGTGCAGGCGGTAAAGGTCGCGGCAGAAGGATCAATTCCTTCGACCTTTACATACCGGAAGCCGTAATAGGTTCCGTGAGGGCGGACATGAGCCGGAACGCCGTCCGAAATATAGCTGTAGGTGCACTCAGCGGTACGGAGGTTGTCGCGGTAGAAAACGCCATCCTGCATGATCTCGCTGTAAGAAAGGGTAACTTTGGTTCCGGGCGTCATGGCGGGAAGATCGATCTCGACCCATCCGGTCATGTTCTGGCCAAAATCAAGAACGTATTCGTCCTTCGGAGTGTGGATCACTTCGACCGGAGCCGTCCGTTCATGGATGGTAACAGAGGGGCTGTAGCGGTCATGAAGCGCGCCCAGATCGTTTTCGACTGCAACCGCGTTTTCCCAGCCTTCAGGAGCGTTGTCCACACACGCCCACTTCGGATCGAACAGCCGTGCGTCAAAATCCTCTCCATAATAGATCGAACTGCGCAGAACAGCAGAGGGTTTTACGAGCCAATTCTCATCGGTCGGGATGACCGTTTCGCTTCCGTCCGCATGGGTCAGATGGATCTCGGCGATCATCCGCATCGTATCGCCGTAGATGTTGGAAAAGCCACCGTCAAAACCGAAGCGTCCTTTGTACCAGGCAGCAGAGAGCATTGCACCGAACGCGTTTTCCTCTTTCAGGTATGGAGTCAGGTCGTAGGCAAAAGCCTGAAGCCAGAAATCATAGCTGTGGTGGCCGGGAGCCAGAAGATCGGGAGAAACCTTCTCGCCGTTCATATAGATCTCGTAGCTTCCCAGTCCGCAGATATAAACGCGCGCCGAAACGACGTCCTTCCCGGAGAAGGTCGTTTTCATCAGCGGAGAAAGCTCTTTATCAAACGGAGCGGCAATCCACTTTGCGTTCCAGGGCTCATCCCGTTTTCCGGTCTCGAACCACGCAATCTCAGAGGTCGCGCTGTCGCCGTTGTCCGCTTTTGCGGTTACCCGCCAGTAGTAGCGGGTGCGGGGAGCGAGCGTAAGCTCAGGAGTATAGGCGATGCCGGAAATCTCGGCGCTTTCGCCCGAATCGGACACGATCTCCTTAAACCCGGGATCGAGTGCGATCTCCACGCGGGAAAAGCGAAGGCTCTTTCCGGTCGAATCCGCGATCCACGAAAGGGTCAGCAGATCGGTCTCATATCCAAGAGGATTTTCCAGATGGTTTGTACGCATTTTCGTAATCTGCATATTGGAACCGTTCCTTTCTGAAAGTGACGTTACATTTTTACCCGCTTACGATTTTCAGCAGGTATAGAACTTGATTTTTATAGATTTATTATAATAAAAAGCAGTAGAGATTGCAATAGGAGCGGCAGTTTTGCTCATAAAATTGGCAAATAATCAAATATGAGCAGAGTTTATCCACGCCAATTCACTCTAAGTGAATTGGCTCAAAAATCCTGCACTATAGAACAGGATAATATCTGATTCAATCAGATTTCATCCACGCCAATCCACTTTAAGTGAATTGGCTCATAAAAATAAAAAAATGTCCTGCACCTGAGAGCAGGTGCAGGACATGAGGATCATTTTCCTTTTATCTCGGTTTTTGCATCCCGTTCCAGCGACCATTCCTTTAAGTCGCTCCCCTCTTTAAGCAGGGTATAAAGTCCTTCACGGTCGTCCGCCTTTAAGGCGTTGCTGTACTGCGAGAGATGCTTGACGAGGGTATCGATCTCAAAAATCAGCGCTTCCCGGTTCATCATGAACAGTTCCGTCCACATCCCGGAGTTTAGGCGCGCCACGCGGGAAAGATCCTTAAAAGAGCCGGCAGAAAAACCGCTCTGATTCTTTAAGGTCGGGCTTTTGACATAAGCGTTGGAAAGGACATGAGCCACCTGCGAAGTAAAAGCAATGGTCGCGTCATGGGTTTTCGGGTCGGTCTCGACGATCCGGGTGAAACCGACCTCCCGCGCAAAATTCCGCAGCAGTTCGATATGCGCTGGATCCGCCTTTTCGGGCGGGGTCATGATAAAGCTCGCACCGTCGTAAAGAGTGGCGAGAGAATAGTTAAATCCAGAAAATTCCCGTCCGGCCATCGGATGCGTCCCGATAAAAGGTGCGCCCGCCTGATCGAACAGCGGCTGCAAAACTGAGACGATGCTCTCCTTGACGCCGCAGGTATCGATCGTCAGACCGTTTTTCGGAAAGCAGTCGATATGCTCCTCCACAAAACTGATGGTCAGTTCAGGATGGAAGCCCAGAATGACCAGATCAAAATTCCGAAGTTCGGTAAGATCCGTGATGACTCCGTCGATCGCCTCTTCGGAAAGCGCTGCCTGCAAAACGGCGGGCGAACGGTTCCAGCCGTAGCAGATATGCTTTGTTTTCTTTTTAATGGCGCGGCAGAAAGAGCCGCCGATCAGTCCCATTCCGACAACCGCTATCTTCATCTGATTTCTTTCCCTTCATACTTTAGTGGTTTTATGTGTAAAAGTATAGCACAACTTTTAGAAAGCGTCAAGGGAATTGCAAAAAATCCTCCGGCGGGAGAACGTTCTCTCATCGGAGGATGAATGGAGTCATTTTTCTGTTTCAGGTGATTCGGACTCGTGATGGACGCTCATATTCGCCTCCGTCTCGGCCTCCTCGTTCTTGATCTCCCAGTGGATCAGGAAGGTCAGCGCCGCACGCAGGAGAATGATCGCGCCGACGATCATAATCTCGGAAAGTTCGCGCACCAAAACGGTACGGAGAATCTCGCTTCCGAGCTTGAATTCAAGACCCATCGCCATTCCCTTCGCCAGCTTCAGCCGGGTCATCGGGTCGCGGCGGACGTAGTTATAGACGCCATGTATACCCGAAAAGGCGATGATGATGACGCCGACGATCTCAAAGAGAACGATCGCGTACTGCGCCATAATTTTGACGATGTTTTCCAGAATTTCGTAAAGCTGCATAAATCCGGCTCCGTTCCCGCCCGAAGGCGTTCATTTTGACCGGAAGAGAGATTCCGGACATATGGATTTAGTATACCATTTTCCGGCTCTTCTGTAAACAGGAAAAAGCGATAAAGTTTTTCATCTTTTTCCGGCAAAACGACAGCTTTATAAAACCATGACCAGCGTACCGGCCGCGATCAGGATGCCGCCGATGATCGATTTGGCCGAAGCCGTTTCGTGCAGGAAAACGAAAGCAAAGATCAGTGTAAATACGATACTCAGCTTATCGATCGGGGCGACTTTGGAGACGGGAGCCATGCCCATTGCCTTATAGTAGCACAGCCAGGACGCGCCGGTCGCAAGACCCGAGAGAACCAAAAACAGCCAGCTCTTTTTCCCGATCTCGGCGATCCCGCTCTGGGTTCCGGTGATAAAGACCATGCCCCACGCCATCACAAGGACGACGGCGGTACGAATCGCGGTCGCGAGATTGGAGTTGACGCCATCGATGCCGACCTTGGCGAGAATCGAAGTAAAGGCCGCGAATACGGACGATAAAAGTGCATAGACAATCCACATACTGCAAAATCCTTTCTTTAATCCGACGGAGTTCTGCCGGTTTGTTCCTCAAACGGTTTGTTCCTCAAACGGTTTTTCCCTTTCGAGCGTCTCGCACAGCGTCCGGTTATCCTCAAGACGTGCGGTCTTGGAACGGGTATAAACGGTATCAAGCACCTCAAGGAAAACCTTCAGTTTTTCCTCGTCGATCCCGCTCATCAGATTCCGGTAATAAAACGCTTCCAGTGCCGCGCGGTCATCCTTTAAGCTGTCGGCCGCTTCTGTCGCATAAAAGAGCCGCCGCCTCGTATCCTCCGGATCGACCTCCCTGCGGACCAATCCTTTTCGTTCAAGTGCTGTACAGAGATGAGCCGCCGCGCTTTTATTCATATACAGCTTCTGGCAGATGGTGTCCGGACGGATGCCGGGATTTTTACGGATGCAGTGAAGCAATTCGTATTCGCTCGCGCCCAGTCCAAGCTGACGGGTCAGCGATTGAACAAAATGGGAAGCATTTCGTGCAATTTTAGTGATCTGGCGTCTGGATGGATCCATCATATACTCCTACTCCTTTCCGAGATAATATTTTTATATTTCAACTATCTACTAGTATATGACCGGCTTTCTCATCTGTCAAGAGATTTTCAAAAATCCATCAGAATTTTTGAAAGAAAATTTTTCTCAAAAAGGGTTTACAAACCGACTTCCTTGTGCTATAATACATCAAGTAATGAGGAAAAACCTTTTCCCGTTTGCTACTGTGGCTCAGCTGGCAGAGCAGCTCACTCGTAATGAGCAGGTCGTCCGTTCGAATCGGATCAGTAGCTCCATAGAAAAGAGACAGTAACGTCCGAGACGGGGTTCCCCATCTCACTATAGCGGACTTCGAAAGAAGGGCCAGCTAAGGGACGGCTGTCTCTTTTATTTTTTATAACAATCCATATTTTTGAAAAACCGTCGGATACGCAGTCTGTAGAGAACTGCGTATCCGACGGTCATTTTTATATATTGACTACTGACAGTCAGATAAATAATGTCTCCTCTCGGGTCATTCCTGTGTCATCAGGGTGATCACCAGCTCGGTCAGACGGATCAGTGCTTCCTCAGTCGTGTACTCCGCGATCGAGTGACAGTTCCACATGGCCGACGAGACGACGATCCCTTCGATTCCGTTCTGGGGGAGGTGGTTGCAGTCGCTCATACCGAAGGTTCCGGTGAGTGTACAGGGAAGGCCAGTCTTTTCGCAGGCGCGGCGGTAGAAATGGACAACCTCGCTATCCTCCGGCGTATCCAGCGCTTTATAGCACCATTCGTGCCGTTCTTCGATGCTTCCGCCGAATTTTTCAGCCGATGCGCGGAATACCTCTACGATATGATCCAGCTCTTCCTGAATCCGAACGTCCTTATAGGAGCGGATCTCCCCTTCCATCTCACAGCGTTCGGGGATGATATTGGTCATGCGGCCGCCGTGGATGGTGCCAATATTGACGATCGTGATCGGGTCGGTATGACCGAAGGTGAGCTGGGAAATCGCGTCCGCCGCGATCGAAATCGCATGGATTCCGTCCTCAGGGTTGAAGCCGGAATGAGCCGCCTTTCCGTGGACGGTCAGCCAGAAGTGGACGCTTCCGGGGGCCTTGAGGGCAGCGGCACCCATATCGGCCGACAGATCGAAAACGTAGCCCATCTTCGAGCGGAGCTTTGTATAATCAAAGCGGCGAGAGCCTTCGGAAAAATGCTCCTCGGCAACCGAGAACATCAGCTCGAGATCGCGGTGAGGGGTTCCGGTCTCCTTCAGGTAACGCACCGCCTCGAGAATTGCCGTCAGGCAGGAAACGTCGTCCGCGCCGAGAACAGTCGTTCCGTCGGAGGTAATTTTTCCGTCCGTATGGAGGACAGGAACCTTTCCGCAGGAAGGCTCGACGGTGTCCATATGCCCCGAAAAGAGGATCGGCGCACCGGGGAGCGTTCCGTTTAAGCGCCCGAAAAGGTTTCCGGTATCGCCGCCGAAGATACGGGCGCAGGAATCCTCTTCCAGCGGAATCTCCAGCTCGGCGTAGGCTTTTTTCAGGTATTCCGCGATCTTCCGCTCATGATAGCTCGGGGAATCAAGCGCCGTGATGGCGAAAAAGGTGTCCAGTATCCGCTTTTCATTCAGCTTCATCATCATTCTTCTTTCTTAGGGTTCAAAGGAAAGGGTGATCTCTTTCTGATCGGGCTTCAGCTGGCGTACCGCAACACCCGCTGAGCGGAGCATCCGGCGGGAAGCCAGATAGGTCGGTGTTCCCGCGTATTTATCCGAAAGGTAAACAACCTCGCGGATCCCCGACTGGATGATCGCTTTGGCGCATTCGTTGCAGGGAAAAAGAGCGACATAGATCCGCGCGTCATGAAGGCTCCGGCCGCCGGAGTTCAGGATCGCGTTCAGCTCGGCGTGAACCACATAGGGGTACTTGGTCTCACCGTCTGCCCCTTCCCTCGCCCACGGATATTCATCGTCCGAGCAGCCGGACGGAAAGCCATTGTAGCCGGTCGAGAGGATGATGTTGTCGCGGCTGACAATACAGGCACCGACCTGTGTACTCGGGTCCTTGCTCCGGCGGGCGGCCAGAAGCGCAACGCCCATGAAATACTGATCCCAGCTGATATAATCCTGTCTTTTCATTTTTATTTTCATTCCTTTCTTGCAGGGCTTTTTCTTTTTATCTTAAATTTCACCTTGCTCCACAGCACTTATTTTACCTTATTGAGTTTTGCAAAGCAAAACTCGGTAGCGTTCGTGGAGCTTTGCTCCACAGCATTTATTCTACCTTACGGTAGCGTCCGTGAAACTTGTTTCACAGCATTATTTTATCAAATGACAGAGCAAGTTACAAGCCTTTCAATGAAAATCCGCCGGTTTCCGGGATGTAGAATGGGCTTTATAATGATGACAGATACTATTTCACGCAAAATGACAGGAGGATCATCATGCAAAAGCTATACGGCTATGTACGGGTATCGACCAGAGAACAATGTGAGGACCGGCAGCTGATCGCGCTCAGCAGACTTTCCATCCCATCCGGTCAGATCTACATCGACCGCCAATCCGGACGGGATTTCAACCGCCCCGCCCGGAAGCGTTTTCCGATCTCCTTTTTCTATGGCAGGAAGGGAATATTTCCTCGCGGGAAGCGGCGGAACAACTTGGTGTTTCCCAGAGCACCTTTCTCCGTTGGGCAAACGGCGGAAGCAAAGAAAAGTTAAATAATGAAAATCAAGAAAATATATTTTAATTGTATAAAGCGAACGAAAAGCTAGACTTTTTGAAACAGGTAGTGTATAATAAAAACAAAATGGAAACATGGTCAGAACAGCCGTATTTTTAACATTTCCATACCGGATTGCGGAAATGAGAATACAGCTCCAAAAAGTCTGATTTTTGACGCGGAAAGGGGTGTACAATCATGATCCTATCTTCCCAAGCGGGACTTCTTGACCTGTTGACGGAAGCAGTTGGATGCGGTTACCTTTCCAATCTCCATCTCACGGAAAACCGAAAGCAGCTGATCAAGATCCTCCGTGCGATCCCCACAGAGGAATATTCCGAAAAAGAATGGGAAGATGCCGCGCGGTATCTTCTCGGACACGAAAACCTCTTTACGGATGCAGAGGAAGCCCGCCGGGTTTTGATCGACCGGCTTTCCGAATAACCAAAAACGTGAAAGCGCCGCTCTTTTTACAAAGGAGCCGGCGCTTTTTTCATCGATTGTTCTATTGACTTTACTAAAAAGAACGTGTACACTGAGGGTGGAACCACTCGATTTTTCACAAGCTTACAGAAAGGAGTCGATGTTATGAAAGCGCTGATTCTTTCCTGCGGCACCGGAGGCGGTCATAACGACGCCGGGCTTGGGCTTGCGCAGGCGCTTGAAAGACGGGGGCATACTACTGTTTTTCTCAACCAGTATTTGGGGCTTGCCGGGAAGCAGGTCGATAAGCTGATCTGCGGGCTTTATATGAATACTGTCACCCGCTCGCCCGCCCTTTTCCGCGCTGTTTACGGAATCGGACGCGGCGTGGGCACTCTTTTCCACCAGCTTCATATCCAGTCCCCCGTTTATTACGCGAACAGCGGCAGACTGGCCGACGCACTCGGGAAGCTGATCCTTTCGGAAAGGTTCGATGCCGTTTTGATGCCGCATCTTTATCCCGCCGAAACGATGACCGCTCTGAAAAGACAGGGGATCTCCCTACCGCCAACGATCGCCGTTGCGACCGACCATGTCTCGATCCCGTTCTGGGAGGAGACCGACTGCGACTGGTACGTAGTACCGGATGTACAAAGCGGAGCGGATTTCGTAAGGCGGGGCGTTTCGGAAGAGAAGCTGTTCTGCGCCGGGATTCCCGCACCCGAAGCCTTTTTCCCACCGTCTGCCAAGGAACGGGAGGAGATCAGAAAGGCGCTCGGATTTTCGCCGGAAGAAAAGTATATCCTGCTGATGGGCGGGAGCATGGGCGCCGGAAATATCGAACAGCTGGTGATGAAGCTGCGCAGAAAGACCGACGCACAGACCCGGCTGATCGTGGTATGCGGGAAAAATGAAGAGCTTCGCGCACGGCTGGAGCTTTTTGCGCAGATCGACCGGCGAATCACTGTTTTCGGGTATCTGACCGAGACGGCGAAGTATATGAAGGCCTGCGACCTTCTCTTCACCAAACCCGGCGGGCTTTCGACAACCGAAGCGGCGCTCTGCCGGATTCCGACCGTTCTGCTTCCGGCGATCTCGCAGTGTGAGGATGCAAACCGCCGGTTCTTCCTCAAGGGGCGCGCGGCCTGTCAGGGGGCGGACGACGATCAGCGGATCGAGCGGGGATTAAAGCTGCTCATTTCGGAAAACGCGCAGCGGATGCGGAAGGCACAGGCAAGGCTCATTCCCGAAAATCCCGCTGTCCGGATTGCGGAATTTACCGAAAGGGCTGTGACAGGAAAATGATCGGAATTTTTTCCAACCTGATGCCGATGGGACTTTCCCAGTGGCGGCAGACTCTCTTTTTCAGTACGCTTGGGTATCTTTCGGGGAGCTTTTTAAGCGCCTATTTTCTTCCGCTCTGGCTTTGTCATATCGATGTCACCGAAAACGCGGACGACCATAACCCCGGCGCCGCAAACGCCTTTATGAAGGCAGGGATTCCCTGCGGGATATTGGTGTTGCTGTGCGACCTTGCAAAGGGGATGCTTCCGGTTTTCTGCGCCAAGGAATACCTTTCCCCCGCCTGTCCGGGATTTGCGCTTGTGCTCATCGCTCCGGTCATCGGGCACGCATGGAGCTGTTTTTACGGCGGAAAGGGCGGAAAGGCGATCGCAGTCTCCTTCGGGGTGCTGTTGGGACTCCTGCCCGACTTTCGGCCGGCGGTCCTGCTCGCCGCCTTTTACATCTTCTTCTCGGTTCTTGTCCGCATCCCATCCCACAGCCACCGGACGATCGTTACCTTTTCCTGCTGGCTGATTACCGTAGTATTCTTACTGCGCGATCCGGTGCTGACGCTTGCCGGGATCGGTATTGCCGGGATCGTAATCTACAAGCACCGGCGCGCCGAACGGCTTCAGCAGACCGAGATGGAAAAAAACCGCCCGGGAACCGTTTGACCGTTTGATGACTCAGAACAACATAAAAGCGCTCCATCCGGTTTTCCGCCGGACGGAGCGCTTTTTTATAGGAAGGATGAATGATCAACCGTTGCTGCTTTCGGACGCAGACGCATTCTCAACCAGCGTAACCTCAACCGAGACCATCTTTCCGTCTCTTTCGACCGCGACCGTTACCACATCGCCCGGGTTCTTATCGGCAAGATACCCGGTAACATCCGACGAGGTGTTGACGATCACGCCATCGACGCTGATCAGACGGTCGCCGACCGCAAGTCCGGCCTCTTCGGTAGACTTTTCGGTAATCGCGGTGATGTATACGCCGCCGGCCATGTTATACTGAGCGGCCTGCTGACCGGTCAGCGACTGAACCTGAATCCCGAGGATCGCCTTGTTGGTGGTCTGCTGGACATTGCTGTCCGAAGAAGTATCGGAAGAGGAATCGCTCGTATCGGGCGCGGTATAGCTGCCGGTCGAGATCAGTGAGTTCGCAATCTCCATTGCCTTGTTGGAAGGAATTGCAAAGCCAAGGCCTTCTGCGGAAGAGTCGGAGGACTTCGCATTGACGATACCGATCAGCTGTCCGCGGGCGTTAAAGAGTCCGCCGCCCGAGTTGCCGGGGCTTACGGGAGCCGAGGTCTGGAATACGTTGAGCACAGTCTGAATGATCGAGGAATCAGAGCTTGTACCGCCTCCGAAGATCGAGTTCCAGTAGTTATAGTAGGAGTTTCCGCCCTTCTGCTGACCCTGACTGTTGTCATTCGAACTGCTGTCCTTATCGTAAACCGTCAGCTGCATCGAAATATCGCGGCTGGTTGCGGAGATCAGACCGTCCGAGATCGAACCGCTGAAGCGGCCCTCGGGGTTGCCGACGGCATAAACCGTCTCGCCCTGAATAACCTGATCGCTGTCGGCAATCTCAGCGGCCGTCAGTCCGGTCGCATCGATTTTGACAACGGCGATATCGTTTTCGGGGTACTGGCCGACGACCGTGCCGTCATAAACGGTTCCATCGGAGAGCTGAACCTTGATGGTATCTGCGCCTTCAATAACGTGGTCGCAGGTCAGGATATAGCCATCCTCACTGATCACAACGCCGCTTCCTGCGCCCGACTCGACCTGAGAGCCGAACCAGTAGCTGGAGGTGGTCATCCGTTCGGTCGTAATCGAAACGACGCTCGGTTCGGTCTTGGCGGCAATCTCAACGGCGGTCAGCGAACCGTCGGTCGTTGCGGCAGAGGTGGAAGCGTTGTCGCTCGTGGTGACCCGTTCGACAACGACGCGGTCAACCTTCTGATAAGCGAGCGAAGCGCCGGTATAACCGCCGCCGACTGCAAGAGCCGCAATGACGACTGCAAAGATGGTGCGGGTCAGCCAGAGAGGCATCTTCTTTTTCGGCTTCGGCTGTTTCGGCTCGGTTTCGGGCGCACCGTTTACCGGCGCACCCTGAGGATCATTCTGAGCAGAACCGGTATTCTGCCCATTCGCCTGATACTGCTGGGTAAAGGCGCCCGCCTGGGGAGCGGCATTCTGCTGGGATTCATGTCCGGTGGGGGTATTCATGTTGTTCTGATAGTTGTTATCCATATTGATTTCTCCTATCTATATTGTTTTCCAAAAACTTTGGAAAGCCATCCGGAAGGAATGCTTTAAGGCGCCCTACGGCCACCTTAAAGCGGCTCTTCCGGAGAAGTTCCTTTCGTTTACAGCTTTTATTATGCCAGTCCAAGTTTATGGCTGTGTGATGAAAAAATGTCTTTATATTAAACAAATTTCGATGTTTTGGGGCATTTTATAGTACTATTTTCACCTTTTAGCCATAAATTGGCACTCAGCACAATTGAATGCTAATTTTACTTAGCTGCTTTGCATCTTTTTACGACTCATGGATCAACCATAAACAAACCCCGATCAGCCCCCGGTTCTGCAATCGTTTACAAATTCTACTGGACTGAACCGGCGGTTTTGATTATAATGATAATAGAATAGGAAGATCGTTATGATCCAAAAAGGAGGACGCCCCTGATGGCTCGTTATACTCTGATTCCCGAAAAAGGATATGCAACCGTTATGAACCAGATGATCGTTCCCGGTCTGAAGCCGTTTCACGAAAGCGGAACGCTTGAGGTCTCACCCGGACATCCGATCCGCTGGGATTATTATTCCTGCCCCGATGCGCGGGGAAGCATCATCATCTCCCACGGTTTTATCGAAAGCGGCTTTAAGTTTATCGAGATGGTCTATTATTTCCGGCAGATGGGTCTGAATGTCTGCACCGTCGATCACCGCGGACACGGTCACTCCTACCGCGCGGTCAAAGACCCCTCGACGACCGATGCTGACCGGTTTTATGATTATGTGGATGATCTTCATGGGATCATTACCGAGATCCTCATGAAAAAAGGAAACGGTCCTTATCTTCTGTACGCTCATTCGATGGGCGGCGCGATCGGTGCCTGCTACTTAAAGCAGCACCCCGGCGTCATCAGCGGCGCTATTTTTAACGCTCCGATGATCCGCGCCCAGACCGGCGGGCTTCCGCTCGGGGTCGCAAACGCGATCGCCAAAACCGCGATCCGTTTCGGACAAGGGGAAAAGATGGTCTTTGTCCACAAGATCTATGACCCGGAAGAGAGTTTTGAGCAGAGCGCCGCAACCTCACGGGCACGGTTTGACTGGTATTCCGGCGTCCGACGGAACAACGTCTGCTACCGCAATAATGGCGCCAGCTATAAATGGCTTCGGGAGACGGTCGGAGTCTGCCGGGAACTGACCGGAAAAGAAGGCGCAAAAGGGATCGATATTCCCTGCGTCTTTTACATCGCACAGAAGGATACCTTTGTCGTCAGCAGCGAGATCCGGGCGTTTGCCGCAAAGATCCCCCATGCCCGCACCATTACCATCCCTGCTTCCAAGCACGAGATCTACCGGAGCGGAAATGAGGCGCTTACCATCTATCTCAATTCGATCGAGGATTTTATCGACCAGATCGCGCCCATGGAACCGGCGTCTGTTCCTGAGGGAAAAAAGGACTGAGCCAAAAGAAGAGAAATATACCGTTACCGAGGCATCGCTTTGCTGCGGACTTAAAAGCCCGAGCTATTTTTCCAAAAAGTTCCGTGAACCGACCGGCTTTTCCCCGACCGGCTACCAAAAGAACCATTTATGAGGAAGAAATCTCTCGCTTTTTTCCCGCCGCTCTCTTGACATTTAACATTTGTTCGGATAAACTATTGAATAAAGAGGACTGTCGTTGGCACAGCCCTTCCTTTTTCAACGGATACGCGTATCACAGGAGAAGTGTGTATGAACGAAATTATCATTAAGGGCGCGCGGGAACATAACCTGAAGAATGTTGATCTGACCATCCCGAGAGATAAGCTGGTTGTCTTTACCGGTCTTTCCGGTTCGGGAAAATCGTCGCTTGCTTTCGACACGATCTACGCCGATGGGCAGAGACGATATGTCGAAAGTCTTTCCTCTTATGCGCGGATGTTTTTGGGACAGATGGAAAAGCCTGACGTGGACTCGATTGAAGGCCTTTCGCCCGCTATTTCGATCGACCAGAAAACCACCAGCAAAAACCCCCGTTCGACTGTCGGAACGGTCACCGAGATTTATGACTATCTGCGGCTTTTATACGCGCGGATCGGCGTTCCCCATTGTCCGGTCTGCGGACGGGAGATCAAGCAGCAGTCGGTCGATCAGATGGTCGATCAGATCCTTTCCTATCCCGAACGCACCCGCGTTCAGATCTTAGCGCCGGTCGTGCGCGGAAGAAAGGGCGAACACGCCAAGGCGTTTGAATCCGCCCGTAAGAGCGGCTTTGTACGGGTGCGGGTAGACGGGAATCTCTACGACCTTTCAGAAGAGATCAAGCTGGAAAAAAACAAAAAGCACCATATCGAGATCATCGTTGACCGAATCACCGTTTCCGAATCGATTCGATCGCGGCTGACCGATTCGATTGAGACGGCGCTGAATCTCGGAGAGGGGCTGATGATCGCCGATGTAAATGGGGAGGATCTGACCTTTTCCCAGTCGTACGCCTGTCCGGAGCACGGTATCTCGGTCGGAGAACTCGAGCCGAGAATGTTCTCTTTCAACAATCCTCAGGGCGCCTGCCCGAAATGCACCGGACTGGGCACCTTTATGAAGGTTGACCCGGACATGATCGTTCCCAATACCAACCTCTCGATCCGCCAGGGCGCGATCAAGGCTTCCGGCTGGTATATCGGCGACTCGGGTACGATCGCACAGATGTACTATGAAGCGCTGGCGGCGCACTACGGCTTTACACTGGACACGCCGTGGAAAGAGCTGACCGAAGCGCAGCGCCGCGCGATCCTTTTTGGAACCGACGGCGAACGGATCCATATGGTTCGACAGAAGGAATACGGAACCGGAACCTATGACACCGAATTTGAAGGGATCGTCAACAATCTCGAGCGCCGTTTCCGCGAAACCCAGTCGAACTGGGTGCGGGACGAGATCACTCAGGTCATGTCGAGTGTTCTCTGCCCCGAATGCCACGGACGGAGACTCAAGCCGGAATATCTGGCCGTTACGGTCGGCGGCGTCAACATCAGCGACTTCTGCAAAATGTCGGTAACGGATGCCCTTCATTTTCTGGACGGTCTGAAGCTCAGCCCGCGGGAAGCGATGATCGCCGAACAAATTCTCAAGGAGATCCGGGCGCGTCTCGGATTTTTGCAGTCGGTCGGGCTGGAATACCTGACCCTTTCGCGTGCATCGGCGACCCTTTCGGGCGGCGAGAGCCAGCGGATCCGTCTCGCGACCCAGATCGGTTCGAGTCTGGTCGGCGTCCTTTATATCCTCGACGAGCCGTCGATCGGCCTGCATCAGCGGGACAACGATAAGCTCCTTGCGACCTTGAAACGGCTCCGCGATCTCGGAAACACGCTGATTGTCGTAGAGCACGACGAGGACACCATCCGCGCCGCCGACTATATCGTAGACGTCGGGCCGGGCGCGGGGGTTCACGGCGGAGAGATCGTTGCACAGGGCAGCCTGTCCGATATCATCGCCTCTCCCCGCTCGATGACCGGAAAATATCTTTCGGGCGAGCGGAAGATCGAAGTCCCCGCCACCCGGAGAAAAGGAAACGGCGGATTTCTTACAGTCAAAGGTGCCAGACAGAACAACCTCAAAAACATCGACGTGCGCTTTCCGCTCGGAGTTTTCACCTGTGTCACCGGCGTTTCGGGAAGCGGTAAGTCGAGCCTTGTCAACGAGCTTCTTTACAAAGCGCTCGCGCAGCAGCTTTCGACCGCCCGCGTCCGGCCGGGTGCGATGGACGGGCTGGAAGGAATCGAGCAGGTGGACAAGGTTATCAACATCGACCAGTCCCCGATCGGCCGCACTCCCCGCTCCAACGCTGCGACCTATACCGGCGTCTTTACCGACATCCGCGCGCTCTTTGCTTCGACGCCCGATGCAAAGATGCGGGGGTATGATTCCGGACGGTTCTCCTTTAACGTAAAGGGCGGGCGCTGTGAATCCTGTGAGGGCGATGGGATTTTGAAGATCGAGATGCATTTTTTACCGGACATCTTTGTGCCCTGTGAGGTCTGTAAAGGAAAGCGGTACAACCGCGAAACGCTCGAAGTCAAGTACAAGGGAAAGAGCATCAGCGATGTTCTGGACATGACAGTCGAGGAAGCGCTCATCTTTTTTGACAGCCTTCCCAAGATCAAGCGCAAGATCGAGACGCTTTATCAGGTCGGACTTGGGTATCTGACGCTCGGCCAGCCTGCCACCACCCTTTCGGGCGGCGAGGCGCAGCGGGTCAAGCTTGCGACCGAGCTTTCCAGAAGAGGAACCGGGAAAACGGTTTATATTCTCGATGAACCGACGACCGGCCTGCACACTTATGATGTGCATATGCTGATCGGGGTCTTGCAGCAATTGACCGATCAGGGCAATACCGTCGTTGTTATTGAACACAATCTCGATGTCATCAAAACAGCCGATTATATCATCGATCTCGGCCCGGAAGGCGGCGACCGCGGCGGAACGATCGTCGGCTGCGGCACACCGGAAGAGATCGCGGCTCTTCCGCAGTCCTATACCGGTCAGTATTTAAAGCCGATGCTCGAAAAATAACAGCCAAAAAGCGTATGTCTGCCCTCAAAAGGCGGATATACGCTTTTTCTATCCATCTGATATCAGTTATACCGTTCCCGGTATTCGCCGGGATTGCAGCCCGCATATTTATGGAACACCCGCGAAAAATGACTCGGTGACGAAAAGCCCAGACTGATGGTAATTTCAATCCACACGCCCCGTGTGGGGCGTGACCGGCCCAGTCTGCGCAGCGGTCGTCCGTGATCCTATTTCAATCCACACGCCCCGTGTGGGGCGTGACTATAAACCCGGCTACGTGTTCACATTTCCGTTTATTTCAATCCACACGCCCCGTATGGGGCGTGACCGGCGATCAACGCAAAAATCAGTAAACTTGAGATATTTCAATCCACACGCCCCGTGTGGGGCGTGACAGCAAAAATGACGGTTTTTAAGCCGCTATTTCTGCTTTGAAGCATCACTTTTACGAATTTGATAAAAAAATCCGAAAAGAAACGCTTCTATTTTTAATTATAGATCGTTTTGGGCAATAAATCAAGTGCGAACCTGTCAGGAAAATGCTGTGCACTTCCCCTTCGCATTCAAATTATCAGAGTCCCTTCTGCGTCATACCCGCTCTTCGCACCAAAATGTTCGATACGGGTGTGATATTGATTGCCGAGATAATAGAATCTCAAACTGTCTTTTTCTTCATCCATAATGGTAAGAAGCTGATGCTGAAGTTCTTTACATTGTGCAGGGTCGAGCAGGCACTCAAAAACTGAATTCTGAACACGCTGACCGTAATTGACACATTGCTTAGCGATCCGGCGGAGACGTTTCCTTCCGTTCGCATCTTCAGTATTTACATCATAAGTGATCAGCACCATCATGATCTTTCCCTCACTTCCAGAGAAACGGCGGATATGCATCCAGATCGCCCCGCAAAAAGCGCGCAAGAAGCAGTGCCTGAATATACGGCACCAAGCCCCACGGGATCTTTTCCTTCAGATACGGATGGGTAATAGGATCCCGTTTTCGCTCCTGCCAGCTTTGGAGAAATTTTTTCCGACCGGTATCGGTCAGCAGTACCGCACCGCTTCCGGTCGGTATAAAATCTTCCGGACGGATCACACGGTTATTGATCAGTGTCAGCACAAATCTGTCTGCCAGACAGGGACGCAGTTCTTCCATCAGATCCAAGCCCAACGAGATTCTTCCCGGCCGGTCGCGATGCATGAAACCAACATAAGCATCCAGTCCAACGCTCTCAAGCGCTGACGCACAGTCGTTTCCAAGAAGGCTGTATGAAAAGGACAGAAGCGCGTTCACTCGATCCAGCGGCGGACGACGGCTGCGTTCATGGAAGAAAAAATTCTCTTTATTTTGCAGAATCATTTCATCAAAAACATCAAAATAAGCCTGAGCGGCGCTTCCTTCTTCCCCTCTCAGCGAATCAAGTGACGTTTCCCCCACTACAATCGGAAAAAGTGCGCATATCTTCCCGGAGGCCAGTTCCAGACGTTTCTCATCCACCCGCATGGAATGATCTCTTTTTGTCCGTTCAATGCTCCAGCGCGCATTATACAGCTTTCCATAGATCATGTTCCGGGCGATCAGGCAGCTTTCCTCCGGGTTATCCGCTATTCGATACTGTTTTCTGCGGAGAAGAACATTTCCGTTTTCCATCCCGACCGATCGGGCAAGAAACTTTCC
The DNA here is from genome assembly GCA_022770625.1 of Oscillospiraceae bacterium. Lineage (GTDB taxonomy): Bacteria > Bacillota > Clostridia > Oscillospirales > Ruminococcaceae > Faecivivens. The sequence goes on along the minus strand of JALEHK010000003.1, from coordinate 40,056 downwards.
CCGCGGAGTACAAAAAGTCAGCGCCACTCCCCGCTCTGCACATCCGCCCATCAGAGCCGGAGACGCGCCGGCATAACCGAATGTGATGATCCCTTCCAGCGCGTGCAACGGAAAACGCCCAAGCTCCTGATGAGAACGGCTGACAACCACATTTTCACCATCAAGCGAAAGATAGGCGTCCTCCGTCGTAACAAAAAGGGTATTGAGCAGCTTTCTCATTTCATATCCTCCATGCTCCTGCGGATGTATTCTTTTGCGGAACCGGGAGCGGGCATTCGGGGTAGACAGATTTCCCGTAAAGAACAGGCGTTGCAGGATTTTGTCGGCTTAACGCGGGGCGTATAGCCGCGGCGGAAAAGCTCATGCATCTCCGCCGCATCCGCTTCGACCTCTTTCCGAAGTTCCGGGATAAAGTGGACACGGACGCGGCGTTTCGTCTCGCCGTAAAAGAGCGCTCCTTCCGGGATCTCACAGCAGAGCATCTCCTCCAGACAGATTGCCTGTGCACAAAGCTGAAGCTCATCGCAGCCATCCTCTTTAGGCTGGCCGCGCTTATATTCGACCGGATAAGGCCGCCAGCTTCCTTCCCGTCCATGCAGAGAAATTCCGCTGTCATCGCGGATAAACTCGACCACATCGCATTCTCCGTTCAGCCCGAGCCGAAGCGAAAAGACCCGCAGACCCCGGGTAATAAACAGATCGCCCCGGCTTTCGGTAAACTGCTCATCATGAGCACGCTCATGAAGGATATTGCCTTCAACAGTTCTGAGATTTTCTGCCCATTGCTGCTCGATGTGGATCAACGCCCACTGCCGTTTGCAAAAGTGAAAATGCTGGAGTCCTGAAATCATCAGGCAGTCATCCGGATCATAGCTCATGACCGTCGTTCACAATGTACGCCTTCGGGAAGGTCATCCGATACGCAGATCTGATAGTCCTTATAACTGCGCGGAAGGTCGACTCCCTCCTTCTTTTCGACCAAAACGCTGTCAAAAAGTTTATAAGAAGGTGCGTTCCCAAGTTCGGAATCATGACGGAAAATGATCAGATCGCGAACCGCCATCTTTCCCCGAGCCGCCGAATGATCGTTTTCAAACATATTGAGGATCGCCTGCCATAAAAGTTCCAGATCCTCTTCCGAAAAGCCGGTGCTCTTACGGGCGAGGTTCGCAGAGACAAATCCTTCGGCACGATAAAGTGCATACGGGATGATATGCTTTCGTCCCATCTCAGTACCTTTTTTCTCTGCGTCGGCCTCTGTTGTAATGGCGACACGGGTGATCGTTACCTCCTGCGGAACAACGGGGTCGATCGAACGGGCAAAAGTCAGCTGAACCGGGCCGCGAACCTGACCGCAGTTGAGCGCGCCCTTGACAAAGGTGGTCATGACCGCGCCGAAGGTACGGATATCGTAAAAGTTTTCGCACATAAAATCCCGCAGCTTCCGGTCAATATCGGGATCGCTTTTTTTCGCCGATTTCAGGTCTCCGGTAATACCAAGCGCCTGAACAGCTTCGTTATCGCTTCGGTTAAGCGGAACGCCATCTTTGATATAGATCCGATAGCCGGGCGCGTCCTCTTTTACATCCTCGATATAGTTTCGGATCTTTCTCTTGAGACAGACGTCGGTCACCAGCCCATATCCGGTTTCCGGATCAACGCGCGGCATATTGCCCGCATCGGGGTCGCCGTTGGGATTGCCGTTTTCTACATCAAAAAGGACAACAAAATCATAGCGGTTTTTAATCGGTTCAGACATCTTTATTCTTCCTCTCTATCTTTCTTTTCAAAGCGTTTTTGCTTCTGATGATAATATCCAAGCTCAAAAGCTCCCTGTTCGGTCAGCGTCAGCCTTGCAGGAAAAGCCGTATTCATCTTGTTCAGCAGCTCAGTGATCTGCCGATCATAATAAATCTTCTGCTTATCACCCAGCTTTTGCAGATGCTTCTGCGACAGTTTGATCAGCGTCGGAAAAACGATCGCCGGCGTCGCACAGGCCGAGCTGAAATAGCGCTCACGGATGGTCGTATTGATTTCCGGGTTAGCCGCATTCTGTACGGCTTCCAGAACAGCAAAGAGCCGTCCGAGCACATAGGGCTGATAATCGCTTTCTTCATTCAAATACACAGTCAGTACCTCCTCAGGAATCAGGCCTTTACGGCGCAGATAATAGGCTTTGATGATCGCGGCGCGGCCATAGGTGATGTCGCGCTCCGCACGGATCCGAAGGGTCACACCGTTTAACAGGGTAGCGGGATACATTCCGCCGGTCAGCACCGCCCGCAGAATATCGCCCGCAAGCTGAGGCGCAGGGGTCGGCGTCCGTTCTTTCAGATTGACCGTTTCACGCGCAAGCTGCCAGACTGAAAGGCTTTCGCGCTTTTCGTAAGCGGGTTTTGCAATTTCAAGCGCCTGCCGGTGTTCACGAATATGCCGGGCAAATCCGCCGAACGTATCCCGAAGGAAAAAACGAACGGAAAGACGAGCCGCATTCGGAGAAAGACCGAGAAAATAAAAATGCTGATCGGGAAGAAGAGTCACGCCGTTCCATTCGGCGTTTTTTCCTTCCGAAAGGAGCTTCAGTGCCGTCGTCACGTCCGATTCCTGGATCCCGCTTTCTTCCGGAACACCGAAAACCGCGTCGATTCCCAGATCGGCGTAGGCTTCCCCGGCGTTTTCCGCCCAGCAAACGACCGTTGTATCCCCGACCCGCTGGCAATGATTCCGATCAGCCAGAAGCGTATTCAACGCCGTTGTATAAGCAAATGCGCCGTACTCGCTTACCGGAGCGTTTTCTCCCTGTACATGATTGTAAGAACAAAACGAAGGGGCATTAAAAGAAACAAGCGCAGCGCCCGAGCTTTGCGCACCGGCAACGCCCTTTATCTGCGGATGAGTCGGTGCCACAGCCGCATACCGCCCAGTCACAAGGCATTGCGTCTTGACCGAATCCGTCTCCGCATGATATTCTCTGTTCCACGCATCCCGAAAAGCGGGATCTTCCGTTACAGAGTGCCGCCCGTCCGGATAGTCATAATAAAAGACAAGATTGCTGTTTCCAATAATATCCTGCCATTTTTCCTTCAAAAGCGGATGAACAGAAGCGGTGTCTGGATCCCAACGATCAAAAAACGCGAGAACGGCCCTTGCAGCCGGACAATCCACTCCATTCAGCAGCTTATGATGAAACTCCGCACAGGCCGCAAAACATTGTTTTGCCCGCCCCGCCTTCTTTTCATCTTCAACCGCTCCGAGCAGATAAGCGGAATTGTCACATAAAAAATTAGCCAGCACACCGGAAGATCGAGTCGGGTGTGCTGGCACCGACATGAATTTCGGCATCAACGTCTTTTTCTTTCCTGTCGAGGCAGGTTCACGCAGGTCAACCACATCCAGTAGCGCTCCGTCATCCCCGACTTCAAGCGCAAAGCTGACCTTGAAAGCCGGATCCCATCCGGGCGAAGGGAGTTTTCCTTTAGAGGCAAGTTCCTCATAATACGCGGTAAGCGCCTGTAAGATCATCGAACCACCTCCGCGTTTCTGCAATCAAGCACCCCGTTCTCCAGCCGGGCGCGGAAAAAGATCGGACGGATATTTTCCGGATCGGTATAATCCAGATCGTACAGCATCCAGCCGAGATCCTGTGTCGTTCCGATCGTCGGAACCGTTTCCCCCGGCCATTCACGAAAGCTAGCCGGAAATTCCCGGCATCCGAAGCAGGGCGTATGGTAGCACTGCCCTTTGCGCAGACGGCGGCGGAGAATGTCCTGAAACTTTCCGGCATTATCTCCCGGCGCCGCCTTGTCGGTCAGGTCAAAGTGACACTCGATCACATAATGTACGTCTGTTAAAATCATCGAAGCCCGCTGCTGAATCTCCTGCTGAGTGTAAAGAGCGGGCATTTCCCCGCCCTTCACGGCTGTGAAAGCCTTTGATGAAAGCAGTGTACTTTTAACCTCGTTTCTGCGGATGTTGGTGAACTTGATGGGACTGAGCAGATAGATCCGATCGATCGTATACTTCATTCCCGGATGCCAGTAGATCGCTTCTACCAGACCTCTGGCGGCGGACGGAGTCATCATATCGTAGCTGACCCGCTCGACCTTCATCTCCGGCCGGGTAAAGCAAGCGGCTTTTCCCCAGACTTCAATTCGTATCGACACCAACATCACCTCCTTTCTATATGGTTAAAGGACTTATATTAAGTATAGAGCACAAACCGCCTAAAGTCAACAAGTTGCACGAATAAAATTTAAATGCGAATGATTTTTGATGGATTTCGACTTTTTTCTTAGATAAACAAGCCGTATCCGCCGCCGTCCGATTCATTGCTTAATCCAGTCTCGCGGCTGTACCATGTCAGATCGGTCAGAATGGCCGAACCATCCGGCAGCAGCTCAAGTGCACCGGCCTGATCCAGTAAATCAAACTGTTTTTCATAGCAATCGACACTGTATCGTCCAAGCTTCCGCAAAAGCAGTCGATCACCTTCGCCGTTTCGAAGTTCTCTGCAAAGTTCCTCTCCCTCTTCGATTGGAAGATACACCGTCCGAACCGGCGTTTCGATCAGCTTAAACTGTTCGGAAACCCATGCAAAGGCAAAACCGTTTCCTCCTTTTCCCGGGCACAATGCCGAAAGGATTCCTTTTTTATCAAGAGCATCTTCCTTTAATTGAAACAGTTCATGAAAATACCGTTCAACCGCTTCCGGCGTAAACAGATCTCTCCCGCCGCGCGCTGCATATTCAAGCGCACTTTTATTTTTGGCAAGCATCTGTGGAACCTCTTCGCCTTCAAGAGAAAAGCGATAAACGATACTCTGCTCCGCCGGACGTTTCCCTTCCCGGTTACAGCGCCCTGCCGTCTGTAAAAGCGAATCCAAACCGCAATCCTCCCGATACGCTGAAGGAAAATCCACATCAACCCCTGCCTCAATCAGGGAAGTCGATACCACCCGGCAGGGCAGACCCTGACTGAGCCGGGTACGGATCTCATCAAATTTCCGCTTTCGATCCAACGGGCAGAGAAGAGTCGTCAGGCAAAAGCTTCCCTCTTCCGGCAGCATTTGATAAAGTTCCTGAGCCGTTTTCCGTTTATTGACAACACAAAGGATCTGCTCATTTTCCGCAAGCATTTTTCCAAGCGATTCCCTGGTGCAGCTGCCGAGATCCCGGATCACCGTCCGTTTCAGCGTTTGATAAAGTTCACTACAATCACCGACGATTTCGGTAATCGGAAGTCCCATCAGCTGCTTGTCAAACCGGGCAATAGCCGGTTGGGTCGCCGTACAGAGAACCGCTGTTGTACGGTAAAAACGGACAAGCTGACCAATGGCTGATAAACAGGGCAGCAGGTAATCATTCGGGATCGTCTGCGCTTCGTCAAAGATGATTACGCTTTCCGCAAGATTGTGCAGTTTTCGGCATCGACTGCTTCGATTGGAATAAATGGATTCAAAAAACTGTACAGCGGTCGTAACGATCACCGGCGCATCCCAATTTTCGCTGTCCAGCAGCTTTCGATAAAGAAGCGGGTTTTCCTTTTCGTCCGGTTCGATCAGCTGATAGTCCACGCCCGAGTAATGAGCCAGTACATTCTCCTCTCCGAGAAGATCGGTAAAAATACGTGCGGTCTGATCAATAATGGAAGTATACGGAATCACATAGATGATCCGCTTCATTCCCTGTGCTGCCGCCTGTTCCATGGCAAAGGCAAGCGAAGCAAAGGTCTTTCCGCCTCCGGTCGGAACCGTCAGCGTATACAGCCCCTGTGCTGACGTCTTTCCCTTTTCGATACAGTCACGCAGGACACGGTTGCGCGCAAGAGAAACCACATCCTTCTTTTCCTGTGAAAGGTACTTTTCTGCTTGTCGGCGCACTTTGGGAAGCAGCCGGTGCAGCGGTTCGCCCTCTCCTCTCGGAGCCGGAGTACCGTTGATAAAATCCTGTGTATCCTGAAAATCCGCATCAACCAAACAGGAATAGATCATCCGCGTATAAAAGGCAATGGAAAGCGAGTCTTTTCGGGAAAGCCACGCAGGGAGAGCATTCGGCTGAACCTGAATTTCCTGCTTCCACGCATCACACGGTTCCGTTTCCCGTTTCATCCGCCCCTGCAAGGTCGGTTCATCGTTCGGATCAAGCGGGCTGCCAAGATCCGGTATGCCGCCATGGTGTCCGGCAACCGATAAAGCAACCGGAAGGTTTCTAAGATGAAAAGCCTCCTGCGCACCGGCCGTCGAATGATCCACCCGCGGCCCGTTTTCCAATAAGCGTTTCTGAAAAGCCCGGCTGTACTTTCCGATATCATGAAGCTGCCCGGCCAGCCGTCCATCTTCTTGTCCGCCGAATGAAGACGCGAAACGTTTAGCCAGCAAGGCCGTTCCTTCCAGATGCTGCCTGACCGTCTGTTCCCGCCCATCCGAAGCGATATGCGCCAGATATTTCATACGGATGCCCCCTTATAAATAATCTGTCTTTACCCTATTCCGAAATTTCCCTTCTGTCAATAGACAACAAAAACCCCCGTTTATGCCTTTTCCGGCAGAAACAGGGGTTTTATTTTGCGATGAATAATAAAATTATTCAGCCTGGGGAGCACCAACAGGACATACGCCTGCACATGTGCCGCACTCGATGCAGGTATCTGCGTCGATTACATATTTGCCGTCGCCCTCAGAGATTGCGCCAACAGGACATTCTGCTGCACAGGAACCGCAAGCGATGCATTCATCAGAAATTTTATATGCCATGGAAAAACACCTCCTTATCGTGTTGCTTTTATTGTAGCAGTTTTGGTACGAAAAAGCAAGTGGTTTGCCAAAAAATTCAAATCAGGGTCACGTTTCATCCGATTTTTTATCGGCTGGATCGGTCTTGGGCGCGTTTTCACGCGGACGTTTACCGCGTCCGCTGAGATCCCTTCCCCACTTGACCTCGTCCTTCCGATAAAAGACAGGTGATTTATCGTCCTCGCGGTCGAGCTGAATCTTGAGCATTCCGGTTAAAAGGCTGACCTCGGTTACAACGCCGTTTCCTTCCGGCGTCTGAACCGGGCTTCCGACGCGGGGGGTCGTGCGGATCAGATCCTCATAGGCTTCCTGCTCGTATTTCAGGCAGCACATCAGCCGCCCGCAGGTACCGGAGATCTTGGTCGGGTTGAGGGAAAGGTTCTGCTCCTTGGCCATCTTGATCGAAACCGGCTGAAAATCGCCCAAAAAGGTCGCGCAGCAAAACGGACGCCCGCAGATCCCCAGTCCGCCCAACATTTTCGACTCATCCCGCACGCCGATCTGTCTCAGTTCGATCCGGGTGCGGAAAATCCCCGCCAGATCCTTGACCAGTTCTCGGAAGTCGATCCGCCCATCAGCAGTAAAATAAAAGAGGATCTTTCCGCCGCCGAAGGTATACTCGACGTCCACCAGATGCATATCCAGGTGATGGGCGGCGATCTTCTGCTGGCAGACGCGGAAGGCTTCCTTTTCTTTGGCGCAGTTTTCCTCAAGCTGCCGGAGATCCTTTTCGTCGGCAGGACGGATGATCTCTTTCAGCGGCATCACGATCCGCTCCTCCGGCATCATTCGGTTCGGGATCACGACGCTCCCGCATTCGATCCCGCGCGCCGTTTCAACAACGACCTGCTGGCCGGAAGCGAGTTTATGCGGACCGGGAGAAAAATAATAGGTCTTTCCGGCGTTTTTGAACCGGATGCCAATGATTTCAGTCATACAGTTTCCTTTCCATGTGAAAATCCTGTTAAAAATAAGCGGCTCATTCCTCCATGATCGTCTTGAGACGGGAGGAAAAAACGGCGATCGAAAGCGAAAGGGAGACATTCGCGCGCAGAGCATCCGCGATCTCCCCGATCAGCCGATGGATCCGCACCGTTTTTTCCGGTGCCAGACGCACTGCGAGCGCCGCGATTTCCTGCCCGCCCGCCTGAAGCAGCTGATCGGGCATAAAAGCCGCTCGGGCGATCTGTCCCATCAGCCTGTCGATAAGCCGGAGCAGCAGCGAAAACTTTCCCCGGCTGCCTTCATAGCCGGAAAGAACGCTCAAAAGATCGTATTCTTTTCCGGAAACCAGCGCGCGGCAGAGCGCAAGCGCGTCGGCAAAGCACTTTTCCGTTTCCTCATCGGTCAGATACCGAAGGCTCATCCCGAGGTTTCCGTTTCCGCAGATCAGCGCTCCGGAGAGCCGTTCGGGGGACTCCTCCGGGAAGCGGCGGACAAGCCACTGCTCCGCCCGGCGAAGCGGAACCTCATGCGTCTCGAGACAGATGCAGCGGGAAGGGATCGTTTCGGGAAGCGCCGAAAGATTGTCGCAGGTCAGCAGAAACACCAGATATTCCGGCGGCTCCTCCAAGACCTTCAAAAGCGCATTGGCCGACGCGGTATTCATCTGCTCGGCGTTTTCAATCAGAATGACTTTTTTCTCCGACTCGTTGGGCAGGACATACGCCTGCCGGCGGATCTCCCGGATCAGTTCGACCGGGAACTGGGTCTTTCCCTCCGGCGTGCGGAAGGTGAGGATATCGGGATGACCGAACGCGCCGAACGCCTTTTTACAGGCCGGGCATTCCCCGCACGGCCGCTCCTCTCCCTGACAGACGAGCGCGGCGGCCGTTAAAGCGGCAAGCGTCTTTTTCCCGGTGCCGCCGGTTCCGTGCAGCAGATAGGCGTGTCCGAGAGATAAAGAGCCTTTCCGGGAGGCCCGCCTCAGAACATTCACAGGGTGGGCGTTTCCGATAAAATCGTCAAAACGGGTGATCGTCGAATCCATCAGATCTTTTCAAACCGCTCAACATCGGTCACGATGATCGTTGCGCCGCCGACGGTCACCTCGACCGGAAGCGCCGTATAGGTATTCAGTCCAAAATTCACAGATGAGGAAACGAGCTGTTTGCGTTTGCGGGAGTGCTCACCGATGATGCTGATGGCCTGATCGATCTTTTCCTCTTCCGTACAGATTAAAAAGGTCGTGTTGCCCGACATCAGAAAGCCGCCGGTCGAAGCGAGCTTGGTCACAAAAAAGCCGCCCCTGGTCAGCGCCGCCGATACAGCAGAAGAATCATCGCTGTTGACGATCGCAAAAATCAGTTTCATATTACTCATCCTTTCAGCTTAAAACTCATGCGACAGACAAAGTACCGTCTATTCCGCCTTGTTACTATTCTATCACATTTATCCTTAAAATACCACTCTCGAGCAGCATTTTCTTTTCATCCGCCCCGATTTTTTCACCGGCCGTCACGACCGGGATTCCGGGCGGGCAGGCGATCCGGTTCTCGGCGGCGATCCGTCCGACCGCATCGGACACGCTGATCTCCTCGGACGGAGAAAACGCTGCTTCCCGAAGCGGAACCGCCCGGACGGGTCTGAGCGCGAACGCCGGATACTCCATCGGCTTTTTCAGGTAAAGGATGTCTGCGACCCGCAGAATCCGGGAGAAATCCTCCTCTGTATTCTGCGGAGAGGTCATCAGCACGATCTTCCCCCCGCCGCAGAACTCCGGCTCGATCCGGTTTTCCCTCAAAAACTCCGCCAGTTCATCCGACGTATAGCCGCACCGGTAAGCGTCGATCGTGAGCTTGGTACAGTCGCTGACCCGCGAAAGGATCGGCACGCCCTTTTCGGTCAGGTGCCCGCTCAGTTCCTTTATCCGTTCCGCCAGCCGCAAAAACGCCTGCTTTCCTTCCTGTTCCATCCAGACCGTCCCGGCTTCCAGCGACGCCATAATCAGATACGAGGGGCTTGTCGAGCCGTAAAGGGTCATGATCCGCTTCAGAAAGGCCTTCGGGAAAACCGTCTCCATTCCTTCGCGCACCTGCAAAAGGCTTCCGCCGGTCAGAACGGGAAGGGTCTTATGCGGAGAGTCACAGCATAAGTCCGCGCCCGCCTCCATCGGATGAACGCCGGGAAAAGCGATCAGATGCGCGCCGTGGGCATTGTCCACAAGCAGAATCCCGCCCCGGCTGTGCACCTCTTCCGCAACCTGGCGGACGTCGGCCTGCACGCCGTAATAATCCGGGCTGGTCAGATAAACGATCTTCGCCCCCGGAAAGGCGTCCATCATCTTTGCGATCTCCTCTCGGCTGGCCGGAAGGCAAAGCCCGCTCTCCCGATCGTACTCCGGAACCAGCCAGTGAACCTCCGCGTCGGTATGGACACAGGCGTTGACAAAAGCAAGATGCGCATTGCGCACGGCGATGATCTCCCGACCGAACCGCCGGACAGCCGCCGTTACCATCGTCAGGATCGAAAGGGTCGATCCCCCCGCCGAATAACAGCTGGCGCCCGCGTGATAAAGCGCCGCGGTTCTCTCTTCCGATGCTTCGATGATCCCTTCCGGCTCATAAAGCTCGTCAGCCCCTTTGATCTCGGTCAGGTCGAACGGGACGGCCTCCCGCAGAAACTCCGGGTACCCTTCGGGCGCTCTTCCCTTATGCCCCGGCATATGCAGGCGTGAGATTCCCGACTCTGTGTACCCGGTCAGGAAATCAAGGATCGGGCCGCCAAACGTGCGAAAGCTGCTCATAAAAATTCCTCGCTTTCTTAAAAATAGCGGTGTCCGTTCGCGATCCTTCCGGCGACCTCGCGCAGCCGCGGCATCGCATAATCGAAAAATTCCTCAAACGCCGGACAGAAATAATTCTCCGCGGGCAGCATCCCGCTTACCGGTTCTCTGTCTCTCCGGCAGCCGCCCCGGCAGACCGGGTACCACCGGCATTCCCCGCATTCCTTCATCGGAAGCTCCGAGACGGCGAGAAAATCCGCCGCCTTTTTGCTTTCCATCATCTCTTCAAAAGAATCGGTGCGGATATCTCCCAGCTTCCATTCATCCAGACAGTAAAAGTCACAGGGATATACGCTTCCGTCCGCTTCAATGACGTTTTGGATGGTGCAGCGTCCGGTCAGTCCACAGCTTTCCGGATGTTCGCCCAGCATCATCCCCAAAAGGTTTTCAAAATACCGGATGTAGATAAACCGTCCCGCCTGAAGGTCGCGGTACCACAGATCAAACAGCGTTTTCAAAAACCGGGCGTATTTTTCCGGCGTCAGCGAATAGGGCGAACTGCCGCGCGGCGAATCGATCGGATCGAGACAGGGAATATACTGCTGATAAAGGAAGCCTGATCGGCGGTAAAAATTATAGATCTTCGTGATCGAATCGGCTGTTTTTCCCGTTATGACGGTCAGAATGTTAAAATCGACTCCATGATTTTTCAGGATCTGCGCCGCCCGCAAAACTTTCGCATAGGTTCCCTTTCCGGCGGGATCGATCCGGTTAGCGTCATGGATATCCTTGGTGCCGTCCAGAGACAGCCCGACCAGAAAATGATTTTCCGCCAAAAACTCCGCCCATTCATCATCGATCAACAGACCGTTGGTCTGGATCGCGTTGGAGATCCGGGTATGGTGGACGTTATATTTCTTTTGCAGCTCGACTGCCTTTCTGAAAAAAGGAAGCCCCGATAAGGTCGGCTCTCCGCCCTGAAAGCCGAAGGAACATTCTCCCTTCGCGCTTTCCAGTGCCTTTTGGATCAGGATCTCGAGCGTTTCCTCACTCATAAATCCATAGGAAAAGGTCTCGCGGTTGCACTGCTCATCATGGTAAAAGCAGTACCGGCAGCGGACATTGCAGTTTCCGGAGGAAGGCTTAATCAATAAACTGAGACTGTTCACAGCGCATCTCCTTTCGTTTGCAAAAAAAGAAAACAAATAGCACAAAAGCCACCGATCAAGGGGTGGCTTTTGAAAACAATCATTTCTGGCTTTCGGTATGTTCTACTGAAGGATGACCCGGAATTTCGTCAAATCCTTCGGGAAGCTCGCCGATAACGCCTTCGGTCGAGTCGGATTTAAAGAGAACCTTGACCGTCTGAAGGATCAGCTTGATATCGAGCAGGATCGAATACTGCTCGATATAGATCAGGTCAAAGATCAGCTTATCGCGAGGGGTGGTGTTATACTTGCCCTGGATCTGAGCCAGACCGGTCAGACCGGCTTTGACCTTCAAGCGGTACTTGAACTCAGGAAGGACTTCGACATATTTTTCGGTGATCTCGACCTGCTCGGGACGAGGGCCAACGATCGACATATCTCCTTTGAGGATGTTGATAAACTGAGGAAGCTCGTCCATACGGGTCTTGCGCAGGAACTTTCCGACCTTGGTGATTCGGTCGTCATCCTGAGAAGCGAGCCGCTTGTTGTTCTTATCCGCGTCTACGATCATCGTCCGGAACTTGAGCACTTCAAAGGTCTTTCCATCCTTGGTGACACGGGGCTGACGGAAGAAAACAGGGCCGTGATCCTCCAGTTTGATGGCAAGCGCTTCGACCAGCATGATCGGGCTTGCGATCAAGAGGCCTACGCCGGAAATGAGGATGTCCATCGCTCTCTTGACCAGACGCTGCTCAAAGGTCAGTCCCGATACTCTCGATTCCAGAACGACCGTATCGTCGATGATGGCCTGATGGGAATAGCGGGTGATAATATCGGAAAGTTCGGGCGTCAGATAGGTCGTCCGGTTATGCTTGTAGCAGTATTCCAGGACGTGCGCCTTTTCCGTTTCGCCGAGTCCGTAAAGGAAAACGGAGTCATGCGCACGGATCGTTTTATGAAGGGTCTCCTCGTCAGCCGAGTGAATATCCAGCATCTGACAGATCTTATACTGCTTTTTGTACTTGGCGACCTTCCCGACCAGCTGCGGCAGTCCTTCGCTGTCCCCATAGATAAAGAGACATTTTGCCGGAGGGTTTACGGTGAAGTAAAGATAGTTTCCGAGGTAGCCGAAAAGGTTGATCGTAATGACCTGTAAAAGGAAGATCCCGATCAGCGTAAAGATGTCCTTGACATAGCTGCGGTTCGGGAAATTGACCCGCATGATCGCGAGCTGAAGATAGGTGACTGCATTGGCGAGAAAAACCGCGATCGACGCCGAATAGACGATCTCCTTGGTCTTTTTGATACCGATCGGAAAGCCACCGTAGATCTTGAGCATCAGAACACAGATGACCGGGAAGCAGATCAGCGTAATCGCCGCCGTCCGGGAAAGGCGGAACAGCTCCGGCTCAGTCAGACCGAACAGCAGATAAAACAGCAGGAACAAAACCAGTACCAACAAGATCTTAAAGCTGCGCAGCAGCGATCGCTGCAACTTTTGCGCAAGTGATTTTACCATAGTATATCCTCCAGATTGCAGGAATTATTCCGGGTCAGGTTACAGGCACAGCCCGCAAAAGCCCATTAGAACTCAGTATAACATACTCTTCATTGATCTGCTATAGTGAGGCTTGCAGAAGTTCATGCCGGTAAAAACAGAAATCTGTAAAAAATGTAAAAAATACAGGTAAAATCGGACTTATTCGCCCAGCTTATCGACCATTTCCAGAAGCTCCGCCGCCGCTTCCTCAGCCGTTTTTTCAATCTCAGCAGACGCGTTTTCAGCTTTCTCTGACTGCGTCCCGGCGGGCTTTTCTTCCGCCGGCTGTTCCGCATTTTCGTTGTCAGCCGGATTCTCTGTGGAATCCGGCTTCTCTACGGAAGCCTGCTTCTTTACAGAAGCCTGCTTTTCTGCGGACGCCGGTTCCGTGTCGGGATCGGGAGCGGCTTTCTTTTCAGGCTCTGCTTTTCCTTCCGCGTTCATCTCTTCGGAAGCCTTTTCGCCGGCTTGACCGCTCTCCGAAGCGGACGGCTCTTCCTTCGGCGGCTCGACCTCGACCTTTTCCTCCGGCTTCCAGCTGGTAAAGGTGCGGTGAGCGGGCGCAGTCTCCTCTTCCGGCTGGATATTTTCGACCGCGCTCAGTTCCGACGCAAATCTCATGCAGTTCTCATCGGCGTTAAACCAGTCTCTCCAGCACTCGTATCCCATCTGCGCGCGGGTGTCGAACTTGTCCTTATCCATGCTGCAAAGCATTTCGAGGAAGGCGGTCAGTTGTTCGACCGTCGGATTTTCCGGCATCAGAAGCCCCGTCTCATTGCTCACAACATCGGTCACGCCGTCTACCGCCGTCGCACAGACAAAAATATGGTTGGCCATCGCTTCGAGCATCATCGACGGAACGCTCTCACTGCTGCTGACCGAAAGGAAAACATCCAGCTTGTGGGTCGCGTAATAATGATAGCGCTCTTCGAGGTTCATGTCCCCAAGAAATTCATATTTGATGCCGGGCTTGTTTTCAAGCTTGCGGCGTGCAAGCCTCAGCACCTCTTCCCGCCTGGAACCATCGCCGATGTGCACCCATTCCAGACTCCCGGCCTTCATATTCGCCATCGCCTCGATCAAAAGCGGGAGGCGCTTATCCTCCTCGATCGGCGAACAGGTCACGATCCGAAGCTGATAATCCCCTTCCGGCGGATCCAGCAGCACCTCCGGTCCCGGAACGCCGAGCGGAGCGACCCGGTATTTTCCGGGCGCGCTTCCGTCGGTAAAATGGTTGACATACATCTTCCGCCGCTCTTCCGAGGTAAAATAAACGGCGTCGATCTTCTGGTTGGTGATAAAGTTCAGCGTTTCCCGGCGCTCGCCGGTCTTGGGATCGAACATATTCGCCCGGTGGCAGCGCGCCGCGACATGGATATCCTTCCCCATCTCCTTGATCCGGGTTAAGCCGTAGAGATAATCGTTAAAGTTTGCCGAATAGATGACCAGCGGCCGCTCGTCCTGCATCACCGGAAGCGAGAGGACATATTTCCGCATCAGCTCGCTCTCCACAAGCGCGTTCAGCGTATGCGCCGCCGTTTTATGATTCCAGTGCCCTTCCTCGTGCCCCTGCCGTCTTTCGATCCGGTAGGCGTGGCTGAGCCGCGCCTGCACCCGGAGCAGCCAGCGGCGGAACGCGCCGCTCCGCTCAGCCGGACGGGTAAAAACGACCCCCTGCGGGAGGATCCGGTGCATCTGTTTATCGGTTTCGCGGGTGATGATATAGACGTTAAAAAATTTAGTCAGAAACGGAATCTCCGTCTCCAAAAAGCTCTCCTGATTCGAGCAGGGGTAGTGCTCAGTTACCAACAGCAGATTCTGCGGTTTCCTTGCCATAATGGTACATCCCTTTCTGATTGATCTTTATATAAACCGTTGGATCGCCTTTTCGGCGTTTATTTTCATAACTTGTACAGACTATTTTATCATATCCGTCCCCGCCAGAAAAGTAAAAATTTGTAAACTTTGCCTTTCTCGTCAAAAATTCCCATAAAAAAATAAAAAGATATAATTTTTTCGATCCTCACTTGCATTTTGCATCCAAAAAGATTATACTGAATAAGAATCGCATACTATTTATTTTCAAAACAGAGGTGTTCTTTATGAGTTATCCCACCGACAACAGCCGGGTGCACGGCTTTTTGCACGCCGACGGAAAGATTTTAGTCAACGGAAGCGGCGAAGAGGTTCTTCTCCGCGGATGGGGCGCAGGCAACTGGAATAATCCCGAGGGTTTTATGATCGGCGCCAAAACCGACTTCAAGATGGCGGCCGATCCGAACGCCGTCATCACCGCTTCCGGTATGGATCGCGGAAGAAGCCTGATGCAGGTGATCCGGAACACCTGCGGAAGCCGCTATGCCCACGACTTCTGGATCCGGTGGATGAACGCCTATATGACGGAGGAAGATATCGCCCTGATGGAAAAACTGGGCTACAACTCGGTTCGCCTTCCGATCAGCGCCCGGTGTTTCCTTGAAGAGGAGCCGGGATACATCTGGGTCGAAGAAGCCTTTTCGATGCTGGCCCGGGTGCTCGACTGGTGCAAAGCTCATCACATCTACGGCATTCTCGACCTGCACGGCGCCGTTGCCGGACAGTCCTGCCTTCCCTGTGACGACGGACTGGACAATCAGCCGAGACTGTTCATGGAAGAGGAAAGCTATGAGCGCACCCTCCGGCTGATGGAAGAGTTTGCCCGCCGGTTCGGCGATCACGAAGGGCTTGGCGGCTACAATATCGTCAACGAACCCCTCTCCAACTTTATGGGAAGCGCCAACGACAAATACATTCCGAAACTCCGTCAGTTCTACCGCGACTGCGTCCGCCGCTGCCGCGTCTATGATAAAAACCACGCCTTCTTTATCGAAGGGAACCACTTCACCAACCGCGTCACGATCTTTGACGAGGACTATGACCCCGAATATCACAACTGGGTTCTGACCATCCACTGCTATTCAAGGCGCCCTGAATACGCTGGGATCTCTGCGGCTCTGGCCTGTGCGAACCGGTTAAACGTTCCGGTCTGGATGGCGGAGACCGGCGGAAACGACCGCTGGATGTCGGCACAGTACGAGATGCTTCTGGAATACCATATCGGCTACAACGTCTGGAGCTGGAAGCACGCCGAAGGAGCCGGCGCCTGCTCAGTCGTCAACCATCCGCTTCCCGAGGGATGGGAAAAGATCAACGACTATGTTTCCAAAGGCACCGCCCGCCCCAGCTACAAAGAATCTCAGGAGATCTTTGACCGGTATCTGGAATGCCTGAAGTTTGAAAACTGCCGCGTCGATACGCAGAACAGCACCGCCATCCTCCGCAAAAAGGGCGCGCTGGTTCCCGCTGTCGGCTTTGACCTTGCCCCTGAGGGCGCTTACAAGGGCTTTGACCCCTACGGAAACGAAGCGGGCTACCGTCAGGGCTGCGGACTGGAGATGGTCTTTGCCCCCGGCTACACGACCCTTGAAACGGTCGCCGGACATCCGAAGCCGGATACCGACTGGGAGAATCTTCAGCTTGTGCTGCATGAAGGCGAATACGCTTCCTATACCTGCCGCAGCCTCGAGGCGGGGCTTGCTGTGTCGCTCCGTTACCGCACC
Source organism: Oscillospiraceae bacterium (assembly GCA_022770625.1). GTDB lineage: Bacteria > Bacillota > Clostridia > Oscillospirales > Ruminococcaceae > Faecivivens. Next base: position 23,255 of record JALEHK010000003.1, on the reverse strand, counting down.
TCCGAAAGCTGCACCCTCTCGCTGTACAGCGGCAGTACGCTCCTGAAAACGATCACTCTTTCTCCTTCCGAAGCGCTGACCGATTCGGAAGCGGTCGCACTTCCCGCTGCTCAGTTCCAGACGATCCGCGTATCGGTCGAGAGCGGAAGCGTGATCCTCTCCGACCTCTGCATCCTGTAATCTTTCCATCAAAAAACGTCTCTTTTGCTCCGAAATGGAACCAAAAGAGACGTTTTTGTTCATTTTTCTTCGATCGAAAGGACACTTAAACGTTCCTCACTGACCGTAAACCGAATTTCCATCCCGGAAAACGACATTCCGTATACCCGATCGGGATCATGCTGATAAGACGGGCGGGGATCCTGCGCCAGAACGGCGATCAGCGCTTCCCGCTTTTCCGCCGGCACCTTTTCCAGAAGCTGCTCCGGAACCGATACCTGCACCTTCTGCGTTTTGGAGTCAGAAAATCCTCCCCGCGCATCGGGATGGCTGTCAGCATAGGGAACATACGGCTTTATATCATAGATCGGCGTACCGTCCATCAGATCCGCCCCTTCGACCAGAAGGGTATTCCCCTCCTCTGTCTCCTCGATACCAATAAGCCGCACCGATGAAAGACCGATCGGATTCGGACGGAAGGGCGAACGGGTCGCAAATACGCCCATCCGGACGTTCCCGCCCAGTCTCGGCGGACGGACGGTCGGCGACCAGCGATCCCGAACCGCTTCGGAAAACTCCCAGATCAGCCAGAGATAATCGTACCCTTCGATCCCGCGAAGTGCCTCCCTATCCCGGTATTCCGGCTCAAAAACGATCCGGGAGCGGTTCGGAACAAGCCCGCTCTGGCGGGGAATGCCGAACTTTTCGGGAAAGTCGGAACGGATATGAGCGATGACTTTGATATTACGGCTCTCCATTTTCTTCCCTTCCTTTATCATCAAGCGCGAGCGCCTCGATCAGAAACCGCCGCTGCTCTTCCCGAACGTGTTTTTTCTGAAGAAGCGTATCCGGCGTATCGACGCCCCGTCCGCCCTGATCCATCCAGTATCTTCCGGAAAAATCGGCCGAGAGACTGTCGAGCGGCCATCCGGGGTGCCGGTTCTTGTGCGGCGTTTCCAGCATCAGATAGGCAAACGCCATCTGCTCCTCCAGCGGCTGCATGAACCCCGTAACCTTCTGATGAAACGAAACGGCCCATCCGTCCAGATAGCAGGCGCGCGCCTTTCCGCCGAGCGAATGAACAAGCGAAGAAAAATGCGCGATCATCTCCTCGTCGGTCATCTCATGTCCATCCGGCGCGCGGCGGACAAACAGCCCCGGCTGGCGCGGATCGTCCAGCGGAAGATCGATAAAATAAAGTCCTGCGTCCTGAGAGATGACCCGGTCGGCAAACTGCCCGTAAAATGCCGCCTTTTTCATTGCGTTCTCCTTCGGGCTCATTCCGTCCTCATCAGGGAGCTTGTGAATGTTGAGATCGGAAAGGGTCTGGAAATGAACGTCATCCCGGTTCAGGATCTCTTCAAAAAACGAAACCTTTCTGCGGTTTCCGGTTCCAAGAAGGATCTTCTTCATTTTTCCCACTTCCTTTATACGCTCTCCGCCGCAACATAAGCGGTCGAAAAGGCAATCTGAAGATTAAATCCGCCGGTATATCCGTCTACGTCCAGGATCTCTCCCGCAAAATAAAGTCCGGGACAGAGCTTGGACTCCATCGTTTTCGGATCGACCTCTTTGACCGATACCCCGCCGCGGGTGACAATCGCTTCCTCGACCGGCCGGAAACCCGAAACGGTGAGCGGGAAGCCTTTGAGCAGCGTCAGAAGCGCTGCGCGTTCCTCACGGGTGATGTCCCGCACCTTTTTCTCAAACGGGATTCCCGCTTTCCGGAGAATGACCGGGATCAGCTTGCGCGGAAGGAGCGCTCCGAGCGAGTTGATGATGTCGCGGTTTAAGTTCTCGGAAAAATCCCGGAGCAGCCGCTTGTCCAGCTGTTCGGGAGTCAGTCCCGGCTTGAGGTCGATCGAAAGGGTATACTTTTTCTTTCCAAGCGAGCGGATATGCGCCGACGCCGAAAGGACGAGCGGACCGCTGACGCCGAAGTGGGTGAAAAGCATCTCCCCCAGCTCCGAGTAGATCTCCTTCCCATTTTCATAAACGTTCAGCGTCACGTTCTTCAGCGAAAGCCCCATCATATCCCGCGGGTCTTTTTCCTCGGTCAGCATCGGGATCAGCGAAGCCGTGGGCGGGACGATCGTATGTCCGGCCTGCCGCGCAAGATCGTATCCGCTTCCGTCCGAACCGGTGACCGGATAGGACGCGCCCCCGCAGGCGAGAAGCACCGCTTCCGCCCGATACTCTTTTCCGTCCGCCAACACGCCGACCGCTCTTCCGTCCTCAATAAGCAGCTTCTCCGCCTTCGCTTCGATCAGCTCAACGCCCGCCTTTTTCATCTCCCGCATTAGCGCCGCGCGGATGTCTGCCGCCTGATCCGACTGGGGAAATACGCGCGCCCCCCGTTCGGTTTTGAGCGGAACGCCCGCTTCCTCAAAAAACCGCATCGTGTCCGCGCTGTCAAAACGGGAAAACGCGGAATAGAGGAATCTCGGATTTTCCGGTATATTCTGCATCAGCGTCTCGGGCGTGCAGTTGTTGGTGACATTGCAGCGTCCCTTTCCGGTGATGAGGAGCTTTCTTCCAGTCTTTTCGCCCCGTTCAAGCAGCCGTACACTCTTTCCGAGCCTTCCGGCCCATACCGCCGCCATCATTCCTGCGGCACCCCCGCCGATAATCAGCAGATCGTATTTCATAAAATTCCACCCTTCCTTCCCTGTTCACCATGCCCAAAAATGAACACAGAAACACCGGATTTTAATATTGACTTTTGTTCCATATCATCATATAATAAAGGCATCCTAAACGGAAATCTGCCGCGCTGCGGCAAAAAACTGGAGGTATTTCCATGAGACATGAACCCTATCGTGCGAGAAAGATTTTTCCGAACACCTGGATCGTTGACATCGGCGCCGTATGTTGCTGCTATCTGCTGGTCGGCGAGAAAAAAGCGCTCGTCATCGACACCGGTATGAACCCCGCGAACCTGCGCGAATATTTAGAGACGATTACCGATAAGCCGATGATGGCGACCAATACCCATGGCCACTGCGACCATACCCTCTGCAACGGATTTTTTGACGAAGTTTATATGCACCCCGAAGCGATCGTCGATCTAAAAAACGGCATCGAAGACACCAAAAAGAATTTCCCGACCGTTCCTGTCGATTTTGAGCCGACCCCGATTCACGAAGGCCATGTATTCGACCTCGGCGGCCGTCATATCGAAGTGTTTGAAACCCCCTGCCACAGCCCCGGCGACCTGATGTTCCTTGACCGCGAGAACCGTCTGCTCTTTACCGGCGACAACCTCGAAGTCGGTCAGGTTCTGATCTTCTACGGCAACGAAAAGATCGGTGCCACCGTAAAAGACCACCTGAACATCATGAAGAAGATGGAAGCCCACTACGACGAGTTCGACTTCATCTGCCCCGCCCACAACGGTTCCCCCATCGACAAGAGCGTGATGAAGGACTTTATCGAAAACGACGAGCGGATTCTCTCCGGCATCGAAGGCACTGCGGAGCTCGCTTCTCCTTCCTTCAATACCGACTTTTTCGTCCCCGATCCGGAAAGAAGAGCGGTTTTGCGCTGTTCCGAATGGAAGGGCACCTGGCTTGTTTATGACTCCCGCCGGGTAACCGAAAGCGAACGACTCTACCATGCCGGTGCAGACGGCGAGATGTAATTTTATACGATAAAAGATTTTTGATCATTTGTAAACGACACGCAAAAACCTTCTCCGGTTTCTGCGTGTCGTTTTCTTGTATTTATTTGCGGGCATCGTCCTTTACTTGCCCGGCATCGTCCTTTACTTGCCCGGCATCCCGGCGTCCGGAGCCGGTCCCTGATAGACGTTATACTCCGACCAGATCTCCTCCAGACGATTGAAGGTACGGGTGACCTCCTCTTCCTTGCGCAGTCCGACCGCGACAATCAGCGCGTTGACGACCGAGAACGGCGCCACGAGCGAATCGACGAACGACGTCATATCGCTTCTCGCCGCGAGAAGGATCCCCGCGACCTTGGCAAGCGGAGAGCCTGCCCCGTCGGTGATTGCGATAACCGTCGCTCCGGCGTCCGCCGCGAACCGGCAGGCCTTGACGGTAAGGGTCGAATACCGGGGAAAGCTGATGCCGATCAGAACGTCGTCCTCATTGATCCGAACCAGCTGCTCATAAAGCTCACTGGTGGACGAGGTATGCACCAGACGGACGTTGGAAAACATCAGCCCGAAATAATAGTCGATAAATCTGGCGAGTGAACCGGCGCTCCGGTCGCCGATTACATAGATCGTCCGCGCCCCCGCGATCGCGTCCACCGCCCGGTTAAAGTCCTCTTTGGAGATTTCCTCAAGGGTATGGCGGATCTTGTCAATATCAAACCCCAAAACCTTGTCGAGAACGTCCCCGCCGCCGATCCGATCCTGCGTGACCGCGATCCGCTGAACGCTGGTGAGCTGAGTCTTGATGACCTGCTGAAGCGCACGGGAAAGCTCCGGGTATCCCCCGAACCCCAGTTCATAAGCAAACCGTACAACCGTCGATTCGCTGACGCCGACGGTCGCGCCCATCTTGGCCGCCGTCATAAACGCCGCCTTGTCGGTATGGCTGGTGATAAAATCGGCGATCCGTTTCTGTCCTTTGGAGAAGGTCGGCCGAGCCTGTGTAATCTTGTCTAAAATATCCATGTCTTTTCTGTTTCTGCCTTTCCGTTCCCGTTTTTCCATAGAGGAACGATCCATTTAGTGGAACAGCTCTCTGTCCGCCACGGGCGGAAAAAGCTCCTGTTCACAATCCTCACCTATTATATCATACTGTATTTGTCCGCCAAGGACAAATACGGCAGCGTAGCGGAGCTTTGCTTCGCAGCGTTTATAATACCATATTGTATTTGTTCGCCAAGGACAAATACGATAGCGTAGCGGAGCTTTGCTCCGCAGCGTTTATTATAACACACTTCCCAACATTTGCAAGTGATTTTCCCGTATATTGCAAAAATAAGGGCGATTTTTATAAAAACACCGCTGTTTTTCTTTATTTCCCACCATTTCCTGCATTAAATGATTCCCATCCGTCCGCCTTCCCAAAACGCCTTTTCCGGAACAAAAAGAAACGCCCGAAGGATCGTTTTCTGATCTTTCGGGCATTTTTTATTCAAGCTTATTTGTTTTCTTCTTTGGATTTGCGCAGCTCGACGCGGCGGATCTTGCCGCTGATCGTCTTGGGCAGCTCATCGACAAACTCGATGACGCGGGGATACTTATACGGAGCGGTCTGATGCTTGACGTAATCCTGAATCTCCTTCGCCATCGCGTCGGAAGGTTCATAGCCCTTCGCGAGAACGATCGTTGCCTTGACGACCATGCCTCTGATCGGATCCGGAACGCCGGTGACACCGCATTCGAGAACCTGCGGCAGCTCCATCAGGACGCTTTCGATCTCGAACGGCCCGATCCGGTAGCCGGAGGACTTGATAACGTCGTCGATGCGTCCGACATACCAGAAGAATCCGTCCTCGTCTCTCCACGCAGTATCGCAGGTGTGATAGTACCCGTCGTGCCAGACATCCTCGGTGCGGGCTGCGTCGGGATCGTCGCTCTCATAGTACTTCTGGAACATACCGATCGGATGAACGCCGTTCGGAGTACGGACAACGATCTCGCCGGTCTTGCCGGGGGCAACAGGCTGATCGTTTTCGTCAACAATATCGACATCGTAAAGCGGGCAGGCTTTTCCGAGCGAGCCGACCTTTTCCATTTTAGCACCGATAAAGTTGCCCATCAGAACGGTCGTTTCGGTCTGACCGAACGCCTCATGAATCCGAAGGCCGGTTTTCTGCTCAAACTGCTTAAAGACTTCGGGGTTGAGCGCCTCGCCTGCCGTCGTGACATATTTAAGCGAAGACAGGTCATAGTTTTCCAGTCCTTCCTTAATCAGGAAGCGGTAGATAGTGGGCGGTGCGCAGAAGGTCGTCAGCTTATATTCCTGAATCTTTCTGAGAAGGTCGGACGGAATAAATTTGTCGAAGTCATAGACAAAGATCCCGGCCGCCATGAACCACTGACCATAGAGCTTGCCCCAGACGGATTTTGCCCAGCCGGTCTCCGAAACGGTCAGATGCAGGCCGTCCGGATCGACGTTGTGCCAGTATTTCGCGGTCACGATATGAGCGATCGGATAGGTATGGTCGTGGCAGACCATCTTGGGATAGCCGGTCGTTCCGGAGGTGAAGTAGAGAAGAAGGGTGTCGGTCGCAAGCGTCTCGACCCGTTCGGTCATCGGAGCAGTCTCTTCGATCAGCCGGTCGAACGAAAGCCAGCCCTCTCTCTCGCCGCGGACGATAAAGCAGCTGTGCAGGCCGTCATACGACTTCATCGCCTCTTCAACGTGCTCACAGACCTCGTCCTCAGCGGTCGCAACGATTGCGCTGACGCCCGCGCTCTTAAAGCGGTAGACATAGTCTTTGGCCATCAGAAGATGGGTCGCGGGGATCGCGATCGCGCCCAGCTTATGCAGACCGAGAATCGCGAACCAGAACTGATAGTGACGCTTGAGGACAAGCATGACCCGGTCGCCCTTCTTGATCCCGCGGGAAGCGAACATCGCCGCCGCACGGGAAGCGTACTCGCTGATCTCGCCGAAGGTAAAGGTTCTCTTTTCGCCGGCGACATTGCACCAGGCCATTGCCCGGCGATTCGGCTCCGCCTTTGCGATCTCGTCGATGACGTCATAGGCAAAGTTGAAGTTCGGAGCATAGACCGGTTCAAAGCTGACCAGTTCTCCGTCCGAGTTAAAACCCTCGCGGCAGTACTGCTTGTGAAGCTGTTTTACATCCATCATATTTTGATTCCTTTCTATTCTACGCCGGCGGAGCGGAAAAAAAACTCTCTGTTCCCTGTTCCGTATACTCCTGATCGCTGTTCCAAGGAGTACAAAAATAAGGATTCCCGGACATTCTCAGTTTAAGCGCAAGATTATTTTTACTTTAATACTTCCGGGTAAAAAAGTCAATGGAGTTTTTGTGAATATCAATAAAGATTTCTATAAAAATTTGGAAGATATTCGTATTTTTCCAATTTTATCCTTCCTATTTCTACATATAAACAGAAAAAACCGGAAAATGTTTTGGCACACTTTCCGGTATCCTTTTTACTGATAAGCTCAGTTACTGCTTGCGGACATTTCCGCTTCCGATGCCCTTGACTTCTTCTCCGAGCGGGAGCCAGTCGAGCGCCTTTTTGATGTAGGTATCCCAGAACGTCCAGTTGTGAATTCCGGGGCCTTCCTCCCATGTGACCGAAACCCCTTCTCCGATCAGAAAGTCGCGGTAGTCGCAGTTCGGCTCATAAAGAAAGTCCTCGGTTCCGCAGCACATATAGATCTCCGGGATCGGCTTTCCTTCCTTTTTCAGCTTTAAAACGAGCGCCTTATAGTCCTTATCGCTCCCGCGAAGCTGATCCAGATCGCCGAACACGCTCTGATAAAATCCTCTGCGGTGGGTCGGCATCGGATCGTCCGGTTTGGACGCGAGGACTCGTTCGAGGATCATCCCCGCTGAAAGCATAACGACCCGTCCGAAGGTCTCGGAGTATTTGAGTCCGTTGACGATCGCGCCGTATCCGCCCATCGAAAGGCCGCCGATAAAGGTGTCCTCCCGCTTATCCGAAAGCCGGAAGGTATCGCGGGTGAAATTGACCAGATCCTCTCCGATAAACTTCCCGTAATAGTTTTCGCTCTCCGGATTGTCCACATAAAACCGATTCTCGCCCGACGGCATGACAACGCAAAGCCCCTTGTCCTGCGCCCACGCCTGAAGTCTCGTCCCAGTCACCCAGTCGGTATAGTTGCCGAAGATCCCGTGCAGAAGATAGAGGGTTTTCAGCGGCTTCTTTTCGGGAACCGGCATCCCCGGGAAAACCATCTTATCGGTCGGAAGGATTACATTAATCGTCACCGTCCGCATCAGCGAAGGGGAGAAAAAATCAGCCTGAATCAGTGCCATAAAAAGACCTCCTGTTAAGTATAACGTTTTATCTATTTTAGTATAGCACGGTTAAACCCTTCTGTCGAGTTTTCTTTTATCCCGTTTGGGGCATATTTTATCATCTTTGTCCAAAACTTGTCGGCGACGTATTTCCGCGTAAACAACTCTTTTCATCTGCACAGCTTTATGCTATAATGAACGCTATGGAGCAAAGCTCCATGACGCTATCGAGTTTTGCCGCGCAAAACTCAAAAAGGTATCGATTTAGCTATGGAGCAAAGCTCCATGACTAAGGTATGGATTTAACAGAAAAAGCCTGTTATTTTCTCCCGTCCGGTGGAATCCGGCCCGTTGACAAAGCCGTTTTCCCTTGAATCCCGGCATGATCGGAAAGGAATGGAATCCGTTATGAGAAAAAACAAGATCGTATGTACCCTCGGCCCCGCCTGCTCGGACGAAGAAACGCTGACCCGGATGTGTAAGGCCGGCATGAATGTCGCGAGACTGAACTTTTCCCACGGCACCCACGCCGAGCATCTGGAAAAGATCAACCTTATCAAGAAGATCCGCGAAAAGCTCCATCTTCCTTTGGCGATTCTGCTGGACACCAAAGGCTCCGAGTACCGTATCCGTACCTTTAAGGACGGAAAGGTTTTCCTAAACAACGGAGATCCCTTTACCTTTACGACCGAGGAGGTCGAAGGCGATGAACACCGCGTTTCGGTCAGCTACAAGGGCATGGCCAAAGATCTTCATCCCGGTGATAAGATCCTTCTCAATAACGGGCTTTTGAGCTTTGAGGTCGAGAGCATTTCCGGCTCCGACATCAACTGCCGCGTTCTCTCCGGCGGCGAGCTTTCCAACCGCAAGAGTATGGCCTTCCCCGGAAAGGTGCTCAAACAGAAGTATTTAAGCGATCAGGACAAGGAGGACATCCGCTTCGGTGTTGAAAACGACGTGGACTTTATCGCCTGCTCCTTTGTTTCCAACGCACAGGATCTGATCGACATCCATCACTATCTGGACGAGATCGGCGGCGGGGAAAATATCGACCTGATCGCCAAGATTGAGAACCGCGCCGGTATCGACAACATCGAAGAGATCTGCGCCCAGTGCGACGGGATCATGATCGGGCGGGGCGATATGGGCGTTGAGATCCCCTACGAAGAACTTCCCGGCATCCAGAAAGAGCTGATCTATAAATGCCGCCTGCTCGGAAAGCGGGTTATTACCGCGACCGAGATGCTGGAATCGATGATCCATAACCTCCGCCCGACCCGCGCGGAAATCTCCGACGTAGCCAACGCCGTTTACGACGGAACGAGCGCGATTATGCTTTCGGGCGAGACGGCCGCCGGCGAACACCCGGTCGAAGCGGTCGAAGCGATGGCGAAGATTGCCCGCCGCACCGAGAAAAACATCGACTATACCGTTCGCTTCCATGACGGCCATTTCCAGATCAAGAACACCATCGACGCGATCTCCCACGCGACCTGCGGCATGGCAATTGATATCCACGCCAGCGCGATTGCTGTCTGCTCCCTTTCCGGGAAAACGGTTCGGATGGTTTCCCGCTTCCGAGCGCCCTGCCCGATTCTCGGCGTCACCACCAATGAAAAGACCTGGCATAAACTCGGACTTTCGTGGGGCGTCGTTCCGGTCATGGTCGAGCGGTTCAATTCGACCGACGTTCTCTTTTACGTTGCGGCGAGGGAAGCGAAGAAAGCGTTCGGCTTAAAGGCGGGCGATCAGATCGTTATCACCGGCGGCATGACCAACGGCGTCTCCGGCAATACCAACCTTATTAAGGTCGAAATGATCGGAAACGACTGATAAACAAAAAGTTTAGGATTGACCCCTTGTGGGTGAAAAGTCGGACAAGAGAGTTTAGGGTCAAGCCCTTTTTAAAGGGCTTGTGGGTGTCCAGAGGGCAAAGCCCTCGGTCGCTCATCGCAATGAGCGAAATCCCCATTTCACTTTGCTTTATGCAAAGTGAAACTCTTATACGCAGTGCGCTCTGCGGGGTGTGAATTTTCGGACAGTCCGGGGGACTGTCCGAAAAGAGAGGGGCGCTCTGCAAGAGAGAGCGCCCCTCTGAAAAAAGCCTGCCATTCCATTTTCAATGGAATGGCAGGCATCTCTTTTTAAGACAATATTTTGGGTCTTGCTGCGCAAGACAACTTAAACAGGAACACTTCGGAAGTTGTGAAAAAATTTCCGCATCGGTTCCATGTACAAATGAGGGGCTTTGCCCCTTCAATCCCCACAAGCCCTTTTTTGAAGGGCTTGACCCCAAAATCTATGGATCTGTTTCAGGAAAAAGTGAGCGCTGACGCGGGAGTTTGGGCGGTTTTCGAAACCCGAAAAGGGATTGAGAAAATGCCGGTCGGTGCAAAAAGACAGTCACTCGTACAGCGGATACTTCGCGCAGAGTTTGGTAACCGTCTCGCGAACTTCATCCTGATTTCTATCAAAATCGGCCGCGACCTTATAGATACAGTCGGCAACGACTTCCATATCCGCTTCCTTGAAGCCGCGGGTCGTGACGGCAGGCGTACCGAGACGGACGCCGGAGGTGATGGTGTGCTTCTGGGGATCGTTCGGGATCGCGTTCTTGTTGGCGGTGATATAAACCTCATCCAGGTTATGCTCAAGCTCCTTGCCGGTAATGCCCATGCTTCTCAGGTCAAGCAGCAGCAGGTGGTTGTCGGTGCCGCCCGAAACCAGATCCATTCCGCGCGAAGTCAGCCCGTTTGCGAGCGCCTGTGCGTTGAGCATGATCTGCTTCTGGTATTCCTTGAACTCGGGTTTGAGCGCTTCTCCAAGGCAGACCGCCTTACCGGCGATTACGTGCATCAGCGGGCCGCCCTGTGTGCCGGGGAAGATCGCCTTATCGATCGCCTTCGCAAGACTCTCCTTGCAGAGAATCATGCCGCCGCGCGGGCCGCGAAGGGTCTTGTGGGTCGTCGTGGTGACAACGTCCGCGTAGGGAACAGGGTTCGGATGAAGCCCCGCCGCAACCAGACCGGCGATGTGCGCCATGTCCACCATCAGATACGCGCCGCAGGCGTCCGCGACCTCTCTGAATTTCGCGAAATCAATCGTTCTCGGATAGGCGGACGCGCCTGCAACAATCAGCTTCGGCTTATGTTCCAGCGCCAGCTCCATCAGCTTGTCATAGTCGATCCGTCCGGTCTCGGGATCAACGCCGTAAGAAACAACGTTAAAGTATTTGCCCGACATATTGACGGGAGAACCGTGGGTCAGGTGTCCGCCCTCATCCAGATTCATGCCCATGATCGTGTCGCCGGGCTGAAGAAGAGCGAAGTAAACGGCAATGTTCGCCTGTGCGCCGGAATGAGGCTGAACGTTCGCGTGCTCGGCGCCGAACAGCTCGCAGGCACGCTTTCTCGCAATGTCCTCAACAATATCGACACACTGGCATCCGCCATAGTATCTTCTTCCGGGATAACCCTCGGCGTATTTGTTGGTCAGGATGCTGCCCATCGCAGCCATGACGGCGGGAGAGACAATATTCTCACTGGCGATCAGTTCGATATTGCGGCGCTGTCTCGCAAGCTCCTTGGCAATCGCGTCCGCTACATCGGGGTCGGTTTTCGAGATCAGACCGATCGAATCGAGTAAATCAGCGTACATGGATAAATCCCTCTTTCTTTTGTTCTCTTTCTCTGATTGAGAGCCGGATCAGCACAGCCGTCTTTCTGTCCTTATGTCCGTCGTTCTGTCTGCCTGATCCATTGCACCTATTCTAGCATATCAAAAACCATTTTGCAAGGAAAACTTTCGAAATTTCATTTTTAGACGCTATTCTGTCAAAAAATGTCCGAAATCGGCTTCAAAAAAGACGCCTTTATAACTTTTGCCTTCAGAAAGTAAAGTCGGCCTCGACCGGGTAATGGTCAGAAAGGAAACGTCCGTTTTCCTCGTCCTTCCAGAGAACGGTTTCCTTATGCGCATGGATAAACGGTTCGCTTGCAAAGATATAGTCGATCTTGATCGAGTCCTCCGGATTTCCGTAGCCGTGGAAAGTGATGCCGGTGTCCGGCGTCATGTCGGAAAGCCCCAGTTCTTTCCCTGCCGCGCCGTAGATCTGCGCCATCTCCGGGTCGGTGGGAGCGGCGTTGAAGTCGCCCATCAGCAGGACGGGGAGCGGCTTTCGCTCCTGATCCTCTTTCATGACTTCCAGAAGCTGCCGCAGTCCGGCCTCTCTGGCCTCGCTGCAAAGGTGGTCAAGATGGGTGTCATAGATCCGCACGATCATCTTTTCCTCCGGGAAATAGACCTCCGCGACCGCACAGGTTCTCGGGCACTGGCTCTGGATCTCAAAACGGGAGCCGGGGATCTCGGGCGTCGGCGAAAGCCAGAACGCACGGTAGGAAAGAAGCTCAAGGTCGTTTCGTACCGCGATCATCGGCCGCTCTCCGCCGTAATCAGAATCCCGCCCGTGCCCGACAAAGGTATACTCGGGAAGATTTTCCCGCATAAACCGCGCCATGTGGGGGAGAAGCTCCTGAAAACCGATGATCTCGGGAAGCTCTTTTTTGATCTTCGGTATAATCAGTTCTTTTCTGAATTCCCATGCGTTGATCCCGTCGCCCTTGGGGAAACGCAGCTTGGCCTGCGGGCCGGCCTTTTCGATGGTTCCCTCCGGAAGCTCGGAAATCATCTTCCGGAATTCTTCGTCGCTCTTCGGCTGAATGTCGCAGCGGATATTAAAGGATACGATTTTCATAAAAACACACCATCCACTCTCTTTATTTTATACCCATTTTACTCTATAATCGACCGTTTTTCAAGATGTTTACAAAATTTGACTCCCTCATTTCGCTTTGCTCTGCGCAAAGCTCAAACATGGAGATTTTTCTTTTTGTGCCGAACGGCATTGGCACAAAATTCGGCTTTTCGCTCTGCGCTCAAATCCGAACCGAAAAACTCCCGCGTGGTCGGAAAAACGGACGAGAGAGTGTGCGTAGACCGTTTCGAAAACCGCCCAAACTCCCGCGTCAGCGCTCACTTTTTCCTGAAACAGATCCATAGATTTTGGGGTCAAGCCCTTCAAAAAAGGGCTTGTGGGGATTGAAGGGGCAAAGCCCCTCATTTGCACCCGAAACCGATACTTATGCTTTTTCACAACTTCCGAAACGTTCCTGTCCAAATTGTTCCGCGTTAGCGGAACCCAAAAAATAATCCCAAAATAATAGAAACCAAACAAATTCAAAAAATCTCCCTATCTATTTTCACCGTCGTATGTTATAATACAACTATCATAGGATACCTGCGTATCCTTCACACAGGAGCTGAATTTTATGAAACTTTTTACGATACACTCTCCCGAAAGAAAATTTGCCGCAGCGGTCTTGGCATCCGCTCTTCTTCTCACCGGATGCAGTCAGGCCGGTGAGACCGATTCGGATGTCGAAGAGATCCGAGGCCCCGCCGTTTCCGCACAGACGTCGCTGACGCCGGAAGAAGCGTTCACCCGCGCCGAGACCTTTTTGCAGAACGCGGCGTCCGGTACCTTCCGGGCTTCGCTGATGTCGGATGAGCTTCAGGAGATCGACGGACTCAGCGTCTATACGATCCTTGTCGAAACCGGCGAGGGGGACGAAGCGATCGCGTTTGAACCGGCGCTGGCGGTCGATCCCGAGAGCGGCGTTTTATACTCTTACTACCCGGACGGGACGCTGACGCCCGCTTCGGAGGACAGCATCTGGAACAATATCTCGACTCAGGAATCCCTGACGCCGGAGCAGCAGCAGAATCTTGCCCAGGCGGCTCAGTACGCTTCCCAGATCTCCGAGGACGGAACGGCGGATTTTGTCCTGACGCTGAAAACCGGACAGTACGCCTACGCCGACAGTCAGGCGCTTTATATCGGCTATAACGGCGAGATTCAGCAGACCCTTTTCCACGACGGAAACGAAGGCATCGTTCCGGACGCTTCGACGCTGCTGGCGCGGGATATGAACTTTGACGGCTATGAGGATATCCTTCTCTGCGCATCGTCCGGAAATGTAAACACGTATTATTATCTCTGGCTGTACGATCCGGCGGAGGGGAATTTTGTCGCTTATCCCGGATTTGAACAATATTCCGCCCCCACGCCTAATGCCGACACCCAACAGATCACGACCTACGAACGCGGAAGCGCGATCGATTATACGCAGGCGAGCTATGTGTGGGATGATACCGGTTCGCTCGTCCGCGCCGGGGAATATAAGGTCGAGTCGGACGGAAGCGGAAACGTGAATGTCACCTATCAGGAATCCGAGGGCGATTCGGAGAACTCCTTTACCGTGACGGAAGAGGAATATACCGCGGCCAGCGAACTGATGAGCGGGTCGCTGATCGATTTCTGCATCAGCCGCTACGGAAGCAGCGAACAGCGCAGCTTTATCTTTGAAGGAATCGAGACGGTCTCGGACGTCTCCTGCTACTCGATCATGATGACCGAATCGGGGGTCGGAAAGGTTCGGCTGTACGTGGACGCCAGAAAGACCTATATGGTCATGCTGGATGAGGACTGCGACGGTACACCTGAGGAAACGGTCAATATCAACGACTGAATCAAAAACGAGCCGGCAGAGCGGGGGAAACTTTGCTCTGCCGACTTTTCTTCTTCCTCTACTTTCTAGTATAGCATATTTTTTCGAACATTTCAAGAACGATTGTTCTATCTATCTGCTGTCCAAATCGTGCCAAAACGTGAAAAAAGCGCTCTATTCTCTGCTGAAAACAGCCGGAATAGAGCGCTTTTTGATACAAATGCTTATTTTCCCTCTTCGGAAAATTTTTTGATGTCCCGCTGAATCTGTTTCTGGTAGCGGTCGGCCTCCGAAAAGACGCATCCGCAGTATTTCTGCATATAAAAGCCAAGCTCTCTCGCACGCTGGTTTCCGGCGCGGAAGTTGGGACGGAAATCGCGGTAAACAAATTCGACGCCGTACATCTCTCCGAACCGCTTGGCGGCGGCGGCAATCAGATCGTGCTTCTGGTAAACGCTTGCAAGAAGAGTGGTCGTAAAGCCGGTAAAGCCATGCGCGGCGGCGTACCGCGCGGTTTCCTCGAGCCGGTGTTCATAGCAGTAGGTGCACCGGCCGTCGATGTCCTCGACCACGTTTTTGACAAATTCCCGCAGTCCGTAGTTTTCTTCGACCAAAACCTCCATCCCGATGGTCGGCGCGTAGTCCAAAAGGCAGTTCCGGCGGGCTTCGTACTCCTTCCAAGGATGGATGTTCGGATTGTACCAGAAAGCGACCGGCTCGATCCCTTCCTCCCGGAGCGGGTCGATGCAGGAGAGGGAGCAGGGCGCACAGCAGGTGTGCAGCAAAACTTTATCCATATCGGTTTCCTTTCTTCAAAATCAGCCTTCCGAAAGCTCCAGCCATTCCTCCATTCCTTCATCCTGTTCGGTATGAAGGGCTTCGAGACGGGCGCAAAGTTCCTGAAGTTTTTCGTAATCGAGTCCTTCCGCCGCCATTTCGGCGTTGATCTCGGCAATTTCTTCGTCAATTTCTTCCATCCGCTTTTCGAGCGCTTTGATCCGGGCGCGGATCTTTGCGGAAGCGGCGCGCTGTTCCTTGCCGCGGTTGTAGCTGACCGTTCCGGCCTTAGGCGCGGTCTCGGCGGGAGCAGGCGGTGCTGCTGCCGCTGCGGAAGCTGCTGCGGCCGCGGCTGCGCGTTCCTTTGCTTCCTGCTTTTCCATGTAGTAGTCGTAGTTTCCGGGGAAAACCTCGACATGATCCGAGAAGATCTCGATGATCTTATCGGGAACCCGCCGCAGCAGATATCGGTCATGCGAAACGAAAAGCATCGTTCCGGGGAACTCGGCGAGCGCGTCCTCAAGGATCTCCTTGCTTCGGAGGTCAAGGTGGTTGGTCGGTTCGTCCAGCATCAGGAAGTTTCCCCGCTCCGCCATCAGAATTGCGAAGGCGAGTTTTGCCCGTTCGCCGCCCGAAAGGACACTGACTTTTTTGTAGACGTCCTCGCCGATCAGCAGCACCCTTCCAAGCTCGGTTCGGATCTCGGTCTCGGTTTTTCCGGGATAACGCTGCCAAAGCTCTTCAATTACGGTATTTTCGGGGTTTAACTGGCGGTTTTCCTGATCAAAATAGCTGATCTTCGTCTCATCGCCCCAGCGGTAGCGGCCGCTGTCGAAACGGATCCGGCCGAGAAGCGCTTTTAAAAGAGACGACTTTCCGATACCGTTTTCACCGATAACGGCCACTTTATCGCCCCGTTCGATCTGAAACGAGAGGTGATCGAAAAGGTGCTTGCGCTTATCCGCCTGACCGACCGTCAAAGAGAGGTCTTTTGCGACCAAAACGTCCTTAACCGGGTCGCGATCGTAGGAAAAATGGAGAAACATCTCTTTGTTGTATTCCCGCGGGCGCTCGATCCGCTCCATTCGTTCGAGCTTTTTGACACGGGATTTTGCGCTCTTGGAGGTGGTCGCGCGGACAAGGTTTCGGGCAACGTAATCCTCAAGGTCGGCGATCTCTTCCTGCTGCGCTTGGTATTCCTTTTCCCAGCGCGCCATCAGATCGGCCTTGAGCAGCTTATATTTGGAGTAGTTTCCGGGGAAAACGCGCATCGAGCCGAACTCGATCTCCCAGATCTCGCTCACCGTCTGGTCGAGGAAATACCGGTCATGGGAAACGACGATGACGGCGCCCTTGTACTCGGCCAGATGTCCTTCCAGCCAGCGCAGCGTCTTGAAGTCGAGGTGGTTGGTCGGCTCGTCCAGAATCAGCAGCTCCGGCTCGGAAAGAAGGAGCTTGGCCAGAGCAAGGCGGGTCTTTTCACCGCCCGAGAGGGTGGAAATTTTTGTGTCAGGGTCGCGGGAGCCGAAGCCCATGCCGTTCAGGATCGACTGGATCTTGACGTCGATCATATAGCCGTCGTTTGCTTCAAAAAACGCGAGGGCGTGGTCATATTCGGCGGCAAACGCCTTATATTCGTCCGAATCGGGGATGGATTGTCCCATTTCGATCTGAAGATCGTCCATTTTCTGACGGGCGGCGAGGACGGGCGCGAAAACGGTGCGCATTTCGGCACGGATCGAGTTGGTTCCTTCCAGACCGCTGTTCTGGTGGAGGTAGCCGATGCGGATACCGGGCTTGCGGGTGATTTCGCCCCACTCGTTTTCCAGCTCGCCGGTAATCATCGAGAGGAGGGTGGATTTTCCCGCGCCGTTGGCGCCGATCAGGCCGATGCGGGAGGTAACGTTTACCTCGCCGCTGATATGTTCAAGGATCGTGTTTCCGGCAAAGGAAACGCCGATATCCTGTAATGAAAGCAGCATAGAATTTTCCAGAGCTTCCCTGTGGAAGCCGTCCTTTCCTTGAAATTGCGATAATACTCTGTTTATCATCATAACACAAAACGAAAAGAAGGTCAATCGAAAGCGGAAATCGGAAAGGAAAGGGGCAATTTTTTGTCCGCGGGTGCTTTTATTTTTATAAAATTGGCAAAATAGACGTAGTTGGAAGCGGAAAAAGAAAAAAATTTCTCATTTTCCCTATTTACATAGTAGGTAAATAGGAGTAAAATAAAGCTGTAATAAAAAACGATTTCTGAACGGGCGGAAAGGTACTTTCCGAAAACCGTTTCTGTCGATACCGGTCTGGGTGTGAGAGCCTTTCCGGGAAAAAGGGAGGATATTATAAAATGAGTAAAAAGCTGCTTGACGTAAAGAACCTGTTCGTCAACGTGGATGAGAAAGAGATTCTGCACGGCGTCGATCTTTCGGTCGGAAAGGGCGAGACGCACGTCCTGATGGGCCCGAACGGCACCGGTAAATCGACGCTCGGTTATGCGCTGGTCGGAAATCCCCGGTATACCGTGACCGGCGGAGAAATCTGGTTCAACGAGGAAAACATCACCGGAACGCCGGTTTATGAGCGGGCGAGAAAGGGAATGTTCCTTTCGTTCCAGAATCCGCTCGAAGTCCCCGGCATCACCCTCTCTGCATTCATCCGTTCGGCGCTCGAGCAGCGTACCGGCGGCAGAATCCGCCTTTGGGATTTCAAGAAGGAACTTGCGAAAACGATGGAGCTTCTTCAGATGGATCCTTCCTATGCCGAGCGCGACTTAAACGTCGGCTTCTCGGGCGGCGAAAAGAAAAAAGCCGAGATCCTTCAGATGCTCATGCTCAAGCCCAGCCTTGCAATCCTCGACGAGACCGACTCGGGACTCGACGTCGATGCTGTCCGCACCGTTTCCAAGGGCATCGAAGCCTATCAGAAAACCTGTGACGGAAGCCTTCTGATTATCACCCATTCGACCCGTATTCTTGAATCGCTCCATGTCGATTACACCCACATCATGGTGGATGGAAAGATCGTCCGCACGGGTGACGGAAGCCTGGTTGACGAGGTCAACAGCGAAGGCTTTGCGGGCTACGAGAAAGACGCGCAGTAAGCCGAAAGGAGAAACGCATGAAGGAGAAAAGTCAGGTCGAAGATATCGACAGAAGCATATATGACATTAAAGACGAGTCAAAGGACTCGTTCAAGCTCCAGGCGGGGCTGACGCCGGAGATCGTCGAGAAAATTTCCAAAGAGAAAAACGATCCGGTCTGGATGCAGAATTTCCGTTTGCAGTCGCTCCAGATTTACAACGAGATGAAGGTTCCCGACTGGGGCCCGTCGATCGAAGGACTGGACATGGACAACATCGTTACCTATGTCCGCCCCAACACCGGCATGAAGGGCAAATGGTCGGAAGTCCCCAAGGACATCAAGGATACCTTTGAACGGCTCGGTATCCCGAAGGCGGAGCGGGAGTCGCTTGCGGGCGTCGGCGCGCAGTACGACTCGGAGCTTGTCTATCATAACGTCCGCGAAGAGGTCGCGGCGCAGGGCGTCGTCTATACCGATATGGAGAGTGCGCTCCGGGGCGAATACGCCGATATGGTGCAGAAGCATTTCATGAAGCTGGTCAAGCCCAACGATCATAAGTTTGCCGCCCTTCACGGCGCGGTCTGGTCGGGCGGATCGTTCGTTTACGTTCCCAAGGGCGTCTCGGTTACCATCCCGCTTCAGTCCTATTTCCGTCTGAATGCGCCCGGCGCCGGACAGTTTGAGCATACCCTCATCATCGTTGAGGAAGGGGCATACCTCCACTTTATCGAGGGCTGCTCCGCGCCGAAATATAACGTCGCCAACCTCCACGCCGGCTGCGTCGAGCTTTTTGTCGGCAAGAACGCAAAGCTGCGCTATTCGACGATCGAGAACTGGTCGAAGAATATGTATAACCTCAACACCAAGCGGGCGATCGTTGAAGAGGGCGGCACGATCGAATGGGTATCGGGATCGTTCGGCTCCCACGTTTCCTACCTCTATCCGATGAGCATCCTCAAAGGGAAAGGCTCGCGGATGGAATTTACCGGCATCACCTTCGCCGGCAAGGGGCAGAACCTTGACACCGGCGCGAAAGTCGTTCATGCCGCGCCCGACACCAGCTCGTATATGAACACCCGTTCGATCTCCAAGGACGGCGGCATCAGCACCTTCCGCAGCAGCGTTGTTGTCACCAAGGACGCCGAAAAGGCCAAATCCTCGGTCTCCTGCCAGTCGCTGATGCTCGACTCGGTTTCCCGTTCGGATACGATCCCCGCGATGGACATCCGCTGCCGGAGCGCCAACGTCGGTCATGAGGCTCAGATCGGACGGATCAGCGATGAGGCCGTTTTCTATCTGATGAGCCGCGGCATGAGCGAAGAGGATGCGCGCGCGCTGATCGTCAGCGGTTTTGCCGACAACGTTTCCAAGGAACTCCCGCTGGAATACGCGGTCGAGATGAATAACCTGATCCGTCTGGAAATGAAGGGCAGCATCGGTTAAGGAGAGGAGGAATATCTGATGGAAAAAGTAAGTGAATATACTTCTGTTGCGGTCGGCCAGCTTCCCGCAAAGACCTGGAACCGGCTTCATATGAACGGAAGCGAACTGAAATGGGGAAACGAAACGCTTCCCTGTGAGATGACGCTCAAAGAGGGCGGAAAGCCCTTTGACGCAGAGGTTGTAAGCGGCGCCGGGCTTATTTTTGCGGCGGATGGACTTCCTTCCGTCTACGGTGCGGCTAAAAAGGACGAAAAAAAGACCGTTTCCCTTCATATCGGCGGGGGAGAGGCTCCCTTTACCGCCGGAAAGGCCTTCTTCCGTGCGGAAGAGGGAAGCGAGCTGACGATCGTTTTAGGATGTGAAAAGGGCGAAAATACGCTCGCCTTCCATCTGGAACTGGAGGCGGAGAAAAACGCAAAGATCCGCCTGATTCAGATCCAGATGCCCGGTACCCCCGCGACCGTCCTTTCGGACATCCACGGGGTCTGCGGCGAAAACGGCCGGATCGAGATGGCTCAGCTCTTGATCGGTAAGGGCAACCTCTATTCCGACTGCCACATCGATCTGACCGGCGACGGAAGCAGCTATTCGGCGGAGATCGGATACCTGACCCGCGGAGAGCAGAAGCTCGACTGCAACTATGTCGTCAACCATGCCGGCAAAAAGACCGAGAGCTTTATCCGCGCGGACGGTACGCTGATGGATCGTTCGTCCAAGATCTTCCGCGGCACGATCGACTTCAAAAACGGCTCGTCCGGCTCGATCGGAACCGAACAGGAAAACGTCCTGCTTCTCGGCGAAGAGATCGTGAACCAGACGATCCCGCTGATCCTCTGCGCGGAAGAGGACGTACAGGGCAACCACGGCGCGACGATCGGCGAACTGGACGAGGATATCCTCTTCTACTTTGCTTCCCGCGGGATTGAACGGGAGCAGGCGGAAAAACTGATGAGCCGCGCCAAACTCGACCGGCTGTGCGGAACGTTTGATAACGAAGAAGCACGGACCATCGCAGAGCGCGGGATCGGGGAGGTGCTTGGAAATGCTGAAAACGATTGAGCAGATCCGGGCGGAATTTCCGCTTCTGACCCATGAAAAGACCGCTTATCTGGACAACGCCGCGACTGCACAGCGTCCGCAGTGTGTGCTGGACGCCGAGCGGGATTTCTACCGCTGCCATAACGCCAACCCCCTTCGCGGTTTTTATCCGTTAAGCGTTGCGGCAACCGAGGACTATGAGCGTTCGCGGGTCGCGGCGCAGAAATTTATCCACGCCGCTCATCCGGAAGAGATCATCTTTACCCGGAATACGACCGAGAGCCTGAATCTGGTCGCGTACAGCTACGGCCTTTCTCATATCAAGGCGGGAGACGAGATCGTTGTTTCGATCATGGAGCACCACTCCAACCTCCTTCCCTGGCAGATGGTCGCGAGACAGACCGGCGCAAAACTCCGCTTCCTCGAATGTGAGCCGGACGGAAGTCTTCCGCAGGAGCGGATCGACGCCGCTTTTTCGGACAAGACGAGACTGGTCGCGGTCACTCATGTTTCCAATGTCCTGGGACATGAGACGCCGGTCGATAAGATCGTAGCCGCTGCCAGAAACGCCGGTGCGGTCGTTGTTCTTGACGCTGCTCAGAGCAGCCCGCATATGCCGATTGATGTGACTGCGCTCGGAGTCGATTTCCTCGCGTTTTCCGGTCATAAGCTGATGGGGCCGATGGGAATCGGCGTTCTCTACGGCAGAAAAGAGCTTCTCGAAGAGATGCCGCCCTTTCTGACCGGCGGAGAGATGATCGATTCGGTCACCCGCGAGGGCGCGGTCTATGCCGAAGTTCCGCATAAATTCGAAGCGGGCACGGTCAACGCTGCCGGTGCGGTCGGACTTGCCGCCGCGATCCGTTATATCGAGGAAACCGGGTTCCCGCTGATGCAGGAGAGAGAGCTTCTTTTGACCGAGCGGGCGCTCCGGGGGCTTCAGGCCATTCCGCATATCCACGTCATGGGTTCGGAAAAGGCGAGTGAGCACACCGGAATCCTTTCGTTTACGATCGATGATGTTCATCCGCACGATATAAGCGCCGTTCTGGAGTCGGACGGGGTCGATGTCCGCGCCGGTCATCACTGCGCACAGCCGCTTTTGACCTATCTTGGCGTTCGTTCGTCTACCCGCGCAAGCCTGATGTTTTATAATACGGAGGCGGAGGTCGATGCTTTCCTGAACAGCGTCGAGAGCGTCCGCCGGAGGATGGGTTATGGAGAATAGAAGTTTTTACAATGAGATTCTGACCGAGCACAATATGCGCCCGGAATTCAAGCACGATCTTCCCGACGCGGATATTGTTCTGGAAGGGGTCAACCCCAGCTGCGGCGACGATATTTTTCTCAAGCTCAAGCTGGACGGGGACACGATTTCGGACGGCGCGTTTGTCGGGGACGGATGCGCGATCTCGCAGGCCTCGGCGGATATCATGCTCGGCATGGTCATTGGAAAAAAGAAAGAGGAAGCGCTGAAACTTGCCGACCTCTTTTTCCGGATGATTAAGGGAGAGGCGAGCGACGAGGAACTGGATGAGCTGGAAGAAGCATCGGCACTGAAGGATATTTCGCATATGCCCGCCCGCGTCAAATGTGCGGTGCTCGGCTGGCATACGCTTCAGGAAGTTCTGAATAAAAAGGTGAAATAATTTTCCTTTGCTCTACGCAAAGGAAAAACATGGAGTTTCGAAAACGGTCAATAGATTTTGGGGTCAAGCCCTTCAAAAAAGGGCTTGTGGGTTTCAAAAGGGCAAAGCCCTTTGTTTGCACGATAAACCGATATTCACTCTTTTTCACAACTTCCGAAGTGTTCCTGTTTAAGTTGTCTTGCGCAGCAAGACCCAAAATATTGTCTAAAAAAAGCCTGCCATTCCATTGAAAATGGAATGGCAGGCTTCTCTTATTTTTGATTATTTTTTGGGTTCCGCTAACGCGGAACAATAGAAATTAGAACACTTCGGAAGTTGTGAAAAAGTTTCCGCATCGGCCATGTGTGCAAACAAAGGGACTCTGTCCCTTTGAGTCCTGTGACCCCTTTAAAAAGGGGTCAATCCTAAACTTTTTTGAGTAATAACCGCCCTTTACAATCCCTTGTAAAACTGCTATAATAAGTCCGATGATTGCAGGGGAACAAAGTCTTTTTTGAAAAAAGACGGCGTTGAGAAGGTAAAACCTGACCCTTGGAACCTGTCAGTTCATACTGTCGTAGGGAGCAAGCTGGGAAAAGACAAGAAAGCCGCCTACCCGCTGCAC
>JALEHK010000076.1 GCA_022770625.1 Oscillospiraceae bacterium | reverse complement strand
GCTACCCCTCCACGGGGCGCATACCGCCTTTTCTTGTTATCCAGCCCTCCGGCTGTATCGGTTGAGCAAAAGTCCGCGTGGGATTGATGTGGTATCTTTAACTTTGGGAAACTCCGGTCTCCCACTTGGAAACCGCCTGCCTGGTCACATACACCTTTTCCGCAAGCTCGTCCTGCGACAGTCCTTTTTTCCGGCGAAGCTCATAGATGACTTCTCTGGTGTTCATAAACGCACCTCCTGTATGCTTGTATTCTACCATACGGTATCCGCGAAACTTGTTTCGCAGCATTAAATCCTACCTTGTTGAGTTTTGCGCAGCAAAACTCGGTAGCGTCCGCGGAGCTTTGCTTCGCAGCATTAAATCCTACCTTGTTGAGTTTTGCACAGCAAAACTCGGTAGCGTCCGCGAAGCTTCGCTTCGCAGCATTTGATTCTACATTATTGTGTTTGTCCGTTAAGGACAAACACGGTAGCGTCCGCGAAGCTTCGCTCCGCAGCATTAAATCCTACCTTGTTGAGCTTTGCACAGCAAAACTTGTTTCACAGCTTTTATTCTACCTTATAGCTGCCGCTAAAACAAGCAACCAGGAGTTGCGGTGGGTGCGCTTTATAACAACATCCCGATCCAATGAACCACAAGCGCCGCGACCCATGCGATCACGCACTGCCACACGACAACGCCGGCCGCCCATTTGACGCCCAGTTCCCGCTTGATGGAAGCGATCGCCGCCACACACGGAGTATACAGTAAGCTGAATACCAGAATAGAAGCCGCCGTCAGCGAACCGATCATCGTTTCGATACTGCCGCCGAACAGGATCTCCATCGTCGATACGACGCTCTCTTTCGCGATAAAGCCGGTGATCAGCGAGGTGCAGATCCGCCAGTCGCCCATGCCGAGCGGCCGGAAGATCGGCACTAATACCCCCGCCAGCGCCGCAAGGATGCTGTCGGCCGAATCCGCGACCAGATTCATATGCAGATCAAAGCTCTGTAAGAACCATACCACGATCGTTGCGATAAAGATGACCGAAAACGCCCGCTGAAGGAAATCTTTCACCTTTTCCCACAAAAGCTGGGTCACGTTTTTCGCCCCGGGCAGACGATAGTTCGGAAGTTCCATGACAAACGGAACCGGCTCTCCCTTAAACAGCGTCCCTTTATAAAGAAACGCGATCAGAATCCCGATCACGATCCCCAACAGATACAGCCCCGCCATAATCAGACCGCCGCGCTTCGGGAAAAACGCGTTGACAAAAAACGCATAGATCGGGAGTTTGGCGCTGCAGCTCATAAACGGCGTCAGCAGGATCGTCATCTTCCGGTCGCGTTCACTGGTCAGCGTGCGGGTTGCCATGACCGCCGGAACCGTACATCCGAACCCGACCAACATCGGCACGATGCTTCGTCCGGAAAGACCGATCTTTCTCAGCAGCTTATCCATGACGAACGCGACTCTTGCGATATATCCGCTGTCCTCCATCAAAGACAGGAAGAAAAACAGGGTTACGATGATCGGTAAAAAGCTCAAAACGCTTCCGACCCCGCTGAAAATACCGTCAATCACCAGACTGTGCACCGCCGCGTTGACGTGCACGGCTGTCAGCGCCGAATCGGTCCAATGGGCCAGCTGATTGATCCCCATCTCCAAAAGCTTCTGAAGCCCCGCTCCGATCACGTTGAAGGTCAGAATAAACACCAGCACCATGATCCCGATAAAGCAGGGGATCGCCGTATATTTGCCGGTCAAAATCCGGTCGATCTTTTCGCTTCGGATCCGTTCCCTGCTTTCTTTGGGTTTTACGACCGTCTGCTCACACAGCCGCTCGATAAAATCAAACCGCATATCCGCGATGGCCGCGCTTCGATCGACTCCGCGCTCCGCTTCCATCTGCTGCACGATATGCTCCAGCATTTCCTTCTCGTTCTGCTCCAGTTTCAGCTGCTCCAAAATCAGCGAGTCTCCCTCAATCGCCTTGGTGGCCGCGAAACGAACCGGGATTCCTGCCGCCGCCGCATGATCTTCGATCAGATGAATGACCGCATGAATACAGCGGTGCACCGATCCTCCGTGATCGTTTTTATCACAGAAATCCTGCTGAAGCGGATGCTCCTGATATTGGGCGATGTGAAGCGCGTGTTTAATCAGCTCGTCTACGCCCTCGTTTTTCGCCGCCGAGATCGGAATGACCGGTACGCCGAGCAGCGCCTCCATCCCGTTGACATCGATAAAGCCCTGATTGCCGATCACCTCGTCCATCATGTTCAGTGCCACGACCATCGGGATATCCATCTCCAGCAGCTGCATCGTCAGATACAGATTCCGTTCGATATTGGTCGCGTCCAGAATGTTGATGATCGCCTTCGGCTTTTCTTCCAACACAAAATTCCGGGAGATGATTTCCTCACTGCTGTAGGGCGACATGGAGTAAATGCCCGGAAGGTCGGTCACATCGGTCTCGGGATGTCCTTTGATCGCGCCGTCTTTCCGGTCAACCGTAACGCCCGGAAAGTTTCCGACGTGCTGATTGGAGCCAGTCAGCTGATTAAAAAGGGTGGTTTTTCCGCAGTTCTGGTTACCCACCAACGCAAAAGTCAGTGTCGTTCCCTCCGGAAGCGGGTTTCCGTCATCCTTTGAATGAAACTTTCCGGTTTCTCCGATACCCGGATGTTCCGAACCAAGTTCCTTGACCGACCGCCTATGCTCATTACGCCGCTTCCCGATCGGTTCGATTTCAATCTGCTCGGCTTCCGCCAGCCGCAGGGTCAGTTCATACCCATGGATCTGAAGCTCCATCGGGTCGCCCATCGGCGCGAGTTTCACGACGGTTACTTCCGCGCCCGGGATGACGCCCATATCCAAAAAGTGCTGGCGCAAAACACCTTCGCCGCCGACCGTCTGGATCACCGCACTTTTCCCGACTTCCAGTTCTTTTAATGTCATGACGCTTATTCCTTCTTCCGCTGTCTATTCAGCAAATAATCCATTTTGCTTTCGCTATCCCATTTTATCAGATCATGTCAGATTATATAAAACTCCGCCGCTTTTGTCAATGGAACTTTATACAATATTTGTATGGGATTTCCAACCAATCTTTATGAGCAGAGCTTTACGCGCAATGCAGATTCAGGTTTTCCCGTCATTTATAAAAAATCCCTTTGAGAAAAGATTTCTCCTCTCTCAAAGGGCTTCATACGCTGGCGCTGGATTTGGGCGGCTTATTACTTAATCTACACAATTTTACCGGCAAAACATCGCGCAGTATTCTACGATTTCTTTATTTGTAATCTGCTTCATGGCTGGTTGCCTCGTGTTTGTCAAAATCATCGACGCTCATCTGTAACAAAGTGCTTCACACCACTTTCTGGATGAATAAGCTCCTTGTTTTTTCGTTACAGGATCTTGTGCATCTCCTGTACAAGGTCGGCAATCACAATGGGCTTGGACAGGAAACCGTTCATGCCGCTTTCCAGGGCCTTGCAACGGCTCTCATCAAAGGCGTTCGCCGTCATGGCAAGAATGGGGATGCCCGCCAGGGCAGGGTTTCCCAGTTCGCGGATGCGGTGGGTGGCGGTATAGCCGTCCATAATGGGCATCTGCACGTCCATCAGTATCAAATCGTACTGTCCCGGCGCTGCGGCGACAACCTTTTCCACGGCGATGACGCCGTTTTCGGCGGTATCGACCTCAAAGCCATAGGCGTTCAGGACCTCCACGGCAATCTCGCGGTTCAGCTCGTTATCCTCGGCAAGCAGGATATGTATACCTCGAAGGAAAACAATGCTCAAAAGGAAGATCGCAATCTCCGAAACAGGGAAGGCAAACCATACCAGACTTGTGTTATGCGCAAGTGCTAAAAGTGCCGCGCTGCCCACAAGCGTCACTGCCTGTACAATGC
>JALEHK010000060.1 GCA_022770625.1 Oscillospiraceae bacterium | reverse complement strand
AAGAGCCTTTCGGACATTCTCTGAGAGGCGGGCGCGGTATGAACTATAAAGCTGTATTCAAGATGATCGCGCGGATGCTTTTAGTCGAAGCAGCGCTGATGCTGCTCCCGATGATCGTCGCGCTGATTAAAAGAGAGGATTCGCTCCCCTTTTTGATCCCGATCGGGATTCTGGGGATCGTGGGCGGAACGGGAATGCTTACCCTCAAGACCGACGACCGGATCTACTCCCGCGAAGGCTTCGTCATCGTCGCGCTTTCGTGGATCCTGATGTCGGTGATGGGGGCGCTCCCCTTTATGATCTCCGGCTGCATCCCGAACTTTGCCGACGCCTTCTTTGAAACGGTCAGCGGCTTTACCACGACCGGTTCGACCATTCTGACCGATGTGGAAGCACTTCCGCAGGGAATGCTTTTCTGGCGCAGCTTCACCCACTGGGTCGGCGGCATGGGCGTTCTCGTCTTTGTCATGGCAATCATGCCCCTCTCGGACATCCGAAGTGTCCATATCATGCGCGCCGAGGTTCCCGGCCCCACCAAATCCAAGCTGGTTCCCCGGATGCGGGACACCGCGGCGATGCTCTATAAGATCTATATTGCCCTGACCGTTATCGAGGTCATTTTCCTGATGGCGGGCGGGATGAATCTCCACGACGCGCTGATCCACGCCTTCGGTACGGCCGGTACCGGCGGCTTCTCCAATAAAGCCCTTCTCGGTCGCCGCCTATGATTCGGCATATTTCGACATTGTAATCGGCGTTTTTATGATGCTTTTCGGCATCAATTTCAACCTTTATTACCTGATCCTGATCGGAAACGTCCGCACCGCTTTAAAGAGCGAGGAGCTTCACTGGTATCTCGGGATCATCGGGATCTCGACCCTTGCGATCGCCGTCAACATTTCCGGCATCGTGAATGGTGCCGGACAGTGCCTCCGCTACGCCTTCTTCCAGGTCAGCTCGATCATCACAACGACCGGTTATTCGACCGCCGACTTCAACGAATGGCCGACCTTTTCCAAGGCGATCCTTTTAATGCTGATGGTGATCGGCGGATGCGCCGGAAGCACCGGTGGCGGCGTCAAGGTCTCACGCGTTGTGATCGCCTGCAAATCAATCGTTCGGGATATGCGGCGTCTCCTGCATCCCCACGCCGTCCAGTCGATCCGGGTCGATGATAATCCGGTCGATAAAAAGGATGCCCACGCAGTCATGGTTTTCCTCGCCGCCTTCTTTATGCTCTTTGCCGTTCTCTTTTTAATCACCTCGCTGGACGGCTATGATATGGTGACCTCGGCGACCGCCGTGCTCGCCTGCATCTCCAATATCGGGCCGGGACTTGAACTGGTCGGGCCGCTCGGCTCGTTCGCCATCTTTTCCGCCCCGGTCAAGATTGCCCTATCGTTCGGAATGCTGTTCGGACGCTTGGAACTCTTCCCGATGATGATGCTCTTTGTTCCGTCCACCTGGCATCGTTCCTGATCCCAAAGACACAGGATTGCAGATTTTCACCTGCTTTCCTGTGTCTTTTTTGGCTTTTTTCTGTCGAAAAAGGGCTGTTTTTTTAAAAAGAAACGTTATTTTTCATCCGCCTATTGACCTGAAACGTAAAAATCAATATAATAAAATGAATATATATTATTTTCCCACCTGCAAAGGAGAGGATTCCTATGACTTTTCAGGAACGTTCGACCCTGCTTATCGCAGCACCGCCTGAAGATCGGAAAGTCATCCGAAACATTCTTGAAAACGAATGGACCATTATCGAAAAAGAAAACGAAGAGAAAGCCGTTCAGGCTCTTAAAATACATAGCCGGGAGATCTGCTGCGTTTTGCTCGGCGGAACCTCAGAAGAATCGTTCGGGCTTCGTCTGGCGGGCATGATCCGCGAACTGGACATCTATACGATGCCGGTTCTTATGATGATGAGCGCCCATCAGGAAACACTTTTTACCCGCGCGCTGGAACTGGGCGCCGACGACGTCCTGATCCGTCCTTTCGTCCCCGAACTGGTCAGACGGAGGGTCAGAAGCTGTGTTCTCCGCGACCGGAACCGCCGAAAACTGACGATGCGGGAAGCCGATTCCTTTAAGCAGCTGATGGATACCCGGCAGTCCTATCAGCAGAACGCTGACGCGATTATCGACACCATGAGCGCGCTTTTGGAATTCCGCGGGTATCAGCCCGGCTTCCATGTCCGGCGGGTGCGGCAGATCGTCTGGATGCTTTTAAGCGAACTGGCCGTAAAGTATGAGCTGACGCCTCACCGGATCGCCCAGCTTTCGACCGCCGCCGCTATGCACGACATCGGAAAGATCGCTGTTCCCTCCGACATCCTATTGCAGCCGGGCCCGCTCACCCCGAAACAGCTCGAGATCATCCACCGCCATACCGTTATGGGCTACGATATTCTCTGCCGGATGAACCCGGACGGTCGGAGCCGGATCCTTCTGGATGCCGCACAAATCGCCCTCTCCCACCACGAGCGATGGAATGGAAGCGGCTATCCGAACGGGCTGAAAGGAAACGAGATCCCGATCGCCGCGCAGGCCGCGGGACTGGCTGACGTATACGATACACTGGTCAACAACCGGATCTATAAAGGCGCATACAGCGCCGATGACGCGAACCGAATCATCCTCGACGGCGCCGGAATCTACTTTTCGGAAGAGCTTATCGCAGCGTTTGAATCGATCCGGGAACGGCTGATCGAACCGCCCAAGTCCTTTCCGCATATTCCGGTTCGGATGGAGCAGCAGATCGCCGTTGAAGAGGAGCTGCGCCAGATCGCGATCGCATCCAACGATTATATGCAGCTGTCCAACCTTTCGGGCGAGCTTGTTTTTTATTACAACTGCCATGAACAGATTCTCCGGCTTTCGGACGCTTTCTGCCGAACCTTCAACTGTTCCGAATCGGAACGTCATTTTGCCCGTCAGGAGATGATCCATTACCTGAATACACGGGTTCTGACCGACCATACCGGACAGATCTTCCGGCTCACACCCGAGATGCCCCGCGTAAAAATGGAGCTTCACCTTTCCACTTCCAACGGGCGCCTGCGCTGGTACGACGGCTATTTTTACGCCCGGTATGAAAACGGAGAGATCGCCGCTTACTACGGAAAACTGGTCGATATTGAACAGTTCCATATGGAAGAAAGCCACTGGCAGACGGAAGCGATGACCGATCCCCTGACCGGCCTGTTCAATCGCGCAGGGATTCAGGAAAAAGCCGCTCTTCTTCTCGCGGAGGGTCAGCCGCTCGCCTTCTTTTTCCTTGATCTGGACGATTTTAAGCAGATCAACGACACCTACGGCCACGGAACAGGCGATCAGGTGCTCCGGCATATCGCACAGCAGATCAAAAAGCGGATGCGTCCGGAAGATCTGATCGGGCGGATCGGCGGCGACGAATTTCTGATCGTCCTTCCTGGAGATTTCGATGCAAACGGGCTCTCCCGCCGTGCAGGACAGCTCTGCGAGATCTTTTCCGGAATCCATATCAAGACCGGGGAAAACGGTGAAAGATCCGCTTCTATCCACCTTTCCGGAAGTATCGGCGTTTCCCTCTCTCCACAAGACGGACAAAACTATGATGTCCTGTTGGAAAAAGCGGACAACGCTCTTTATGCCGCCAAGCAAAGCGGGAAAAACACCTGGCGGTTTTATTCTGACCAAATGGCTTCCGCTGAAAAACATATTCTAAGTAAAATTGACTAATTTTTTAAAAAGCTCTTGACTTTGAGTGTGCTTCAAGGTGTATGATAGGAGTTGTAAAAGAACTGACGGCAAAAAACTGCTCTGATCGGTTCCAAACTATCTGTAGATAGAAAGGCAGGTAAAAAGTATGAAACTTTTATCCAACTCCAAATTCGGCTTCGGCATGATGCGCCTTCCCCGCGGAGAGGACGGCGAGATCGATATTGCAAAAACCAGCGTGATGGTCGATGATTTTCTCTCGAAGGGATTTACCTATTTCGACACAGCTTATGTTTATAACGGCTCTGAAGTTGCCGTCCGCAAGGCTCTGGTTGAACGCCATCCCCGCGACAGCTTTACCATCGCTTCCAAGCTCCCTACGTGGAACATGAACGGCCCGGAAGATGTCGAACGCATTTTTAACGAAACGCTGGAGCGTCTCGGCACCGATTATCTGGACTTTTATCTGCTGCACAACGTAACAGCGGAAAATATCGACACCTTTAACAAATACGACTGCTGGAACTGGGGCAAGCAGAAAAAAGCCGAAGGCAAGATCCGTCATTTCGGTTTTTCCAGCCATTCGACACCCGAATTTCTTGACAAGGTACTTTCCGAGCATCCCGAGATCGAGTTTGTTCAGCTTCAGCTCAACTATTTTGACTGGGAAAACGAGAAAGTCCGCGCACGCGAGATGTACGAAGTCGTCCGCAAGCATGATCTCCCGATCATCGTCATGGAGCCTGTCCGCGGCGGAAGCCTTGCTTCCCTTCCCGATGAGCCGGCCGGAATCCTCCGCGCAGCCGATCCTTCCCGTTCGATCGCTTCCTGGGCACTGCGGTACATTGCCTCGAAGGAAGGCGTCATGACCGTCCTTTCGGGTATGTCGGACGAAACGCAGGTCAGGGATAACCTTGCGACCTTTGAAAACTTCAAGCCGATGACGGCGGAAGAAGACGCGATGATGATGAAGGTCGCCGATATCCTTCACAGCTATCCGACCATTCCCTGCACCGGATGCAAATACTGCGTAGAGGGATGTCCGATGTCAATCAACATTCCCGGCGTTCTCGCCGCCCTCAATCAGGTTCGTATGTTCGGAAAGAGCGATGTTGCTTCCAAACGGTATGCTGACGTGACCAAGGAAGGCGGAAAAGCGGGCGAATGTATCGGATGCGGTGCCTGCGCAGGAACCTGCCCTCAGCACCTTGATATTCCCGCTCTGATGATCGAAGCGGCCGAGGTTTTCGGAGAATAAAACTAAATTTTAACATTTTCCTTTTCCGCTACGGCGGGAATATCACATGGAGTTTCGGCTTCCCGGTCGGAACGACCGGTATTTTCTCAATCCCTTTACGGGTTTCGAAAAACGCCAAAACTCCCGCGTGAGTGCGTAAACCGGATATAACCGCTCTGATGATCGAAGCGGCGGAGATTTTGGAAGCTGATCGAAAAACGGTCAATAGATTTTGGGGTCAAGCCCTTCAAAAAAGGGCTTGTGGGTGTCGAGAGGGTGAAGCCCTCCGCTTGCACCCGAAACCGATATGCACGCTTTTTCACAGCTTCCAAAACATTCCTGTCTAAAATGTCGCCGTCAGGCGACCCAAAATGTTGTCCAAAACGCCGAACCTGCTGATTTCAAAGAAATCAGCAGGTTCGGTTTTCTTTTTGATTATTTTTTGGGTTCCGCTGCGCGGAACAACCGGAATCGGAACGTTTAAAAAATTGTGAAAAAGTTTCCGCATCGGTTTAGAGTGCAAATGAGGGGCTTTGCCCCTTCAATCCCCATGACCCCTTTAAAAAGGGGTCAATCCTAAACTTTTTTGAGTAATAACCGCCCTTTACAATCCCTTGTAAAACTGCTATAATACATCCGATGATTGCAGGGGAACAAAGTCTTTTTTGAAAAAAGACGGCGTTGAGAAGGTAAAACCTGACCCTTGGAACCTGTCAGTTCATACTGTCGTAGGGAGCAAGCTGGGAAAAGACAAGAAAGCCGCCTACCCGCTGCAC
>JALEHK010000030.1 GCA_022770625.1 Oscillospiraceae bacterium | reverse complement strand
TTCTTTCTTTTTGTGAAAAACGGGAGACTTTTTTCTTTTCATATGGTATAGTTAATTAAATAGAATGGAGGCTATCTTATGGTAAATGGACAAAAAATTGTACGTACCCTGACTTTGCGCGGAATGTTGCTTTCGGGGCTGTTCTGGTTCGGCTATTGTTCATATGTCGCGTTTACGGCCACGATGCTGATTGATTATGGTTGGAGCGACAGTGCGGCCACCGGCCTAATTACTATGATGTCGGTCGTGACCTTTCTGACCCAGCCGCTGATCGGATTCTTTTCGGATAAACAGGGGAGCGTCAAACGTCAGGCAATCTGGATGATGCTTCTTGGCAGCGTCAGCCTCGCACTTTTACCTTTTGCTTTAAAGAGTGGGAGCTGGCTGCTGACAGTCTGTGCTATTATTTTCTGTACGGTCACCGTTTCTCAGGCTCCGGGGATCATGGACGCATGGATCGTTGGTTTGAATCAGGAATACCCGGCGCTTAATTATGGACTTGTGCGCGGGACTGGTTCTTTTGCCTACGCAGTTTCCTCTCAGCTTATGGGAACGCTTACCGTTGCATTCGGAACCCCCGCACGGCTTTGGGTTGGCGGTGCTGCCTGTCTGTTGGGATTTCTTGCGGCCGTCTCGCTTCAGGATGTAAAACCTGCTCCGAAAAAAGAACAATCGGAAAAACTGACCGGAAAAGCGGCGGTCAAGATGCTCTTTTCCTCTAAATCTTACCGTTTATTGCTTTTTGTCGCTTTTTGTCTGCTGCTCGGATCGGTGTCTCTGGTAACGCTTTTACAGCTTTGTATCCGTGATTTTGGCGGTTCGGCTTCAGAAATCGGAACGGTTTCTGCGGTCTGCGCGATCATTGAAGTACCGGCCATGTTTACGATGGCTTATTTTATCCATCGTTTCGGAGAATCAAAACTGATCCTTTTTGCAACGATTTGTTATGTAATTCGTATGTTTTTGACTGCTTCGGCCACCAGCGTTACCGCTCTGATTCTGCTTCAGCTGCTTCAGGGAGTGACTTATGCCGTTTTTGTTCCCGCTGCGATCAGCTATCTCCCGAAGTGTGTGGATCCTAGAATCCGCTCGACAGCCGTAACCTTTTATACAGCTGTAACCGGTTCCGTCACCAGCATAATCGGGAATTTAATTACCACTCTTTTCCTGTCAGCCGGCGTTCAGGCTCGGTGGATCATTGCCTTTTTCGGCCTGACTTCACTGATCGGTTTAATCGGAACGTTGATTGGAAAGAAGAGAGGGATCTGGTAAATAGGCATAGCAAAGCACCCGCCCTTCGGAAAAGATCCGGAGAGCGGGTGCTTTTTTCTGGTGCAAATCGCGTATCAGCCTTTGACACCGCCGAGGGTGATGCCCTTGACGAAGTTGTTCTGGATGAAGGGGTAGATGACAACGATCGGCAGGACGCCCATAACGGCCATAGCCATACGGACAGAAGCTGCGGGAATCGAAGCCAGACCTTCCTGTGCAGTAGAAATATTCTCTGCGTTCTGTGCCAGATACTGGATGTTGTTCATCATCTGGTAGAGCAGCGACTGAATGGAGTACCACTGGCTGCCTCCGGTGGAGGTCAGGTAAACGATACCGTTGTTCCAGTCGTTCCAGTAAGCGATACCAACGAACATACCGATGGTCGCGATAATCGGTTTTGCCATAGGAAGTGCGATCGAAACGAAAGTCTTAAACTCAGAAGCGCCGTCGATTGAAGCTGCTTCAAGGATCTCAGAAGGAACGCCGGTGACGAAGTAAGACTTGGTCAGCAGGACGTTATATGCGTTCATCAGAAGGCCGGGGATCAGGATGGCCCAGAAGGTATTCTTAATGTGGAAAACGTTGGTGTAGTTAATGTAGGTCGGAACCAAACCGCCGTTAAAGAGCATCGTGAAGAATACGAGGAAGGTCAATACGCCTCTGAAAGGCATACCCTGACGGGCCAGAGGATAAGCGAGCATTGTTGTGATGATCAGAGAGACAACCGTACCAACTGCGGTCAGCAGGAAGGAAACAAAGTACGCTCTTAAAACCGAGTTGCCGGTCGAGAAAACGTAGGAATATGCTTCGGTGCTGAAAACGGTGGGGAAGAAGCGGTAGCCGTATTTGATCAGCGCGTTGTTCTCCGTAAAGGAAGAGGAAACAAGCAGGACCAGCGGAATGATAGCAGCAAGCGCTGCAAGCATCATCAGAATATTGCCGATGATCTGAAAAATTCTTTCTTCTTTGGTTCTCATTTCATTCCACTCCTTTCTTAGAACAGTGCGCTTTCGGGGTCAACTTTGCGGACAGCAAGGTTAGCGCCGAGAACGAGGACAAAGCCAACAAGAGACTGGTAAACACCGGCTGCGGAGGACATCGAAACGTTGCCCAGCTGAAGCAGGCCGCGGAATACGTAAGTATCGATCGTCTGAGTTACAGGATACAGAGAACCGGAGTTCATAGGAACCTGATAGAACAGGCCGAAGTCGGAGTAGAAGATGCGTCCGACTGCCATAAGGGTCAGCATGATGATCGTAGGTTTAAGCATCGGAAGGGTGATCTTGGTGATCTGCTGGATCTTGGTGCATCCGTCGATGGTCGCTGCTTCATAGTAAGCACGGTCAAAGCCGAGGATGGTTGCAAGATAAACGATGCAGTTGTAACCGACTGATTTCCATGCGGAAACGAAGATCAGGATGAAGGGCCAGTATTTGGTCTCAGTGTACCACATAACCGGATCCTTACCCATAGCTGCGAGGATCGAAGTGTTTACAAAACCGGTGTCAACACACAGGAATCCGTAAACAAGGTAAGCAATGATAACGGTAGAAATCAGATGGGGGAGCAGGATCGCCGACTGGTAGAATTTTTTCAGTCTGGAGGTCAGCTCCGACAGGATAATTGCAACCAGGATCGAAAGAACCGTGTTAATCAGAATAAACGCGACGTTGTAAAGAATCGTGTTTCTGGTGATGACCCAAGCGTCACTTGTTGCAAACAGATACTTGAAGTTGGCAAAACCACACCAGGGGCTTCCGTAGATGCCTTTTTTAGCCGAGTAGGTTTTGAATGCGATAACGAGTCCCGGCATAGGCATATAG
The DNA here is from genome assembly GCA_022770625.1 of Oscillospiraceae bacterium. Taxonomy (GTDB): domain Bacteria; phylum Bacillota; class Clostridia; order Oscillospirales; family Ruminococcaceae; genus Faecivivens. The sequence goes on along the minus strand of JALEHK010000030.1, from coordinate 14,083 downwards.
TTATTGATGATCAGGTACAAAAGTCCCGGGATCATCATAACATAAAGCGGAACATACTTCTTCACCTTTTTAAAGGTGACTTTTTCATTGGCCATATAAGTGCCTCCCCTGATAAATGTTGCGGTTTATAAATTAGCCCGGGGAGAGTTTTGTTCTCCTCCGGGCCGGTCGCACAAAGGAAAATCAGTTTTTGGTCGCGAGGAATTCATCAAACTGTTTTTGCTTTTCAGCGATGATGTCCTCGAGACCGGCAGTCTTCATCTTTTCATTCATCTCAGGAATCGCCGTGTCAGGATCAAGGACGCCGTATTCAATCGATTTCTGATATTCATTATAGACGTTGGTGACTGCGGTGTACTGGGTCGAAACGGGGGTCGTATCAAAGATAAAACCGGAGCCGTTGGAAACCATTGCGTTGTTGTTGAATGCATCGATCCGATCCCAAAGATCGAGATCGTCGCCTTCCCAGACGCCCGCTTTAAACTGTGCGGGAGCAATCCAGGTGACATTGGTGCAGTAGCCGGAGGTGCTGGAAGTAACGCCTTCGGGGAAGGTGTAATGTCCGTCGTCGCTTACGACATAGTGGGTACCTTCAACGCCCCAGCAGAACAGATCGTTCCATTCGGAAGAAGCGTACATGAAGTTGAGGTACTGCATCGCAGCAACTTTGTCAACGGTATTCAGGGTGATAACCCAGGGCATACCGTTTGCAGCGGTCGAGTAGAGGAAATTGGGGCCGGCCTGAACAATGGTCATATCCATACCGGTGCCTTTGGATTCCTGCGTCTTGGAACCGGGCTTAACAACGGTGATGTAGGAAGCCCAGCTTCCGGCTGCTGCACCGGCCATATCTGCGGTCGTATCGGTTACCGAGTCAGCGGAGATGCATCCGTACTCGTAAAGCTCACGCATTTCTTTGATATAATCAATATAAGTATCAGACTCAAACAGGTTAACAACCTCGGTCGTATCCTGTCCCCAGTTTTCGAGAACGCCGAAAACGTTGCCGCCGAGCGCATCAATCGCCATATGGTTGGTAACGGTACCGGGTTTAAAGGAAACGATTTCCGGATGAGTGTCGTGCATAGCCTTGATAACATCAAAGATCACGTCCATGCTGTCAACCTTCCAGACCTCGTTCTCAAGATCCGGGGTGATGCCGAGCGATTCACATGCGTCCTTCAGATAGTCTGTCCGAATGCACATAGCCTGTCTGCCCTGCGCCATATCGCGCTGGTTGGGGACGCCGTAAAGGACGCCGCCGACACGGCAGGTATCGACGAACGACTGCCCCATCGTATCAATGATGTCCTGACCGTAAGTCTGGATCAGGTCCTCCTCTTCAAGATCGATCAGATAATCGTTCTGAACTGCGTTTGCAAAAGGCATACCGAGACAGCTCATGATATCGATCTGCTCACCGCCAGTCAGCTGAAGGGTCAGCGTCTGGTTTCTGGAAGCATAATCGGTAACTTCCATTTCAACGTCGATGTTCAGCGCCGGAACGGTCAGCTCGTTCATCTTGTCAACGACCATCTGAAGATCGGTGGGGGATCCGGTCCAGGTCATCCAGCTAACAACCAGATGCTGGGTTTCGGTGCGGTTTGCGATTGCTTCTGCTGCTGCGTCGGTTGTCGCAGCTTCGCTTTCTTCGCCGGTTTCAGAATCGGAACCGGACTCAGAGGTGGAAGGAGTGGAGTTTTCTTTGGAGGAAGTGCCGGAACTACTGTTGCCGCAAGCGGCAAGTGCTGTCGCTGCCATGAGCGTTGCCGCCATAGCCGCAAAAATACGTTTTTTCATGCTCGCTTCTCACTTTCTTATAGAAAATATTTTAGAAAAATTTCTCATTGAACGTGCATCCGCTACAATACAGAAATTTTCCTGACATTCATATTATAGCAATAATTTGCGAAAAAACAAATAAAAAATCTGCGATTCCATTGTCATTTTTCTGCGGTGTTTATTGGAATTCACATTTTTACGCAGATTTTTTTCAAAAAATCCTCAGAAAAGTGGCAAAAAGTATTTGTAATTTCATATGAACGAAGTTTACATAAATTTTTAGTTCCCGGTTAAAGAAAAACAGCCGGAAGGCATTTTGAGCCTATCCGGCTGTCCTCAATCCTTATTTATTGAATGGAAAGGAATCAGTTGTTCTTCAGAGCCAGCCAAGCGTCGAGCTGAGCCTGTTTCTCATCAATAATATCCTGAAGGCCTGCGGTCATCATTGCGTTGTTCATCTCATCGATCGAGGTTTCCGGATCAGAGAAGCCGTATTCGATGGCTTTCTGATACTGAGAGTAAACGTTGTCAACAGCGGTGTACTGGGTAGCAACGTTTGCGGTATCGAAAGTGAAGCCGGAAGCGTCAGAAATGGTTGCGTTCTTGTTGAAGTCGTCGTACATCTCCCAGAGGTTTGCGGGGTTGCCGGTCTGGACATGAGCCTTGAACTCGGCAGGAGCAAGCCACTGCATCGAATGGGTGTAGTCGGAAGACTCGGTGAAGGTAACGGTGCCGTCGTCCGACTCTACGTTATCAACGCCGTCAACGCCCCACATGAAGAGGTTGTTCCATTCAGCGGATTCATACATGAAGTTGAGGTACTGCATAGCTGCAACCGGATCAGCAGTGTTGTAGCCGATCATCCAGCAGAAGCCGCCGATCTGGGTGGAGTTGGTATAGTCAGGGCCGCCCTGGATCATGGTCATCTCGGTGCCGCAGTTGGTGGTTTCCTGGATTCTGGAACCGGGCTTAACGTTGGAAACGTAGGAGATCAGCGTACCAGCCTGAACCTGAGCGGTGTTCGCGGTGGTATCGGTCATAGCGTCGGGAGAAATGCAGCCGTACTGGTTCAGATCGTACATTCTGTTGACCATATCTTTATAGGTATCGGTCTCGAAGTAGTTGACAACTTCGGTGGTATCCTTGCCCCAGTTTTCGAGAACGCCGTAAACGTTGCCGCCGAGGTTATCAACGCTGGTCCAGTAGGTGCCGATGCCAGACATATAAGCGTTCATGTTGGGCTCCGCGTCGTGCAGTGCTTTGATGATGGTGCAGATATCATCCAGACCGCCGTCAACATACCATACGTCGGAATCGTAATCGGGGGTCAGATCCATGAAAGCTTCCGCTTCTTTCAGGATATCGGTGCGGGCAGCGATTGCGTAACGACCCTGAGCAAGGTCATGCTGAGTGGGAGTGCCGTAAAGAACGCCGTTAACACGAGAGGTATTGATGTTGTCCCAGCCCATCGTGTCGATGATGTCCTGACCATAGGTCTGGATCAGGTTGTCTTCCTCAAGGTCGAGAACGTAATCGTTCTGAGCAGCCTTGGTCAGGCCGAGACCGGAGGAGTAGAGGATGTCCAGCTGTTCGCCGCCGGAAAGCTGAAGGGTCAGAGACTGGCTTCTGGAAGCGTAGTCGGTAACTTGCATCTCAACTTCAATATTGAGGGCGGGAACAGTCAGCTCGTTCATTGCATCCTGAATACGGGAAACACCGGCAGGAGAACCCGACCAGGTAAACCAGTTCAGAACCAGATGAGCGGTCTCGGTACGGTTGGCAATAGCTTCAGCGGCAGCGTCGCCGTCAACCTCTGCACTTTCAGAGGAGGACTCGTCGGAAGCTGCGGTAGAGCTGTTGCTGGAAGTGCTGCCAGTGGAGGAGCTACTGTCGGAGCTGCCGCAGGAAGCAAGAGCTGTTGCAGCCAGAAGAGCTGCTGCCATGGAAGCAAAAATACGTTTCGTCATTTTTCTTCTCACTTTCTTTAGTATAAATGATTGTGAATTGATGCTTGTGAAGTTTTTTAGAACCGACCATTATTATAACAAGATTCTGTTCTTAAAAAAAAGCACTTTTTTGCGGCATTTGGGAAATAGGAGTTGCACTATTCTGCGAACTTTCCAAAAAGTTGCACAATGAGCGTTCTTTTATATTGTTAGATTGCATATAAAATCCAGCATTTTTCACGGGATTCTTTCCACTTGATTGGCTAGAAAGGATTATTAAGTGATTCGATTTTTTAAGGTGCTGTGAAAATAGCGGCGAATGAACATTTTTCCTTTACAAGTACTCCGGACAGGTGATATAATTTAGACGAATTACCAAACGTATAACGATGAAGAATATAAATTACCAAACTGGTAATTGTGAGGGATATAAAATTGAAGAAAAATAACCGCAGACATTCGCTCAGCTTTTACCTTTACCTGATTACAGCTTTGGTTACGGCCGGGGTAGCTGTGCTTTTCGGCATTACCAACACATACAGCATTTCGGCTATGCGCCAGCAGACCAATGTCATTACGCAGGTCACCCTCTCGATGTACAGTGATTATATTGAAAACAGCTTCAAAAATGCCGAGAGCTTTCTCTCCGGATTCGGATATAACGATGAGGATCTGGTTTCACTCGGAAGCGAGGATACCCTTGCACATTATATCGCTGTTTCGCGGGAACACACCAAGCTGAAAGAAGCGATCCCTTCCCATTCCTGGATCGACGGTTTCTTCTTTTATAATCCTGCAAGCAATGTTTACGCCTGCGCCACACAGAACCGCATCAGTGATACCGAAAGCGTTGTCTTTCGGGACAAAATCAAAAAGGATATTTCCGGCGGAGAGCTTACGTTGGATAAATTGGGAAGCTGGATGCCCTATTCGGCTGGGGGACGGTATTACCTGCTTCGGATGATCCGTCATCGCGGAACCTATGTCGGGGCGTGGATCAATGTTGACAACCTTCTTTCGACGCTGAACGATTCTTCGCGCCATAACGGCGTTTCATATCTTTATCAGGCACACGGCCGTGCGCTTTCGGTACAGGCCAACGAACGATTCGATTTCGATCCGTCGGATGCGGCCACCGGCTATCAGATGGTTGACGGCGGGCAGAAATATCTGGCGATTTCTCACAGTCTCCTTTCGGGACAATACTATCTGGTGACCATGATCCCGGATTCGGATATTCAGACGCGGCTGAGTGGGCAATATCGGATTGTTGTGGTCGCAGCGGTGCTCCTTCTGGCGCTCTGTCTTGTTATGTACGCGGCTCTGCGCAGCCTTTTTGTCCTTCCGATGCACCGGCTGTCTCTGGCCATTCAGAAGATCAGGGACGGACACCTGGAGACACGGATCGTTGAACCGGTTCCTGTTGCCGAATTTCAAGAGGTCAACGATTCCTTTAATGAAATGTCCGCTGAAATACAGCGGCTGACGATATCGGTTTATGAACAGCGGTTAAAACGTCTCCGGATCCATCAGGAGTATCTGAAGCAGCAGATCACGCCGCATTTTTATATCAACTGCCTGAATACGATCTACTCGCTGGCCGGACTCGGAAAGAACGATCTGGTGCGCGAACTGTCCAAAGAACTCAGTCAGCACCTTCGCTATACTATGAGTTCCAAACCGACGGTTGAGCTTCATGAAGAGTTGGATCATGTCCGCAACTATGCTGCCATGACAAGCCTTCGTTACCCGAATACACTGCATTGCACGATTGATTGCAGCGAAGCGGTGCAGAACACTGTGCTGCCGCCGCTTTCCCTTCAGTGCTTTGTTGAAAACACGGTCAAGCATGAGCTGGTTATGGGCGAATCGATCGAAATTCATATCTCTGCCGATGAATTCTGGCAGGGAAGCGAACGCAAGGTTCACCTCTGTCTTTGGGACACCGGACGGGGATATGCTCCCGACGTACTTGCACATATGGGTGAGATCGCTGCTTGCGATCCGGATGAATTTGTCGAAACCGATGGGCATCATATCGGTCTGGTCAATATGATCCAGCGTTTCCAGATGGTTTTTGACAATCAGGCGCAGATCCGTTTTTCAAACCGTGAAGGCGCCGGTGCCCAGTGCGATATACTGATCCCGTTCAGAACACAGCTCGAAGGAAAGGATGATGAATAATATGATGACGATTTTGATCGTAGACGACGAGATCTACGCTGTCGAAGCGATAAAAGAAATGATAGACTGGAACGCCCTCGGGATCGATACCGTCCTGACCGCGTACAGTATGCAGCAGGCGCAGAAGCTGATGACCGAAACTAGAGTCGATATTCTTCTGTGCGATATAGAGATGCCGAAGGGAAGCGGTCTGGAACTGGTTTCGTGGGCGAGAGAACAGGATCAGGATGCCGTTGTGATCTTTCTGACCAGCCATGCAAACTTCAACTACGCCAATCAGGCCATCAAACTCGATACGTTTGACTATCTTCTCAAGCCCGCTGATCCGGAAGAACTCCAGAAGATCCTGAAGCAGGCGGTCGATAAGGTCAATGAAACCTTTAACCGTATTTCTCAGCTTGAAGTCGCTAATTTTTGGTTTGATTCTTTTGTTCAGCTATGTGAAAACTTTATCCTCCGGGTTGCTGACGGACGGATTTCTCCCGACCGCGAAACGATTCTCCATGAAGCCAAGCGTCTGCACCTTTACCGTATGGAATTTGGCGAACAGTTTTATATTGCCCTGATCCAGCTTCGTGCTGAAACCGACGATGAAAAGGAATGGGGAAAGGGCTTAACGGAATACGGCCTGAAAAATATCCTGTCCGAAGTTTTTTACACCGATGAAAATAATAATATGAAGAGGGGAATGCCGCTGATCCCGCGGCTGACCGACCGGCATTATCTGCTGTGCATGAACTCAAAAATGACGGATTGGAATGAGTTCGTTTCACTCTGTCAGCAGGCAGTTTCCGATTCGATGCAGGTTATTCCGAGCGCACTTACGATCTATCCGCACCAACCGGTGCCGATCGAGCAGTTTTCCGCTGCCGGAGAAGCGCTTTTGAAAATCGCTGCCGATAACGTTCTCTATGACAATATCGTTTATTTTCAGCCCGACCCGCAGACCCGTCAGGAGATCGAGAAGGAATGGCAGAAAGCACTCGTTGAGGCTCCTGATGCGGAAAATCTCAGCGAACTTCTGGATCGGATGGCACGCGCCGGAACCCTGACACGAACCGCACTCCGGAGAATGTACGAACTTGTCTGCAATTACGTTAAGGACACCTTTCCGCAGGAAATGCGCCCGGCCGAACTGGAAACAGGAATCGTTTGCGCAACCTCTTCACTGGATGGAATGAAAGAATGGATAAACGGCGTCTTTTCCAAGCTCCCGCACAGCGAGATCCAAGACAAAAACGAGCCGAAAGACGTTATCAACGTGATCCGGAAATACATTCGGGAGCACATCGGAGAGGAACTCGGACGAAGCGAACTTGCGGCGCTTGTTTACCTCAATCCCGATTACCTTTCCCATATCTTCCGTGAGAAAGCTGGCGTGTCTCTGGTCGATTTTATCACAGCTGAACGGATGAAAAAGGCAAGAGAACTGTTAAGAACCACCTCGATCCCGATCCGTGATGTTGCACTTGCGGTCGGATATTCCAACATTTCCTATTTTTCCCGCCAGTTCAAACGTTCTCAAGGGATGACGCCACTGGAATTCAGACGTAAAGACGGCGACGGAGTCGGAACGGTTGAGTAATTTGCATAAAGACGAAATCTAAAAATTTACATGAAGATTTATATAAAACACTTGTGTTTTTGCAACACACGTATTATAATAAAAACAAAGGAGGGAACGAGATGAAAGCGAGTATCCGACAGATCAGTGAAATGACCGGATTTTCTCCGGCAACTGTATCCAACGCGCTTAACAATAAACGCGGCGTCAACCATGAAACCGCCGCAAAGATTCTCGAAGCCGCCCATGCCTGCGGATATTTATCCGAAGGCGGAAATATCCACAGCATTCGTTTCGTCATTTATAAAGACAGCGGACAGGTCGTTTCCGATACGCCTTTTTTCTCCGCCCTGATCGAAGGAGTCGAGATGGAAAGCCGGGTCGGGAATTTTGAAACGGTGATCTGGAACCTGAACCGGTCTGCGCCGGATTATGACGAACGCTTAAAACAGCTTCTGACCGATCCGACAAGCGGTATCCTGCTTCTGGCAACCGAGTTGGATGAAGAAGAAGCCGCTAAGTTCAAAAGCGCGCTGGCACCGGTCGTTGTACTGGATAACTGGTTTGAAAACTCTTCTTTCAACTCTGTCCTGATCAGCAACACCGATTCGACCTGTGCCGCAGCCGAGTATCTGATCGCAAATGGTCATAAGGAGATCGGATACCTGAAAAGCAGCATTAACATCAAAAACTTCTTCTACCGCCAGGAAGGATATGAACGGGCGCTTAAAGCACATGGACTTGAGATCCCGGAAAACGGGCTGATTTCTCTGCCTCCGACGATGGACGGGGCAAGGGAACAAATGAACCGTTTGCTTTCCGCCGGGATCAGGCTTCCCGAAGCACTCCTAGCCGATAACGATATCATTGCTCTGGGCGCGATGAAGGCCATGCAGGATCACGGGATCCGGATCCCTGAGGACGTATCGATCATCGGGTTTGATGATCTTCCGTTTTGCAGCATCACGACCCCCGGCCTGACCACCATTCATGTTTATAAACAGGAAATGGGACGCACAGCCGTCCGAAGGCTTCTGGAACTGATCCGGAACGGCGACCGGTTTGTGACCAAATCTCAGATCTGTACTGAGTTTGTTGAGCGGGGAAGCGTGTGCAAACGCGCTGACTGACCACTTATGATAAATGCCGACAGTCTCTAATTTTAGAAAGGAAGGAATTTTTATGACTCCTGCAAAAATCAAAATCGGTTATGCACCGACCAGACGCAGTATCTTTTCCGCACCTGCAGCTATTGAATACCGCAACCTGACCGCAGATCGTCTGCGCGAACTGGGCGTGGATTTTGTTGACATCACCGATATCAATAAAGAAGGGCTTCTCTACGATGACAACGATCTGCCCGCAATTGTGGAAAAATTCAAAGCCGAGAAGGTTGACGGTATCTTCTTCCCTCACGGAAACTTCGGCACCGAGTACGAGGTCGCAAGACTGGCTAAGGAAATGAATCTTCCGGTTCTGCTCTGGGGTCCCCGCGATGAATGTCCCGATCCCGAAACCGGCGTCCGCCTGAGAGATTCCCAGTGCGGCCTGTTCGCGACTGGTAAGGTTCTCCGCCGTTTCCGCGTGCCTTTCACCTATATGACCAACTGCAACCTGACCGATCCCGAATTTGAGCGGGGGATCAAGGACTTCCTTGCCGTCTGCAATATCGTCCGCACCTTCCGTCATACCCGCATCCTTCAGATCTCGACCCGTCCGTTTGACTTCTGGAGCACGATGTGCAACGAAGGTGAGCTGCTTGAGAAATTCAACATCCAGCTCTCGCCCGTTCCGATGACCGAACTGGTTCAGAATGTCAACAAGGCAAAAGAGGAAAAAACGCTGGTCGAAGCCTGCGTCGCTTATATGCGGATGAAGATGGACATCCATGTCACCGAGGACGAGCTTTACAATGTAGCCGCTATGAAAGTTGCGATCGAAACGATGGCAAAGAAATACGGTTGCAACGCCGCTGTTATTCAGTGCTGGAACGCCCTTCAGGATGAACTTGGCGTTATGCCCTGCTGTGCAAACTCCCTGCTCTTTGATGAAGGCTTCCCGGTCGTCTGTGAGACCGATATCCACGGTGCGATCACTTCTCTGCTGATTCAGGCTGCCGGTATGGACGAGCATCCCGTATTCTTTGCTGACTGGACGGTTCGCCATCCTACCAACGACAATGCTGAGCTGCTTCAGCACTGCGGCCCCTGGCCCCTTTCTCTTGCTAAAGAGCGTCCTCAGCTGACCTATCCGCTGGCATTTGATTACCCCGGTGCGGTTGCTGCCGAGTGCAAACACGGCAACGTTACCCTCTGCCGTTTTGACGGCGACAACGGCGAATACAGCCTGCTGCTCGGTACCGCTAAAGGTATTGACGGTCCTTACACCAAGGGTACCTATCTCTGGGTCGAGGTCAAGAACTGGAAGAAGCTGGAGGCAAAGATTGTCGAAGGCCCCTATATTCATCACTGTGCCGGTATTCACGGCGATGTTGTCGCGAGACTTTACGAAGCCTGCAAATACATCGGCGTCAAGCCCGACCTTTATGACGATAACGACGAAGAGATCAAAGCATATCTTCGCGGCGAATAAATGAAGGAGAGCCGGAAGAAAAGAGTATCTCTTCCGACTCCTGATCAGGAAAGGACACAGACTTATGAACCTGAAAGCAAACTCCTACAAACTGCGTCAGGATATCCTCGATATCGTCTACCACGCAAAGGGCGGACATATCGGCGGTGACATGAGCGTAATCGATACGCTCAACGTTCTGTACAACAAGCAGATGAATATTACTCCCGAGAATTTTCATGATCCCGATCATGACCGCTTTATCCTCAGTAAAGGTCATGCGGTTGAGGCACTTTACGCGGTTCTCTGCCAGAAAGGATTCTTCCCCCGCGAGGATTTGAAAACGGTTTCCCAGTATCTCTCCAAGTACATCGGTCACCCCAACAATAAAGTCAATGGTATCGAGATGAACTCCGGTTCTCTCGGCCACGGTCTGTCGGTCGCGATCGGTATGGCACTCGCCGGTAAGATGGACAAGCGCGATTACCGCGTATATGTTGTCATGGGCGATGGTGAGCTTGCCGAAGGAAGCGTCTGGGAAGGCGCCATGGCCGGCGGTCACTATAAGCTGGACAATCTCTGCGCCGTCATTGACCGAAACCGTCTTCAGATCTCCGGCACGACCGAATATGTCATGAACCAGGAAAGCCAGGAAGAGCGTTGGGCGACCTTCGGTTGGCACGTCATCTCGATCGACGGAAACGATGTTGATGCGTTGGATCGTGCATTTGACGAAGCAAAAGCCACCAAAGGCAAACCCACCCTGATCGTTGCCAACACCACGAAGGGCTGCGGCGTATCCTTTATGGAAAATAAAGCTGCATGGCATCACAAAGTTCCGACTCCCGAAGAATACGAACAGGGTATGGCGGAATTGAAAGCAAAGGAGGCTGCGGCAAATGAATAAGATTGCGAATAAGCAGGTGATCTGCGAAGTTCTGATGGAAAAGGCTAAAGAGGACAGAGACGTTGTTGTTCTCTGCTCCGACTCCCGCGGAAGCGCTTCGCTGACTCCGTTTGCCGATACATATCCCGACCAGTTTGTTGAAGTTGGCATCGCTGAGCAGAGCCTGGTTTCGATCTCTGCCGGTCTTGCTAAATGCGGCAAAAAAGCCTATGCGGCTTCTCCCGCATGCTTCCTCTCGACCAGAAGCATGGAACAGGCGAAGGTTGACTGCGCTTATTCCCATACCAATGTTAAGCTGATCGGTATTTCGGGCGGTGTTTCCTACGGCGCGCTCGGCATGACCCATCATTCGGCGACTGATATTGCTGATATGGCATCGATCCCCGGAATGCGCGTTTATCTTCCTTCCGACCGTTTCCAGACCCGTAAGCTGATGGAAGCGCTTTATCAGGACGATCAGACCGCTTATATCCGCGTCGGCCGCAACGCCGTTCCGGATGTTTACTCGGAGGACAACTGCCCCTTTGAGATGGATAAAGCGACCGTTATCGGCGAAGGAACGGATGTTGCCATCATCGCCTGCGGTGAAATGGTAGAAGCAGCCGTTGCCGCTTCCAAAGAACTGAATGAGCAGGGGATCTCCGCCGGTGTGCTCGATATGTACTGCGTCAAGCCGCTGGATGAACAGGCAGTTATCCGTGCAGCTGAAAAAGCAAAAGCTGTGATCGTAATCGAAGAGCATACCCGGATCGGCGGACTCGGTTCGATGGTCTGCCAGGTTGTCGCAGCCAATGCTCCCCGTAAAGTCACCTGCATGGGCCTGCCCGATGCTCCTGTTATCACCGGTAATTCCCGCGAGGTCTTTGACTATTATCATCTGAATAAAGACGGCATCATTGCTGCCGCAAAAGAACTGTTAAAATAAGCGACTGTTCCTCCCGCATCGGATCGACATATCCGGTGCGGGAGGGGAAAGGACTGGTTTTCAGCATGAAATATATTCTGGCGATTGACCAGAGCACTTCCGGAACCAAAGCCCTTCTTTTTGACGAAGACGCCCGGCTGATCGGCCGAAGCGACCTTCCGCATAAACAGAAGATTTCAGAAAACGGATGGGTCGCGCATGATCCGATGGAAATCTGGGAGAACACCAAAGGCGTTGTCCGTGCCATTATTGAAAAAACCGGCATCAACAAAGATGAAGTCATCGGCATCGGCATCAGCAACCAGCGCGAGACGGCTCTGGTTTGGGATCGCGATACCGGCCTTCCGGTTTATGATGCGATCGTATGGCAGTGCGCGCGCGGCGCAAAGATCTGTGAAGGGCTGTCTGATTATGCCGAAATGGTGCGCGAGCACACAGGCCTGCGGCTCTCTCCATATTTCTCTGCGGCAAAGATCGCATGGGTTCTCCAGAACGCCGGCGACCTTTCCGGCAGACACCTTTGCTGTGGCACGATTGATTCGTGGCTCGTCTTTAAGATGACCCACGGAAAAGAATTCCGCTGCGATTACTCCAACGCTTCCCGTACACAGCTTTTCAATATCCGTACCCTTTCCTGGGACAGTGAGATCTGCTCGATCTTTGGAATTGACCCCGAGACGCTTCCGACTGTGACCGACTCCGACGGTCTTTACGGTTATACCGATCTTGATGGGTACTTTTCCAAAGAAATCCCGATTCACGGCGTTCTAGGCGACAGTCATGGCGCTCTCTTCGGGCAGGGCTGTCTGACTCCCGGCATGATTAAAGCGACCTTCGGAACCGGCTCCTCCGTTATGATGAATATTGGTGAAAAACCGATCTTCTCTGACGCCGGTATCGTAACCTCGCTTGCATGGAGCATGGGCGGGAAAGTAAACTACGTCTTGGAAGGCAACATCAACTATACCGGCTCGGTTATCAAATGGCTGGTCGATGATGTGAAGCTGTTGGGTGCTTCCCGCGAATCGGGCGAATTTGCTGCAAAGGCCAATCCCGAGGATACGACCTACCTCGTTCCGGCTTTCTCCGGGCTGGGCGCCCCCTATTGGGACAGTGAGGCAAAGGCCGCAATCGTCGGTATGACCCGCAGCACCGGAAAAGCCGAAATCGTAAAGGCGGCGGAAGAATGCATTGCGTATCAGATCACCGACCTTGTTCTGCTGATGCAGCAGGAGTCCGGTCTGCCAATCACTGAGATCCGGGTAGACGGCGGTCCGACTAAAGACAGATATCTGATGCAGTTCCAGTCGGATATGCTTTCGATCCCGGTTGCAGTTCCGAAAAACGAAGAACTTTCGGGCATCGGCGCAGCTTATGCTGCCGGTTTTGCTCTGGGGCTGTGGGATCAGTCTGTTTATGAAAAAGAAGAACGCACCCGCTATCTGTCGAAGATGGACGAATCTTCCCGTAAAAAGCGCTATGACGGCTGGAAAGCGGCTGTCGCAAGCGTTCTGACCAAATAAATACCAAAAGACAGGAGTATAATTATCATGAAATTCTTTATCGATACCGCCAATATTGAAGAAATCCGTAAGGCAAACGATATGGGCGTTATCGCCGGTGTTACCACCAATCCTTCTCTGATCGCCAAAGAAGGCCGCGACTATGCGACCGTTCTGAAAGAAATTGCCCAGATCGTTGACGGCCCGATCTCCGGCGAGGTCAAAGCGACCACCGAGGACGCTGAAGGCATGATCGAAGAGGGAAGAGCAATCTATGCGCTCGACCCCAAGCACATGGTCGTTAAGATCCCGATGACCGTTGAAGGTCTGAAAGCCATCAAGGTTCTCTCCTCTGAAGGAATTCCGACCAACTGCACGTTGATCTTCTCCGCAAACCAGGCACTTCTTGCCGCTCGTGCAGGTGCTACTTATGTCAGCCCCTTCCTTGGCCGTCTGGATGATATTTCTCAGCCCGGCATTGAGCTGATCGAAACGATCACCGCCATGTTCTCCCGTTTCCCCGAGATCAAGACCGAGATCATCTGCGCGTCTGTCCGCAATCCGATCCATGTTACCGATTGCGCTCTGGCCGGTGCGGATATCGCGACCGTTCCTTACAAGGTCATTGAGCAGATGACCAAGCATCCGCTCACCGATCAGGGCATCATCAAGTTCCAGGATGACTACCGCAAGGTATTCGGT
>JALEHK010000028.1 GCA_022770625.1 Oscillospiraceae bacterium | reverse complement strand
GAACGCCCCGGAATTGTTCCACGTGGAACAATTCCGGGACGTTTTTCGCAGCGATCGGTATCTTTTATTGAGTTTTGCAAAGCAAAACTCAGTAGCGTCCGCGAAACTTGTTTCGCAGCGTTAGGTATAACTTTTCAGTTTGGGACAATATTTTCGGGTCGCCTAACGGCGACAACTAAAATAGGAACGCTTTTCAGCCGTGAAAAAGCATGAATATCGGTTTTAAGTGCAAGCAAAGGACTCTGTCCTTTTGAAACCTGCAAGTCCTTTCTGCCAGACAAGCTGGCATTACGAATTTGCTATGCAAATTCAATAAGGAAAATCAAATAGGCTTGACCTAAACTTTCTTGACCGTTTTTTCGGACGGTTGTCCTGCTTACGCGTTTTTACCCTTAATGTAGGCGTCCATTGCAGCCGCAGCCGTCTTGCCTGCGCCCATGGCGAGGATAACGGTCGCAGCGCCGGTAACGGCGTCGCCGCCTGCGTAAACGCCTTCGATCGAGGTCAGACCGTTTTCATCCGCAACGATCTCGCCGCGTCTCTGAGTCTCAAGGCCGGGCGTAGTCGCCTTCAGCAGCGGGTTGGGAGAGGTACCGAGCGCCATAATCACGCAGTCCATATCCAGTTCAAACTCACTGCCTGCTTTTTCAATCGGGCGGCGGCGTCCGGAAGCGTCCGGTTCGCCAAGTTCCATCTCTACGCACTTCATGCCCTTGACCCAGCCATAGTTCGGATCACGGGGATCCGTCACATCGGTCGGGATGATCTCGACCGGATTGGTGAGGGTCTTGAAGATGATGCCCTCTTCTTCGGCGTGTTCGACCTCTTCCTTACGAGCGGGAAGTTCTTCCATGCCGCGGCGGTAAACGATATAAACGTTCTCTGCGCCCAGACGCTTTGCGGTACGCGCCGCGTCCATCGCAACGTTGCCGCCGCCTACGACCGCAACATTCTTCGCGTGCTGGATCGGAGTGGTGGAGTCGTCCAGATACGCCTTCATCAGGTTGCTTCTGGTCAGGAACTCGTTGGCAGAATAAACGCCCTTGAGATTCTCGCCGGGGATATTCATAAAGCGGGGGAGACCGGCGCCGGTGCCGACAAAGATGGCCTCATAGCCGTACTCATCCTTCAGTTCTTCGATCGTCAGGACACGTCCGATAACCATGTTGGTCTCGACCTTAACGCCGAGCGCTTTCAGATTATCGACCTCTTTCTGTACGATCGACTTGGGCAGACGGAACTCAGGAATACCGTAGACCAGTACGCCGCCCGCGAGGTGCAGCGCTTCATAAATGGTGACGTCGTATCCGAGTTTGGCGAGATCGCCTGCACAGGTCAGACCTGCGGGGCCGGAACCGATGACTGCGACCTTATGACCGTTGGACGCGGGCTTTTCGACCGCTCCGGCCGCGTGTGCGTTATGATAGTCGGCGACAAACCGTTCCAGACGGCCGATTCCGACCGGCTCGCCCTTGATGCCGCGGACACATTTTCCTTCGCACTGGCTCTCCTGCGGGCATACACGGCCGCAGACAGCAGGCAGGGAAGAGGAAAGACTGATGATCTGATAGGCGCCTTCAAAATCGCCCTCAGCAACCTTGTGAATGAAATCAGGAATGTGAATGTTGACCGGGCAGCCGGAAACGCAGGGCTTGTTCTTGCAGTTAAGACATCTCTGCGCCTCGTCCAGCGCCATCTCCTCGGTATAGCCTAAGGTAACTTCCTTGAAGTTTTTATTTCTGACGTTCGGATCCTGCGAAGGCATCGGATTCTTCGTCGCTCTCATGTTCGGCATATTAACTCTTCCTTTCTGTTTTACCGGGCGGGGGACGCCGCGGTATCAGAGGCAGACTGAAAAGGTATTCAGTTTACTTCCTTGTTAAACAGGTTGCAGGTTTCTTCATACGCATGACGTTCAAACGCTCCGTAGCTGCGCGCACGGCTCATCGCTTCGTCAAAATCGACCTCATGTCCGTCAAAATCGGGGCCGTCAACACAGGCAAACTTGGTCTTGCCGCCGACCGAAAGACGGCAGCCGCCGCACATGCCGGTACCGTCTACCATGATGGGGTTCATCGAAACGACCGTCTTTTGATTGTATTCCTTCGTAGTCAGACATACAAACTTCATCATGATCAGCGGGCCGATGGTGATGACTTCATCAAACCGCTCGCCCTTTTCGAGCATTTCCTTCAGCGGAACGGTAACGTTGCCCTTTTCGCCGTAGGAGCCGTCGTCGGTCATCATGATAAACTTATCGGAGCAGGCTCTGAACTCGTCCTCAAGAATGACAAGATCCTTATTTCTGAAGCCGGAGATGGTGGTGACCTCCGCGCCCATTGCGTGCAGCTCCTGAGCGATCGGAAGCGCGATTGCACAGCCGACGCCGCCGCCGATAACACAGACCTTTTTCAGTCCGTCTACATGGGTCGGGGTGCCGAGAGGGCCGACAAAGTCGGAGATACATTCTCCCTCTTCCTTATGGTTGAGCTTTAAGGTGGTTGCACCGACAATCTGGAAGATAATGGTAACCGTGCCTTTTTCGCGGTCGTATCCGGCGATGGTCAGCGGGATGCGCTCGCCGTCCGAATCGACTCTGAGGATAATAAACTGTCCCGGTTTTGCCTTTTTGGCAATCAGCGGAGCTTCAATATCCATTAAGGTGACGGTAGGATTTAACGATTTTTTCCGTACGATTTTGTACATAGCGGATCTACCTTTCCTTTTTCGTTTTTATAGCCTTTGCGGGTGCGCCTGTCGGAAAAAGAGTGCGGCGCGCCCAGCTTGTCATACGACAGCCTAACTCATATTATAGCAGAGAGGCTCCTCTTTTGCAAGGTTTTGACCCCGGCAATGCATCCGATCGACTGCCAAAAAAGCCGACGGCGCCAGCGCTTTTTATGACGCATTTATCATAACCAATTGTCCCGGATAAACCTCTCCCGCAAAGAAATACGCCCCGCCCCGGTTTCCCGGCGCAGGGCACTTGATGCTATTCAGTTAAGCTGTCCCTTTTCCGAAAGGATCAGAAATCAACCTCCGTGTCATAGTAGCAGCACTTCAGCAGCTTCTCCATCTCTTCCTGGTTAGGCTGTCTGGGGTTAGAACCGGTGCAGGCGTCCGCAATCGCGTTCTTAGCGACTTCAGGCAGCTTTGCAAGGAATTCCTCTTCGTGAACCATCGGCTCGCCGATGACGCCGCCGACCGCATATTCCTTGATGCACATCGGGATCTTCAGAGCCTTGTTCATTGCGCGCAGCTCGTTGATCAGCGCATCGACCAGTTCTTCGGTGGTCTCGCCCTTCAGATTGATAAAGGAAGCGATCTTTGCATAGCGTTTTGCGGCAACCGGATCTTTCGCATTATAGCGGATAACCTTGGGCAGATACATCGCGTTTGCAGCGCCGTGGATAATATGTCCGTTTTCATAAGCCGCGCCGGTCTTGTGCGCCATCGAATGGACGATACCGAGCAGAGCGTTGGAGAACGCCATACCGGCCAGGCACTGTGCGTCGTGCATCTTGTCGCGGGCCGCCATATCACCGTTGAAGGAAGCAACCAGGTTATCGTGAATCATCTCGATTGCGTGCAGCGCAAGCGGATCGGTATAATCGCAGTTGAGGGTAGAAACATACGCCTCGATCGCATGGGTCATTGCGTCCATGCCGGTGTGCGCAGTCAGTTTTGCGGGCATCGTCTCAGCCAGTTCGGGGTCAACGATCGCGACATCAGGAGTGATATTGAAGTCGGCCAGCGGATACTTGATACCTTTGTGGTAATCGGTGATAACCGAGAAAGCGGTAACTTCGGTCGCAGTACCGGAAGTCGAAGAGACCGCGCAGAAATGTGCTTTGGTACGCAGGGTGGGAAAACTGAACGGGGTAATCAGAGCCTCAAAGCTGGTCTCGGGATATTCATAGAAAACCCACATAGCCTTCGCCGCGTCGATGGGGGAGCCGCCGCCCATGGCAACGATCCAGTCAGGCTTGAATTCCTGCATGGCCTTCGCGCCCTTCATAACCGTCTCGACCGAAGGATCGGGTTCAACGTTCTCGAACAGCTGGACTTCCATACCGGCTTCCTTCAGGTAGCCGACGGCTTTATCCAGAAAGCCGAACCGTCTCATCGAACCGCCGCCGACAACGACCATTGCCTTTTTGCCGGGAAGGTTTTTCAGATTCTCCAAAGCGCCTTTTCCATGATACAGATCACGCGGTAAAGTAAAACGTCCCATAAAGAAGCCTCCATTTTTATTTTCTGCTTCCTGCCCGGAACACTCTTCCTGACGGAAAGCAATCGTTTAACCACTGTCGAGTTTCGCTGCGCAAAACTCAAAAAGATATACATTATTGAGCGTCCGCAAAACAAGTTTTGCATGAAACTTGTTTCGTAGCGTTAGGTATAATCGTACGGAAGATTTGCCGTTCCCGGTTAGTTCTCCCTTACAGCCACCAGTATAGCACCCTCTTTCGTAAATTGCAAATACATTTCAGTTATTACGTCATTCATTTTCTATATGACCTGCACAGTTTTGCAGGAATTTTATTTGAAAACATGCACATTCAGCCTTGAATTTACAGGATTCTGGCGCTCAAACGCTGAGACTGCGAATTTTAGCCTTGGCTTCCCCTGCAAACGCATCCTATTTTATCAGAAATTTGTTTACAAAAAAGAAAAATTCCGGCTCGCCATCTACGGGCACGCCGGAATTTTATCCTGTATTTATTTTTTTGCAGAGCGTTTGCTTTCGCGCTGAGCGCGTTTTTCCGCTTTTTCCTGCTCTTCCCGCATCCGCTGAGCGGAGGATTTTCCGGTAAATCGGATAAACTCTTCCTTACACTTGGGGCAGATAATCCGAACCTTTCCTTTGTTTTTAGGGACGCGCACCATCTGCTTACACTTCGGGCAGCGGAAATATCGGTGGGTCTTACGATCCCGGAAGCGGTTATACTGAGTCTTAAACCACCCGCGCAGCCCCACCGTATGATCCATCACCCATC
Organism: Oscillospiraceae bacterium; assembly: GCA_022770625.1. Lineage (GTDB taxonomy): Bacteria > Bacillota > Clostridia > Oscillospirales > Ruminococcaceae > Faecivivens. Next base: position 2,137 of record JALEHK010000028.1, on the reverse strand, counting down.
GCCATCCGGTCATAAAGACCTCGTTTTCGTGACTTCTGGCCGAAAGATTCCGGGAAAGGGTACGGAAGATGATCCAGATCCAGAGCGCATAGGACAAAAGGATCAGGATCAGCACGCCGCCGCAAAGACTGGACGTAAGGGTGCAGATCATGCTCACAACGAGCAGGAAAAGAGAGAGAGAATCGGTTCCGTATCGGCCGATCATAAAATTGCGCAGCCAGTTCATAATATCGGATTTCCTTTCTGAAATAATATCGATCAATCTTATTCCAGTATGGCGGATAAATATGACAAAGTCAAGAATAAAACCGGAAATTTACAAAAGGTTCAGCCTATGCGGCAGAATGTGCGACGGAATGTGAATAAACTGTATTTTCCTCTGTTCTGTTCACAATGTTCCACGTGGAACATTCGGCAACAGAAAAAAGAGCCTCCGATTAAACGAAAGCTCTTTGGTTTCTTCTTGATGCGGACAATCAGCAGACCTTGACCGTCCAGCCGAAGGGATCTTCCTTCTTGCCCCACTGGATGCCGGTCAGTTCGTCATACAGCTTCTGAGAAAGTTCGCCGATCTTGCCGTCCGACAGCTTCATGTCGAAGTCTTTGTATCTCAGCAGGCCGACAGGCGAAATAACGGCCGCCGTACCGGAGCCGAACATCTCGGTGAACTTGCCTTCCTTATAAGCCTCTTCCAGTTCATCAACCGTGATCCGGCGCTCGGAAACCTTATAGCCCCAGTGCTTGAGGATCTCGATGACCGATTTTCTGGTAACGCCGGGAAGAATCGAACCGCGCAGCTCAGGCGTAACGATCTCATCGCCGATAACGAAGAAGACGTTCATAGCGCCGACCTCTTCGATGTATTTCTGTTCAACGCCGTCCAGCCAGAGAACCTGAGAGAAGCCCTGTGCGCCTGCTTCTTCCTGGGCAAGCATCGAAGCCGCATAGTTGCCGCCGGTCTTTGCAAAGCCGGTGCCGCCGCGTACCGCACGGACATATCTCGGCTCAACATAAATGCTGACGGGGTTGAGGCCGGATGCGTAATAAGCGCCGACCGGCGAAAGGATAATCAGGAATTTGACCATCGCGGTGTTGTGTGCGCCGAGGTTAGGCTCAGTCGCGATACAGAAAGGACGGATATAAAGGGAATGACCCTCTGAATGGGGAACCCAGTCCTGATCGATCTCGACCAGCTTTTTGAGTGCTTCAATGCAGAAATCGACATCGACTTCCGGCATCGCCAGACGCTTGTTGGAGTTGTTCATTCTCTTGAAGTTTTCTTCCGGACGGAAAAGCTGGATCGCACCGACCGGGGTACGATACGCTTTTAAGCCTTCAAAAGTCTCCTGGCCATAGTGGAAAACGTTGCAGGCGGGGGAGAGGGAGATATTGCCGAAGGGAATGATCTGCGCGTCATGCCAGCCATTCTCTTTATCCCAGTCCATCGTAAACATATGATCGGTAAAGATCTTGCCGAATCCAAGCTCCGAATCTTTCGGTTTCTGTTTCGGAGAGTCCGTCAGCTGAATTTTGATTTCCATATCCAAGCACCCTTTCCCGTTTCCCATCGATTCATTTGAAACGGAAAATCCTTTCTTTACATTTCATTTCAAGGAGGGGCCAGTAAACCTCTTCTTTATATTTTCAGTATATCACACCAATAAAATGATGTCAATAACAGGAGAACTTGCAAAATAGCCGAATTTACGCCCCTGAAAAAAGCGGAATTTGTGACTTGTATGATTTTTATATGATTGTATGACAAGAATAATTTTTCTTCCTGTTTGCAGCATTTTTCCCTTTGTGCTATACTTTGGCTGAACCCGTTTTGGGTGCATTGAAGAATATCCGAAAAACTGCCGAAATGCTTATTTTCCTTTGCTCTGCGCAAAGGAAAAATATGGAGTTTCAGCTTACCGGTCGGAGCGACCGGTATTTTCAAGCGCCCTCTGCGGGGCTTGAAAACCGCCAAAACTCCCGCGTGAGTGAAAAACCTGCCGATCACGATCTTCATTCCCGTACCCATCCGGCGACAATCGCCAGTCCGATCTGTCCGGCTCCTGTAACAATCATAACTTCCTTCATGGGTACAGCACTCCTTTTTCTTTGGGCTTGATATAAATATAAAAAAAGTCGG
>JALEHK010000079.1 GCA_022770625.1 Oscillospiraceae bacterium | reverse complement strand
CGCAGCGTCAGTCAAGTTCGAGAAATTTTTTCTCCCCGACTCTCCTCAGCCATCCACCCGCCGCCGCCGAAAGAAGCAGCAAAGCTGCCGTTCCGATCAGGCAGTAGGCCGGAAACGCGATCGTCTGCCGCAGGAGAAAATACCCGCCGGTCAGCAGCAGCACCGGAACCCATCCGGAAAAAATACTGACGACCGCCGACATCGAATTTTTAACGACCATCGCGTCGCTGACCGCGTCCAGCTTCGGGAAAAGAAGGTTGATGCAAAGCCCCATCAGCGATACGAGAAGCGAAAACGCCATCAGCAGCAGGATCACTGCGCCCGCCGACAGCGGATCGACCCCATAGTTCACCGAAAGGATCACCGTGCTCAGGATAACCGGCGGCCATGCGATCAGGAGGTTCAGCAAAATCTTCCCGGCAAAGATCGTTCGGGGACGAATCGGCGCTTCCTTCAAAATCCAGAGCCATCTTCCTTCAAGCGAAATGGACACGCAGGTCGTGTCGATCGTCGCGGCGAGAAAGCCGATCGTCAGCGCCGTGAGCGGAAGAAACAATTCCATCCCGCCGAACGCCTCCAGCATCGGGAGAAAGTCTGCCCGCTTGACCGCGGCATAGCCTGCCCCGATCAGAAGCAGAATCCCGCCGAAGCCGGTGTTGAAAAAGTAGATGGACGTGCCAAAATACCGTTTCACTTCACGGCGGAAAAGCGCTGAAAGAGGGCGATTTGTCTTCAAAGCGCCCAACCGGTAATCCGAACGGGCGGATTTGGATCGAAGTGCCGACAGAATCTTCTTATACCGGCTGGAAAAAAGCCAAACCACCGCCAAAAACGGAAGGAATGTACACGCCGCAAGCGGAATCAGTGAAAAAAGCTGTCCCTGAAGCGCCGACCGGAGCCATGCGAACGGGAAAAGCACGCCGGAAAAATCCCCGAACGGCTTCCCATCCGATGAAAGCAGGTCGGGAAGCCGGTTCATCTGAAAGCTCCCGGCGAGAATCAGCAGGAAAAGCGCAAAATAAAGGATCGTTTCAAACAGCGCGTGATGAGGGAATTTAGCCGTGATAAACGCGATGATAAAGGCGATGATCGTGGTCAAAAGGGTCGTCAAAAAGGTCAAAAGAACAATCCCCGCTAGGATTCCCACCGCCATCGCGGGCGTCATCCATCCATGAACCGCGGCGGCCGCGCCCGATGTCAGCATAAACAGTCCGATAAAAAGCAGCTGCTCCAGATAGAGCGCGGTTATCCGCGAAAGCATGACGGTAAAGGCGCTTACCGGAAGCGACAGCATCAGGTCGTTGTCTTTTCCGGAAAAAATAAAACCGGAAGCCGCCCAGAGGGTCATCATGACCGCCAGAATACAGCCGACCACCGCCATAAGCGGAATCAGACTGTCCGCCGCGCCGATCTCTGCCAGCATATAGGCGGCGGCGAAGCTGTAAATTCCGGAAACATAGACCGAAATTCCGCCCAGCAGAAAAATCGAGGTATAGCCCGCCGCTTTCGCCTTTTTGCTGCCGCGAAAGCGAACCGAGCTGAGCAGAGCACGGAAGCTGAGCCTGCTCAAGGTCAGGAATTTACCCATCGTTCTCCCCCTTTTCCAGTTCAAGAAAGACGTTTTCGAGACTGGAATTGCCGACGACCATCTCGGTCGGGCCGCATTCAACCAGTTTTCCCTCCCGGATGATCGCGATCCGGTCGCAAAGCTTTTCGGCGACTTCCAAAACGTGGGTCGAAAAGAGGACCGCGCCGCCGCTTTCACAAAGCTGTCTGAGAAGCTCTTTGACGTGATAAGCCGCCTCCGGGTCCAGACCGACAAACGGTTCGTCTAAAAGCAGCAGCTTTGGCTGACGGATAAAGGCGCTGATGAGGGCGAGCTTCTGCTTCATGCCGTGGCTGTAGCTGCCGATCGGACTTCCGAGCGCGCCGGTTATCCCGAAAATCCCGGCGTACCGGGCGACCCGTTTTTCCCGTTCCTCCCGCGGAATGCCGTACAGGTCGGCAATAAACGAAAGATAATCGATCCCCTTCAAAAAGTCGTACAGATCGGGATTATCCGGAAGAAAAGCGGTCACAGATTTTGCGGCGACCGGATCGGATTGTATATTATGATTGTCAATTTTAATTTCTCCCTCGGTAAAATCGAGGATTCCGGCGGCGGCGCGCAGGGTCGTTGTCTTTCCGGCGCCGTTATGACCGATAAAGCCCATAATTTCCCCCGCCTGAACCTCAAAGTTCAGATCATCGACCGCCCGCTTTCCCCCGGGATAGGTCTTGGAAAAATGATGGATCGTAAGCATCTCGCTCATCCTTTCATACAGGTTTTCTGTCTTTGAGAATAGCACACGGGGGGAAAAATAACAAGATGTTTTGCAAAAACTAAGGGAAAAGCGACAAAAACTAGACCAAACCCGCTCCAAACGGCGTCCAAAAGCCGCGACCGGCTGTCAAAAACCGATCCATTCCGGTTTTTCGGCCATTTGACTTTCCTCAAAATCTCACCTATACTTATAATTAGAGGGAGGAGAACAGAAATTTCCAAAAAGGTAATTCGTATTCCTGATTATTATTTGTGCTTTAAGTAGTTGTGACTGATCAGTCTATATATGTGATATTTTTTATTGTATATGTTCACCTTATTGCTGTATGGTATAGGGCTTCTTTTAGGAAGATGGATTTTTCTTTCGATCCGGAAAAAGTGGAATGGATAACGACGTGCAACAAAAAACTCCCCGACCATTTTCGGGGAGCTTTTTTCACTCTTTTTTTCTTCCCGCAAAATGGAAAAGCTTCTGCGGGAGTTCAAAGACGACGATGATGCCGAGGACGATCGCGATCACGTCCTGAAACGACTCGAAACCGCGCTGAGAGGCGGCGGACGGGTTTTCCATCACCAGTTCGTACACCGTCCAGTAGATCCCCGCCCCCGGAACCAGCGGGAAAAGTCCCGGCACCATAAATTCCGTCACCGGGCATTTTTCCCGAACCGCGAGCAGACGGGAAAGAAGGATCACGGCGACTGTTCCGAGGAAAACGGCGATGATCCGCCCACAAACAAGCCCCAAGAGCCGATAGGTCAGCCATCCCGCCGCGCCGATCCCGCCGCCGAAAAAGTAGTACTTTTTCGGTACGCTGAACAAAAGCGCAAAAGCCGCTGTTCCGATAAACGCCGCCGCGCATTCGGCCAGGCATCTGAGCAAAAAATCCATCTTCTTCCCTCCCTTATCCGAGAAGCGTTCCGCCAGTCAGCGCGTGAATCACCGACATCGTGATCCCGACGCCGAGCGCGATCGAAAAGATCGTCAGAAGCGCATCCAATATCCGCACCGACCCGGCGATATAATCGCCGTTCGAGAGGTCGCGGATCCCGATGGTAAACGCCAGCCCCGGCACCAACGGAATGATCGAGCCGGCGATGATCGCCGAGAGGTTTTCCCCCAGTCCCAGCTTCCAGAAAAGAACCGAGCAGGCCGAGACCGCCATTCCGCAGAGGATATTGAGCACGATCTTGGACATCGGGCGGTGAAGCGGAAACATCAAAAGCAGGTAGAGGATCCCGCCGGACAAAAAAGCCGCCAACATATCCGGAAATGTTCCCGAAAAGAGGATACAAAAAGCACCGCTTCCGGCGGCGGAAGCCAGAATCTGCTGCCATTTTCCCTTTTCGGGCATCTGACGGATCCGGTCGAGAATGGCGTTTGCTTCCGGGACGGTATGACGCCCCTCAGTGATCTCGCGGGAAAGCTGATTGACGGCGGCGACCCGATCCAGATGGGAGGAGGAGAGCGGAATATGCTGAACCCGCGCATAGTAACCCTCGTCATCCGAACCGGCGGTCAAAAAGATACCGTTGCTCAAAACGAAATCCCGTGACGAATGGATCCCGTAGGCACGGTTGATCCGGCGGATGGTATCCTCGACCCGAAAAAGCTCGGCTCCGTTTTCAAGCAGAATCTCCCCCGCTCGCACCGAAAGATCGCAGACGTCCTGGTCGCTGACGCCCTCCCCGCGAAAAGCCTGTTTTTCCGGAGGGTCCTCCGGACGGTTCTGTACAGCCGCCGTGTTTTCTGTTTCCATCCTTTTCACTCCTAAAACTCGATCATGAAAGCCCTTTAGATTATAGCATAATAAGGGAAAATGTGGTACACTAAAAGAAAAAAATATTGTCAGAAAGGGAACAAAGATATGTCTGAACTGATTTTATCACTGATCGATTTTGAAGAAAAGGATTTAGCGCAGCTTCGGCTGATGGCGGGCGAGCGGAAGCTGATCACCAAAGCGGAGCTTGGCGGCGAGATTCCGGATGAGGTCTGGGAAAACGCGGTCATGATCCTCGGGAACCCGACGCCGGATCAGCTGAAAAAAGCGGAGAACCTGCGGCTTTTGCAGCTCCAGAGCGCGGGTGCGGACAACTACTGCAAGCCCGGCGTCCTTCCGGAAGAGGTCGCTCTCTGCAACGCGACCGGAAGCTATGGGCTGGCGATTGCCGAGTACATGGTCGGGGTCACGCTGATGATGGCGAAGAAACTCCACCTCTACCGCGACCAGCAGTTCGCGGGCGTATGGCGGGATCTCGGGCCGGTCATGCCGATCTCCGGAAGCAGCGTCCTCGTCATCGGGCTTGGCGACATCGGAACCGAGTATGCGATGCGGATGTACACGCTGGGCGCCAACATCACCGGCGTCACCCGAACCGTCAAGGAAGGCCCGCCTTTTGTCGAGAAGATGGCGACGACCGAAAGCCTGGATGAGCTGCTCCCGGAAGCGGATATTGTGGCGCTTGCGCTCCCCGGCGGAAAGAGTACAACCGGGATCATGAACGAGCATCGGATCGGACTTATGAAAGAGGGCGCGCTTCTGATTAACGTCGGGCGCGGAACCGCAATCGACACCGAAGCGCTGACGAAAGCGCTCGCGGAAGGGCGGCTCGGCGGTGCGGCGCTTGATGTAACCGATCCGGAACCGCTTCCGGTCGGGCATCCGCTCTGGAACCAGCCCCGCGCGGTCATCACGCCCCACATTTCGGGCGGGCTTCATCTGCGGGATATTTACGAAAAGCTTGTGGTGCGCTGCATCCGGAACGTCGCGGCCTTTACCCAGCACCGGCCGCTCGAATCGCTTGTTGACCGGAAAACGGGCTATACCTACACAAAAGAATAACCAATAAAGCCAAAAACGGCGCTCCGACCGATAACGGAGCGCCGTTTTTTCCCGCAAAATAAAAACTCCCCCCGGAGCTTACTCCGGAGAGAGCCTTTATTAAAACCGGTTAATTACACCAGTTCGATAATAGCCATCTCTGCTGCGTCGCCGCGACGGGGACCGATCTTGACGATCTTGGTGTAGCCACCATTTCTGTCCGCGTATTTGGGGGCGATTTCGTCAAACAGCTTCTTTGCTACGTCCTCTTTGGTGACGTAAGCGAAGACCTGGCGTTTGCTGTGAAGATCACCGGCCTTGCCGAGGGTGATCATTTTCTCAGCCATTGCACGAACTTCTTTTGCTCTGGTTACAGTGGTCTCAATCTTGCCGTTTTCCAGCAGGAAAGTAACCATGGCTCTGAGCATTGCTTTTCTATGGTCAGAAGTTCTGCCAAGCTTTCTGCTACCTGCCATCGAAATTCACTCCTTACTTTTGAGTCTTATTCATCGTCGGGGGTCAGGCTGAAGCCGAGTGCATCCAGCTTCGCCATTACTTCCTCGAGAGATTTTCTTCCGAGGTTTCTGACTTTCATCATTTCTTCCTCGGACTTGTTGATCAAATCTTCTACCGTGTTAATGCCTGCACGTTTCAGACAGTTGAAGGACCGTACCGACAGGTCAAGTTCCTCAATGGTCATCTCCAGGACTTTTTCTTTGCCCTTGTCGTCCTTTTCGACCATAATATCGGCCGTATAAGCTTCATCCGACAAATCTACGAACAGATTAAGATGCTCCGTGAGAACCTTGGCTCCGAGCGAAACAGCTTCTTTTGCGGAAATCGTTCCGTCCGTCCAAACTTCAATCGTAAGCTTGTCATAGTCGGTGATCTGTCCAACGCGGGTATTTTCAACAGTGTAGTTAACTTTCAAAACGGGGGTGTAAATGCTGTCAACCGGAATCGCGCCGATTACGTTATTCAGCTTCGCTTTGTTGCGTTCGCTGGGAACATAACCACGGCCTTTATCGATCACGATCTCCATATACAGTTTTGCGCCCGGACCCAGTGTTGCAATGTGCATCCCGGGATCAAGAATCTCGACCTCGGAATCGACCTTGATGTCACCAGCGGTAACTTCGCATTCGCCCTCAGCCTCAATATGGATGGTCTTGGGTGCATCGCCGTGAATCTTGGCAATCAGGCCCTTCATGTTCAGGACGATCTCAGTGACATCTTCCTTGACACCGGGAACTGTTGAAAATTCATGCTGAACGCCATCAATTTTGATTGACGTGACCGCCACACCGGGAAGCGAGGAGAGCAGCACCCGTCTTAAACTGTTGCCTAAAGTGGTGCCAAAACCGCGTTCGAGGGGCTCTAATACAAATCTTCCGTAGGTACCGTCGGATTTAATTTCCGCTGTCTCAATCTGCGGCTTTTCAATCTCTATCATTTCATAACCCTCCTAAGCAGTAAAAGTCTGCGCGGACGCGGGGTCCGCTTTGTCGCAATCCCTTTGCCGAATCGCCAATCATTACTTGGAGTACAGCTCGACAATCAGATGTTCAGCAACATCGTAATCGATGTCGTCTCTCTGCGGCATTGCTACGACTTTGCCTTTGAGATTCTCGGTATCGCGTTCAAGCCACTTGGGGGTGATCCCGAAAGCGTTGTCCTCTTTGAGCTTCTTGAAGTAGGAGTTGCCAGCGCTCTTCTCGCAGACAGCGATCTCGTCGCCGGGTTTTACGAGGTAGGAAGCGATGTCAACGCGCTTGCCGTTAACGGTGTAGTGGCCATGGGTGACCATCTGACGAGCGCTGCGGCGGGTCGTCGCAAAGCCGAGACGGAAAATAACGTTATCCAGACGGCGTTCGATGGTGGTCAGCAGGACTTCACCGGTGATGCCTTCGGAAGCAACGGCCTTCTCGTAGTACATATGGAACTGTTTCTCGAGGATGCCGTAGATGAATTTAACTTTCTGCTTTTCGTTGAGCTGAAGCGCATACTCGCTCTTCTTAACTCTCTTCTGAGCGTTAGGATCTCTCTTGGTGGAGTTGCCCTTGGAAGAGTTAGCGGAGTAGCCCATAACAGCGGGAGAAATACCCAGCGCTCTGCAGCGCTTCACGATAGGCTCCATATTCTTAGCCATGAATCATTTCCTCCTTCACTGATTATACGCGGCGTCTCTTGGGGGGACGGCAGCCGTTGTGGGGGATCGGGGTGACGTCTTTGATCATTCTGACCTCCAGGCCAGCAGCCTGAAGGGCGCGGATCGCAGCTTCACGTCCGGAGCCGGGACCTTTAACATAAACTTCGACGGTTTTCAGGCCATGTTCCATAGCTGCTTTTGCTGCGGTTTCAGCAGCGGTCTGAGCAGCGAAAGGAGTGGATTTCTTAGAGCCTTTGAAGCCCATCTCACCAGCGGATGCCCAGGAAATCGCATTGCCCTGAGTATCGGTGATGGTAACGATGGTGTTGTTGAAGGTCGACTGAATATGAACAGCACCACGCTCGATGTTCTTGCGTTCGCGGCGTTTGCGGATCGTAGTTGCTTTTTTACCGGTAACCTTTGCCATGGTTCAGTTTCCCTCCCTATTATTTCTTCTTGTTGGCGATGGTCTTCTTCGGGCCTTTTCTGGTACGGGCATTGGTCTTGGTTCTCTGTCCTCTTACGGGCAGGCCTTTTTTATGACGAGTGCCGCGATAGCAGCCGATTTCGACCAGTCTCTTAATGTTCAGAGCAACGTTTCTTCTCAGGTCGCCCTCAACAATATAATGGTGTTCAATGTATTCGCGCAGTTTGGCAGCATCCTCTTCGGTCAGATCTTTGACACGGATGTCGGGGTTGATACCGGTCGCTGCAAGAATGTCTTTGGCGGATTTCTGGCCGATACCGTAAATATAGGTCAGGCCGATTTCGATGCGCTTTTCTCTGGGTAAATCGATACCAGCGATACGAGCCATTAAGTTGCACCTCCAATGCGAAGCCGGTCACACCGCTTCGCAGTATTTATACACGTTTGAATATCTGTCTGCATCAGTCTGTTTTACCAGACACTCCGCTTAACCCTGACGCTGTTTATGCTTGGGGTTTTCGCAGATGACCATCACTTTGCCTTTGCGCTTGATGACCTTGCACTTGTCGCACATGGGCTTTACCGAAGGTCTTACTTTCATCTGAATAACCTCCCTTGTGTTACTTGGAACGCCAGGTGATGCGTCCCTTTGTGAGATCGTACGGCGACATTTCTACCGTCACCTTATCGCCGGGCAGGATCCGGATGAAGTTCATCCGCAGCTTGCCGGAAATGTGAGCCAAAATCTGGTGTCCGTTGGGAAGCTCTACTTTGAACGTGGCGTTCGGAAGGGAATCCACGACAGTAGCGCCCTCAATTTCAATGACGTCATCTTTAGCCAAGAGAATCACGCTCCTCTACAATCTGCTCTCCGAGCCCGCCGTAGTTGAAGGGCCAGAGTGCTTCTCTCAGTTTCTTATCGGTGGTGAGCTGCTGCAAATCAAAAGCGGTTCGGGTGAGGGTCAGATGTTTGGGGTTTTTCTTTTTCGGTTTTTCCAGAAGTCTTGACTTCCCGTTCGCGATATATGCGTTTGTTCCGTCAAAGGAGAGCACCACGAAAAATCCCTGATCGTGCCCGCCCGCGCTTTTTACTACAGTACCGGGTTTTAATTCCATCGTCCGACCTCGAATTTACTTACGCTTGGTAAGGATCACGGGGCCATTGGAAGTAATTGCAATCGAATGCTCAAAGTGGGCTGCCACACTGCCGCTGGCGGTTTTGGTAGTCCAGCCGTCAGGCATAACCTTAACTGCGTCGCCTTTGAGGTTTACCATCGGTTCGATCGCAATCGTCATGCCTTCCACCAGCCGGGGACCGTGTCCGGCTCTTCCGAAATTCGGAACTTCCGGATCCTCATGCATCTCTCTGCCGACGCCGTGGCCGACAAACTGACGGACGATCCCATAGCCAAACTGGGATATATGCTGTTCAATTGCATGGGAAATATCGCCGACGCGGTTTCCAACAACCGCCTGTTCAATTCCCTTGTAGAGGGCCGCCTCGGTTTCCCGAAGCAGCTTCTTGTTCTCCTCGGAGGTATCGCCTACGATGAAGGTATAAGCGTTGTCTCCGTGGAAGCCGTCGCAGTACGCACCGACATCGACGCTTACGATATCGCCGTATTTCAAGCGAGTATCGTCCGGGATGCCGTGGATAACCACGTCATTTACCGAAATGCACGCCGTTGCCGGAAATCCGTAGAGTCCAAGGAAGCTGGGCTTTGCGCCGCTACGGATAATGAAATCGTAGAGCGCCTTATCCAGTTCTTTGGTCGTGATGCCCTCACGGATTGTTTCCTCAGCAATGTTCAAGGTCTCAGCGGAGATCCGCATCGCCTTCATCATTGTCTTTAGTTCAGACTGCGTCTTTAAAACGATCATGAAAAATTATGCCTCCACAGCTTTAAGAGTCAGGGCCGAGGTATCGGCAACTTCTTCCTGACCTTCAACAATGACCAGCTTACCAGTCTTTTTGTAATAATCTTTCAGGGGCTCGGTCTGTGCGTGATAAACGCTGAGCCGATCGCGGATGATCTCGGGGGAGTCATCCTTGCGCTGAACGGTTTTTCCGCCGCACCGGTCGCATACGCCCTCCACTTTCGTGGGTTTATATGCAACATGGTAAGAGCTTCCGCATTTTTCACAGACTCTTCTTCCGGAAAGACGGGACATGATCTTTTCATCGGGGACTTCGATATCGACGACCCGATCGATCACAACGCCCATCTTATCCAGAGCTTCCGCCTGAGGAACCGTTCTGGGGAAACCGTCCAAAATGAAGCCGTCTTTGCAGTCATCTTCTTTCAGGCGTTCCTTGAGGATATTGATGACCACTTCGTCAGGGACGAGCTTACCGCTGTCCATATAAGAAGCTGCCTCAAGACCCAGAGCGGTCTTATTTGCTTTTGCTTCTCTGAGGATGTTGCCTGTGGATATTGCAGGGATGCCGAGCGTATTGCAGATGACTTCAGCCTGTGTACCTTTTCCGGCACCGGGGGCGCCTAACAAAATCAATCTCATACCAGTCATTCCTTTCTATCGTTTAAGCGGCTTACTCCAGGAAGCCTTTGTGATGGCGCATGGTGATCTGCGATTCGAGCGTTCTGACCGTTTCCAGCGCGACGCCGACGATAATCAGAATCGAAGTACCGCCGAGGGAGACGTTGGCTTTGGTGATCATCGAGAAGATGATCGGGAACACTGCGATCAGGCCGAGGAAGACAGCGCCCATGAGGGTGATCTTAGAAATGACTTTCGAGAAGTAATCAACCGTGGGCTTGCCGGGCCGAATACCGGGGATCGCGCCGTTGTTTTTGCGGATCGAGTTCGCAATTTCCACGGGGTTGAACTGGATCGCGGTGTAGAAGTAGTTGAACGCCAGGATCAGCAGAAAGTAAAGAACCCCATAGAACATACTGTTATAATGGAAGAGTCCGAAAAACTTTTCCCAGAAGCCGCCCTCTTTAGGAGTCACAAAGGACTCGATCATGCTGGGCAGCGACATAAACGACATAGCGAAGATGATCGGCAGGACACCGGTCATGTTGACCTTAATCGGAATGAAGGTCGACTGGCCGCCGTACATCTTACGTCCTACGACCCGTTTCGCGTAGGATACCGGGATCCGTCTTTCCGCATTGGTCATGAACACGATGAACGCGACCATGACAACAAATACGATGACGACCAGCGGTACGATGAAGTAGTATTTCGGTTCATCTGCGCCGAGCTTCCACCAGGCCGCCAGCGTAACAAACGCATCGGGGCCACGGGAAAGGATACCGGCGAAAAGGATGATCGAGATACCGTTTCCGACGCCCTTTTCAGTGATCTGATCGCCCATCCACATGACCAGCATGGTACCGGCTACGAAGCAGGACACGATGATGATGCCGCTGAACACGCCGGAGAAACCGGAGTAGTAGTTCAGGACACCCTGCTGATTGCGGAGAACGAAGTAGTACATGATGCCCATCGCAAGCGAAAGGCCGAGAGTCGTATAACGGGTGATTTTCTGGATCTTCTTCTGACCGTCGTTGCCCTCCTTGGCGAGTCTTTCGAGCGCCGGGATGGCGATGGTCAGAAGCTGAATGATAATGGAAGCGTTAATATACGGCGTGATTGACAGCGCGAAGATTGACGCATCCGCCAGAGCGCCGCCGGTCAAGACGTTTAAGTAGGACAGGAAGTCGGAGGACTGACCTGCGCCGACCATACTCTTGAGGGCGGTGGGATTAAGAAACGGAACTGTGATCGCACAGCCCAGACGGAAAAAGACGATAACGATGAGGGTGTAAATGAGTTTCGAGCGAAGCTCTTTCTGTTTGAAAATCTGAGAGATTGATTCAAACACGATTACATCACCTCAGCCTTTCCTCCTGCTGCTTCGATTTTTGCGATTGCGGATTTGGAGAAGGCTGCCGCTTTAACGGTCAGGTTCTTGGTCATATCGCCGTCGCCGAGGACTTTAACGCCGTCCATAACCTTGTTGACCAGGCCGACATTAATCATCGCTTCGGTATCAACAACTGCGCCGTCCTCAAACTTGTTGCAGAGGTCGGTCAGGTTAACGATCGCGTAGTTGGTCGCGAAGTTGTAGTTGTTGAAGCCTCTCTTGGGCAGACGTCTGTACAGAGGCATCTGACCGCCTTCAAAACCGGGACGGACACCGCCGCCGGAACGGGCGTTCTGGCCTTTATGGCCTTTGCCAGCAGTCTTGCCGTTGCCGGAGCCTGCGCCTCTGCCTACACGGAAATGTTCCTTGGTAGAGCCGGGAGCCGGTGCTAATTCATGCAGTTTCATTGGTGAGCACCTCCTTGATTATTCTTCCGTAACCTCTACGAGGTGAGAAATTTTGAAGATTTTGCCTTTGGTTGCGGCGTTATCGGGCTGAACCGAAACGTCGCCGGTCTTTCTCAGGCCGAGAGAAGCAGCAATGGCGATCTGGTCTTTGTTCTTACCAGCCAGACCTTTGACAAGTTTAACTTTCAGTGCCATGATGATCCTCCTTAACCTAAGATCTCTGCAGCGGTCTTGCCTCTGATGGCAGCGACGTCGCTGACGTTTCTCAGAGATTTAAGACCTTCCATCGTAGCCTTAGCTACGTTGCAGGGATTGTTGGAACGCAGGGATTTCGTTCTGATATCCTTGATACCAGCTGCCTCAACGATCGCACGGACAGCGCCGCCGGCGATAACGCCGGTACCCTGAGGAGCGGGTCTGAGGAGAACGCGGCCTGCGCCGAACTCACCGATGATCTCGTGGGGAATGGTGGTACCCTTCATCGCAACGGTGAACATATTCTTCTTTGCATCTTCCAGACCCTTGCGGATTGCGTCCGGAACCTCGGCGGATTTGCCCATGCCGAAGCCGATCTTGCCGTTGCCGTCACCGACAACAACCAGAGCAGCAAATTTCATGATACGGCCGCCTTTTACGGTTTTGGATACGCGGTTGATTGCGACAACCTTTTCCTGCAGTTCCTGCTCGGGTTTGTTTTCAAATCTAGCCAATCGAAACCCTCCTCCGTTAGAAATTGAGTCCGCCGTCGCGGGCTCCAGCAGCGAGCTCTGCTACTCTTCCGTGATAGATATAACCGCCGCGGTCGAATACGACTTCGGTGATACCCTTTTCAGCAGCTCTCGAAGCGATCATCTGACCGACCTTGAAAGCGCCTTCTTTGTTGCCGCCGCTTACATCAAAGCCTTTTTCGGTGGAAGCAGCGGAAGCGATGGTCACGCCGTTTACATCATCAATCAGCTGTGCGTAGATGTGCTTCGCGGAGCGGAATACGCTCAGACGAGGGCACTGAGCGGTACCGGAGATTTTCGCGCGTACTCTCTTGTGTCTCTTTAAACGAGCCTTGTTGCTATCAGGCTTGTTGATCATTGCTTGTCACTCCTTTATTACTTCTTCTTACCGGTCTTGCCTTCCTTGCGGATGATGGTCTCGTAATCATACTTGATGCCCTTGCCCTTATAGGGTTCCGGAGGACGTTTCTCACGGACTTCAGCCGCGAACTGACCAACCTGCTGTTTGTCAGGACCGGAGATGATGATCTGGTTGGGCTGAGGAACATCGATATGGATACCGGGAACTTCAGCAACATTGACAGGATGAGAATAACCCAGAGTCAGCACCAGGGTGTTGCCCTGCTTTGCAGCACGGTAACCGACGCCGTTGACTTCCAGTTTCTTGGAGAAGCCTTCGGAAACGCCGACGACCATGTTGTGGACGAGGGTTCTGGTCAGGCCGTGGAGAGCTTTCATTTCGCTCTCGTCGTTCGGTCTGCTGATTACGATCTGGCCGTTTTCCATAGAAGCGGTCATCTCGGGGCGGATATCTTTCTCAAGGGTTCCCTTGGGGCCTTTAACAGTGATATGGCTGCCGTCGATTTTAACTTCAACGCCGGAGGGAACAGCAATGGGTTTCTTACCGATACGGGACATTCGTGTTTACCTCCTTACCATACAAATGCAAGGACTTCGCCGCCAACGTTCTCTTTGCGGGCTTTCTTATCGGTCATAACGCCCTTGGAAGTAGAAACGATTGCGATGCCGAGGCCTTTCATGACCTTGGGCATATCCTCACAGTTGGAATAAATACGCAGGCCGGGTTTGGAAACTCTGCGCAGGCCGGTGATAACCGGAGTTTTGCCATCGACGTATTTCAGGGTCATACGGATGACGCCCTGTTTACCATCCTCAACTACCTGGAAGCTCTTTACGAAGCCTTCGTCAACCAGGATCTGTGCGATGGACTTTTTCATGTTAGATGCGGGAATATCAACAGTCTCGTGTCTAGCAGAGCTCGCGTTGCGAATGCGAGTCAGCATATCTGCGATAGTGTCGGTGATCTGCATACCATAAACCTCCTTTACTTGGTTTACTTACCAGCTGGCTTTCTTTACGCCGGGAATCTGGCCTTTGTAAGCCAGTTCTCTGAAGCAGATACGGCAGATGCCGTATTTTCTCAGATATGCGTGGGGACGTCCGCAGAGTTTGCATCTGTTATATGCACGGGTGGAGAACTTAGGCTCTCTCTGCTGTTTTAATTTCATCGAAGTTTTAGCCATTGAATTCTACCTCCCTTATTTCTCGAACGGAGCGCCCATCAGGCTGAGCAGCTCGCGGGCTTCCTCGTCGGTTTTTGCGGTGGTGATAAAGCTGATGTCCATACCGCGGATCTTGTCGATTTTATCGTACTCGATCTCGGGGAAGATCAGCTGTTCCTTCAGACCTACGGTGTAGTTGCCGCGGCCGTCGAAGGAGTTTGCATTGATGCCTCTGAAGTCTCTTACGCGGGGAAGCGCGAGATTGAAGAAGCGATCGATGAATTCATACATTTTCTCGCCGCGAAGGGTAACCTTTGCGCCGATAACCATGCCTTCACGAATCTTGAAGTTTGCAACGGATTTTTTAGCCTTGCAGGTGATGGGCTTCTGACCGGTGATCGCAGCCAGATCCTTAATGACGGCATCCATAACCTTGGCGTTTTCCTTTGCCTCGCCGGCACCTACGTTGATGACGACTTTTTCAACCTTCGGAATCTGCATGACACTTTTGTAGCCGAACTTCTTCATCAGAGCCGGAGCTACGTCGGATTTATAGTAGTCGTTCAGACGAGCCATGTCTTTTTCCTCCATTTAAAGTTTAGAAAGTTTCGCCGCACTTCGCGCAAACGCGAACCTTGGTGCCATCTTCCTTGATTACGTGCCGGGTTCTAACGCCCTTGCCGCACTTGGGGCAAACGGGCATAACCTTGCTTGCGTACAGAGGAGCCTCAGCCTTGACGATACCGCCCTGCTGGCCCATCTGACGGGGTTTCATGTGCTTGGTTGCGATGTTCAGGCCCTCAACGATGACTTTGCCTTCTTTGGGGCTGACAGCGACGACCTTACCCTGGTTGCCTTTATCCTTGCCGGAGATGATAACTACGTTATCGCCGGTCTTGACGTGCATCTTAGCCATTCCTTAGCACCTCCTGATTAAAGCACTTCCGGTGCGAGAGAAAGAATCTTCATGTATTCTTTTTCACGAAGTTCTCTGGCGACCGGCCCAAAAATACGGGTGCCTCTGGGGTTTTTATCTTCCTTGATCAGGACAGCTGCGTTCTCATCAAATCTGATGTAGGTGCCGTCCTCACGACGAAGTCCCTTTACCGAACGGACGATGACTGCTTTAACAACGTCACCTTTTTTTACAACTCCGCCGGGTGTTGCTTTTTTAACGGAACAAACTACGACGTCGCCGATATTCGCGTATCTTCTCTTAGAGCCGCCAAGCACGCGGATGCACATCAGTTCTTTTGCTCCGGTGTTGTCAGCGACTTTCATGCGAGTCTGCATCTGAATCACAGTGCGTTCCTCCTTTTTAGAGATTTAGAAAGTTGTGATAGGGGGTATCCCCTGTGGGTGAAATCTTTGCTTATTTAGCCTTTTCGATGATCTCGACAACTCTCCATCTCTTATCCTTGGACAGAGGACGAGTTTCCATCAGAGAGACCTTATCGCCAACGTTGCAGGCGTTCATCTCGTCATGCGCTTTAACCTTAACGGTGCGCTTTACGATCTTTTTGTACAGGGGGTGTTTTACGTTGTCGTAGATTGCGACGACGACGGTCTTATCCATCTTGTTGCTGACAACGGTACCAGTCCTGGTTTTTCTTAAGTTTCTTTCCACGGTCTGATCTCCCTTCCTTAGTCAAGCCCGCCAAGAACCGTCATGACGCGGGCGATATCTTTCTTAACCGCCTTAATTCTCATGGGGTTATCAAGCTGATTTACAGCAAGCTGAAAACGCAGGTTGAACAGCTCGGCTTTGAGATCGCTTAACTTGTTCTGGAGTTCAGCCTTGGACATTTCTCTTACGTCTTTTGCTTTCATTCCTGCTCACCAACCGTTTCTTCCTTGCGGACGAATTTAGTCTTGATAGGCAGCTTGTGACCTGCAAGACGCATAGCCTCGCGAGCCAGCTCTTCGGAAACGCCGCCGATCTCGAACATAACTCTTCCGGGTTTAACAACTGCTACCCAATACTCAGGAGAACCTTTACCGGAACCCATTCGAGTTTCAGCAGGCTGTTTGGTATAGGGTTTGTCGGGGAAAATCTTGATCCAGACCTGACCGCCACGTTTGATGTAACGGGTCATGGCGATACGAGCCGCCTCGATCTGTGCGGAGCTGATCCAAGCAGACTCGAGAGCCTGCAGACCAAACTCGCCGTGGGTAACGGTATTGCCGCGAAGGGCTTTACCTTTCATGCGTCCTCTCTGCTGACGACGATATTTAACTCTTTTCGGGAGAAGCATTACTTGTTACCTCCTTCCGCATTTCTCGGTCTTCTGTTGCGGGGTCTGTCATTGCGGTCATTTCTGTAAGGTCTTGCGGGCTTCTTAGTAACTTCGCCCTTGAGAACCTCGCCGGTGTAGATCCAGGTCTTAACGCCGATCTTGCCGTAGGTGGTGTGTGCCTCAGCAAAGCCGTAATCGATGTCAGCGCGCAGGGTCTGCAGCGGGATGGTGCCTTCGTTATAAGACTCGCTTCTTGCGATTTCAGCACCGGCAAGACGACCGGAAACGGAGGTCTTGATACCCTTAGCGCCGAGTCTCATAGCTCTGCCGATTGCCTGTTTCATAGCGCGGCGGAAAGAAATTCTTCTTTCGAGCTGAGAAGCGATGCTCTCTGCAACCAGCTGGGCAGAGAGGTCAGGCTGTTTAACTTCAACGATGTTGATGTGAACCGTTTTGCCGATCATTTTCTCGACCTGAGCGCGCAGTTCGTTGATCTTAGCGCCGCCCTGGCCGATGACCATACCGGGTTTAGCGCAGTGGATATGGATTCTCACCATCTTCGCATCGCGTTCGATCTCGATGCGGGGGATGCCGGCATCTTTCAGGCCCTGTTTGAGGAAGTTACGGATTTTGTAATCTTCTACCAGGGTGTCGCCGAAGGCGTTGCCTTCTGCGTACCAGCGGGAATCCCAATCTTTAATAACTCCAACACGAAGTCCGTGCGGATTTACTTTCTGGCCCATAGTTTACCTCCTCTTAGAGCTTCATTCCTGTTCTTTCAGAACTAGGGTAATGTGCGAAGATCTCTTCAGCACCTTGAATGCACGGCCATGGTCGCGGGGTCTGATTCTCTTCATGATAGGACCGGGGCAAACAAAGCACTCGGCAACGTAGAGGTTGCTGGTGTCCATACCGAAGTTATGATCAGCATTTGCGATAGCCGATTTCAGAAGTTTCTGGAGAGGCTCACATGCAGCTTTGGGTGTATATTTCAGAATTGCCATAGCAGTTTCGGTGTCTTTGTTTCTGATTAGGTTCAGAACGACGGAAACTTTTCTCGGAGAGATGCGTACATTTCTCAGGTAAGCTTTAGCTTCCATTCAAAATCCTCCTTTCGGCTATTATTTGCCGTTATTACTGGTCTTGGAACCGTTGTGGCCCTTAAAGGTTCTGGTGGGAGCGAACTCACCCAGTTTGTGGCCTACCATATCTTCGGTAACGTACACCGGAACGTGTTTTCTTCCGTCGTGTACAGCGAATGTATGTCCAACGAATTCAGGGAAAATAGTGGAGGAGCGGCTCCAGGTCTTGACAACCTTCTTCTCGCCGGCCTCGTTCATTGCAGCGACCTTTTTGAAGAGGGATTCTTCAACGTAAGGCCCTTTCTTAATGCTTCTGCCCATGGATCATCTTCCTCCTTCCATTACTTCGCGTTTCTGCGTTTCACGATAAACTTATCGGAGCGCTGATGATGCTTGCGAGTCTTGTAGCCAAGAGTGGGTTTGCCCCAGGGGGTAACAGGTCCGGGACGGCCAACAGGAGATTTGCCTTCGCCGCCGCCGTGGGGATGGTCGTTCGGGTTCATAACAGAGCCGCGTACGGTAGGTCTCCAGCCCATGTGACGTTTACGACCTGCTTTACCAAGCGAAACGTTCTCATGGTCGATGTTGCTGACCTGACCGATGCAGGCGATGCAGTTGATGTCGATGTTGCGCTGTTCGCCGGAGGGAAGTCTTACGAGAGCGTAGTTGCCTTCCTTAGCCATCAGCTGAGCCATGTTGCCGGCTGCACGGACGAGCTGAGCGCCCTTGCCAGTGTAAAGCTCGATTGCGTAGATGAAGGTACCAACGGGGATATTTGCCAAAGGCAGAGCGTTGCCGGGTTTGATATCAGCGTCAGCGCCGTTTCTGATGATATGGCCGACTTTGATTCCATCGGGAGCGAGGATGTATCTCTTCTCGCCGTCTTCGTACTGAACCAGAGCGATGAATGCGCTGCGGTTGGGATCGTACTCGATGGTCTGAACGGTTGCGTTCATGCCGACTTTATCGCGTTTGAAATCGATAACGCGGTATTTGGTTCTGTTTCCGCCGCCATGATGACGAACGGTGATGCGGCCGTAGTTGTTGCGGCCGGAGGTCTTCTTCATAGGTTCGAGAAGGCTCTTCTCGGGAGCTACTTTGGAAAGACCGGAATAATCGGTGACAGTCATTGTCCGCGTGCCGGGGGTGACAGGCTTAAATGCTTTGATCGCCATTTTATTTCACTCTCCTTCAGGTTTAGCGAGGAACCCCTGCGGTTCCCCATACATCACCGGGATACCGGACTTAACCCGGATCCCTACCCTTTATTACCGGGTATCTAACCGATTCCTTTGGGAACCTTAGATCTATCAGATCATGCCCTCAAAGAACTCAATGGTCTTGGAGTTTTCGGTCAGGGTTACGATCGCCTTTTTCCAATCGGGGCGATAGCCTTCGTTGCGGCCCATTCTCTTGAAACGGCCTCTGACGCTTACGGTGTTGACCTTAGCGACATTAACGTCGAACAGTTCTTCGACCGCATGAGCGATCTCAATCTTGTTGGCATCGTTAGCAACTTTGAAGGTGTACTTTTTCTCTGCTACGCCATACATGGATTTCTCCGTGATGACGGGAGCGAGGATGATATCCTGTGCCTTTTTCATTACGCATATACCTCCTCGATCTTTGCTACTGCTTCCTTAGCAACGATGAACTTATCGCAGCCGAGGACGTCGTAAACATTCAGGGTGTTGACCTGAGCGGTCTTGACACCGGGGATGTTTGCCATGCTCTTGATGACCTTCTCGTCCATCTCGGGGAGAACGACGAGAGCCTTGCGGTCAGCGCCGAGCGCCTTGAGCATATTGACCATGGTCTTGGTCTTGAATTCATTTGCCTCGATCTTCTCGACAACGATCATATCGCCGTCCAGAACTTTAGAGGAAAATGCGGATTTCAGTGCAAGTCTCTTTACTTTCTTGTTCAGAGCCAGACGGTAGCTGCGGGGCTTGGGGCCGAGAGCAACGCCGCCGTGGGTCCACTGGGGAGCTCTGATCGAGCCCTGTCTCGCATGACCGGTGCCTTTCTGCTTCCAGGGTTTACGTCCGCCGCCTGCAACCTCAGTACGGGTGAGGGTGGACTGGGTGCCCTGACGCTGGTTTGCAAGGTAGGCAACGACAGCCTGATGCATAACAACAGCATTGGGTTCAATGCCAAAAACTGCCTCGGAAAGTTCCATGGTGGAGACTTCCTTGCCAGCCATATCAAATACGGAAATCTTAGGCATTATGTTTCCTCCTTCCCTTAAGCCTTCTTGCTGTCGGTCAGGACAACCACGCCGCCCTTAGGGCCGGGGATTGCGCCTTTTACAGCAATCAGATTGTTCTCTGCGTCAACTTTGACGATCTCGAGATTCTGTACGGTAACTCTTTCTGCGCCCATATGGCCAGCCATTCCTTTGCCCTTGAAGATTCTGGAAGGGTCGGAGATAGCGCCCATAGAGCCGGGCTGTCTGGAGACAGGGCCGGTACCGTGCGAATCACGGAGAGATTTGTTACCATGGCGTTTGATTGCGCCGGCATAACCTTTACCTTTGCTGGTGCCGCAAGCGTCGATCATATCGCCGCAAGCGAAGGTGTCAGCCTTGATAACATCGCCAACATTGTAGCCGCTGCAATCGTCCATCCGGAATTCTCTGAGGACTTTCTTGGGAGCTACGTCAGCCTTCTCAAAGTGACCTTTGGCGGGCTTGGAGAGTTTCTGGGGTTTTACGTCGCCGAAACCAACCTGGATGGCGTCGTAGCCGTCGTTCTCTACGGTCTTCTTCTGGATGACCATGCAGGGACCGGCTTCAACCACAGTTACCGGGATGACTTTGCCAGATTCGTCGAAGATCTGAGTCATACCGATCTTTTTGCCGATGATTCCTTTTTTCATCTTTGTTTTTCCTCCTGTCAGGTTATTGGTCAACGTTTCCGTTGACATGACCCCCGTTGGTTCCTTTCACAAGGAACACGGTTATCGCGTCTTTTGGTATGCGGATCAGCGGGTGATCTCAACCTCAACGCCGGCGGGGAGTTCGAGACCCTGAAGTGCTTCGACCGTCTTTGCGGAAGGTCTCATTACATCAATCAGTCTCTTGTGGGTGCGCTGCTCAAACTGCTCACGGCTGTCTTTGTACTTGTGTACAGCACGCAGGATGGTAACGACCTCTTTCTGGGTAGGCAGCGGGATCGGGCCGGAAACACGGGCGCCGGTCTTCTTTGCAGCCTCTACGATCTTAGCCGCAGAAGCGTCTACCAGAGTGTGGTCATAACCTTTCAGTTTGATTCTGAGTTTTTCATTGACTGCCACTGTCATCGCCTCCTAAGATATTGGTGGGGACAAGACATTCATTGGACACGTTTCCGTGTGTTTCACGATTTTGCAATAAAAAAACGGAAAACCGCAAAGTGCGCTTTTCCGAGCCATTCGTGAAACTACCATCGCTTTTGCGCTGACACTTACCGCCATAAGGCCGCAGTTTGTCGGGGTTCCGGTCCGGATTATTGCCGCACACAGGTCGCGGTTTTCATCCATCCTGTACTAACATGGTATTCAATCTTTGTCGCCCGGTTTGAAATCGGACATACTCGGCGGAAATTACCTGCTCACAGCAGCAACCTCCCGCTTCATCGCATATCTTTGTTGCAGTCACGCAAGTAGTATTATAACGTCTGCAAGAGCGTTTGGCAAGAGTTTTGAGAAATTTATTTGTAAATATTTTGTGAACAAAAATTGCTTCGTTCAAGTTCTATTTTAAAAGGTGGAAACCGGACGCTTTTTCTGCTGATTTACAGAAAGAGCCTCCGGCTTTTCACAAAAATTTCTTACTTACGATTTACGCGTTTTCGCCCCAGACCTTTTCGGCGATCCGTTTGACAAGGCGAAGTTTTTCCCACTGCTGCTCCTCGGTCAGCTTATTGCCGATCTCGCAGGAAGCAAAGCCGCACTGAGGGCTGAGGCAGAGACGGTCGAGCGGAAGATATTGGGTCGCATCCTTGATCCGCGCGATGACCGCATCCTCATCCTCAAGGACAGGGCTCTTCGAGGTAATCAGGCCGAGAACGACCTTTTTCCCGTCCGCGACCGCGCTGAGAGGCTCAAAGCCGCCCGAGCGCTCATCGTCAAACTCCAGATAGAAAGCATCGACATTTTCACGGGCAAAGAGCACCTTTGCAACCCGGTCGTATCCGCCGGAGCTTGCCCAGGTCGAATGGAAGTTGCCGCGGCAGACATGGGTCGTGATCGCCATATCTTCCGGCTTTCCTTCGATGGCGAGATTGTTGATCCGGAGGAGCTGTTCCATGACCTTATCCAGTCCCGCTTCATCGACATTAAAGATCCGGCAGGCATTCGGATCGACGCACATACCCCACGAGCAGTCGTCAAACTGAAGATTGCGGCAGCCGGCGTCATAGAGGTCGCGGATGACCTTACGGTAACCGGCGGCGATATCCTGGATCAGATCTTCCGTGTTCGAATAGTATTTCGCGGTATTCTCAGCGGCAAAGGGCATAATCATCTGCTCAAGGAACTGGGCGGGAGCCGGGATCGTCTGCTTGGCGACGGTGTTCTCGTCCTCCAGTGCCTTAACGAAACGGAAGTGAGAGACAAAAGGATGCTCGCCGGACAGGCCGACCTTTCCAGTCAGGTAGGTATCGTCGATCATCGCCGCTTCATCATGGAAAGGAAGGCCGGTCTTGGTCGCCGAATGACCGACGCCGTCAAAGCCCCACATAAAATCGAGGTGCCAGGTCGCGCGGCGGAATTCGCCGTCGGTAATGACGTGGTAACCTTCTGCCTTCTGTCTTTCGACCAGCTTGCGGATGGCGCGGTCCTCCGCCTCTTTCAGCTGTTCAGCGGTGATTGCGCCCGCCTGAAAACGGGTGCGGGCATCACGAAGCTCCTGCGGACGAAGGAAGCTGCCGACATAATCAAAACGGAACGGAACGTGTTTATTCATGGTAAAAGCCCCTCTCTTTGAAAAACCAATTTCTTTGATGGGCTTATTATAACACAAAATCGAAGCCTTGCATAATTCCAAAGAAATATCTCCTGCCATAGTTTTAAGCTATGGCGTCATCCTGTGGGATATGCCGCCGCATCAGTTCGAGATACCGTTCTCCGAGTGTGCCGAGCGGCTCGCCCTTGCGGCAGATATACCCGATCCGGATCTCCTCGTCCGCCGACAGCGGAACCGAAATGATCGAATCGCCGTTCAATTCCCGGCTGATGACGCCGGTGCAGATGGTATACCCGTTCATTCCGATCAGAAGATTGAAAAGGGTCGCGCGGTCGCTGACGCGGATCTGTTTTCTGCGCTTGACGGTCGAAAGAATCTCCTCGGCAAAATAAAAGGAGTTATACTCTCCCTGTTCATAGGAAAGGCAAGGGTACTCCTCCAGTTCTTCGAGCGTTACCCGCTCCTTTCCGGCAAGCGGATGGCCGCTGGAAAGGAAAACGTGCGGAGCCGCAGTAAAGAGACGGGTAAAAAGAAGATGGTTCTCAGCAAGGACTCCACTCAAAACGCTTTCGTTAAAACGACTGAAGTAGATGATGCCGAGTGCGCTTCGGGCGTTTTTCACGTCCTCGATCACCTCAAACGTCCGGCACTCCCGAAGGGTCACGTCGTATTCACTTCCCGGATATTCCCGGATCAGATCGACAAAGGCGTTGACCGCGAAGGAATAGTGCTGCGCTGAAACCTGAAACCGGAGCTTTTCGTAGCCGTCGTGCAGAAAGGCGTTCTCCAGAAGCTCCATCTGCTCACAGACCTGCCTCGCATAGGCCAGAAAACGCATTCCGTCCCGGGTCACGGCCGTTCCGCGGTTGGTACGGTTGAAAAGAGCAAAGCCCAGTTCCTGCTCAAGATCCCGAATCGCGTTGGTCAGGCTCGGCTGAGAGATGAAAAGCGCCTGCGCCGCCTTTCCGATGCTTCCGTTTTCGGCGACCGCGATCACGTACCGAAGCTGCTGCAAGGTCATAAAAGCCCCTCTTTCATCAAAGACCGCCCGGAAATCCGAATCCTCCCGGGCGGTTTGCGATTTATTTTTTACTTTTCAAAATAAGCGGCGACCTCTTTCAGGTTTTTAATGATCGGGAGGTGCTGAGGACATACCCCTTCACACTGTCCGCATTCGATGCAGTCGCTGGCTTTTCCGAAGGTATGGGTCAGGCGGACGTAGTACTCGCCCTGCGGCGTCCAGCCTTTCTCCTTGATCTCCTGTTTATCGGCGTTATAGAGGGAGAAATATTTGGGGATGGCGATATGCATCGGACATCCGTCGGTGCAGTAGGAACAGCCGGTACAGGGAATCGCGATGTTGGCGTTGATCAGGCCGACCGCTTCCCGGATGATCGCCTGTTCCTTTTCATCCAGAGGTTTGAAGTCGGACATATAGCCGGTATTGTCCAGAAGCTGCTCGGTCGTGCTCATGCCGGAAAGAACCATCATGACGTTATCCAGACTGGCCGCAAAACGGATCGCCCAGGAAGGAATCGACATCTCCGGTTCAGCCTTCTTGAACAGCTGCTCGACCGGTTCCGGAACCTTTGCAAGAGTGCCGCCCTTGACCGGTTCCATAACGATGACCGGTTTATGGTGCTTGACGGCAACTTCATAGCATTTGCGGGACTGAACGCCTTCACTGTCCCAGTCAAGGTAGTTGAGCTGAAGCTGAACAAACTCAAACTCGGGATGCTCGGTCAGCACTCTGTCCAGCAGTTCAGCGTTATCGTGGAAGGAGAAGCCGATATGACGGACAAGACCCGCCGCCTTTTTCTCCTGGATCCAATTGAAGCAGTCGAGATTTTTATAGATCTCATAATGATCGGTTCCGATGTCGTGCAGCAGATAGTAATCAAAATATCCGGCGCCGGTCTTGCGGAGCTGTTCGTTAAAAATGCGGTCACGATCCTCTTTGGTTTTCAGGAAGCCCGCGTGGAGCTTGGTGGCGAGGGTAAAGCTGTCGCGGGGATGCCGGTCAACCAGCGCTTCCTTGGTCGCTTCCTCGCTCTTAAAGCCACAGTACATCCATGCCGTATCAAAATAGGTAAATCCTTTCTCAAGGAAGAGATCGACCATCTTTTTGACCTGTTCGATATCGATCTTGGAAGGGTCGTTGGGATCGAGAGACGGAAGTCTCATCAGTCCGAAGCCGAGTTTTTTATTCATTGTCTGTTTCCTGCCTTTCTTTTTGAGTTCTGTTTCAGTATATATCCTAGAGTGTACTCTAAGTCAAGACCTGTTTTTTATTTTTTTCGGTAAAGGAGGATCTCAAAGCTCGTTTCGGTCGTAAGCGCCCGGAGCGCTGCCGCCCGCGCCTGTCCCTCAGCGGATGTTTTATAATAGTAAGGAGTCATCTCAAACAGCCGCATGATCTCTCCGCCCTCCAGATGGATTTCTCCGTCCACCGGCACGCTGCGCAGAAACTCCATTCCTTCGATCGCGTAATCCCCGACTTCGTTCAGATAGGGCTGATCGTAGATCGCTTTCTTTAAGCCGAAAAGGTGGCGTGCGCCCGGGATGACCATAACAAAAAGCCCGCCCGGCTTCAGCACTCGTAAAAATTCCTCCCGGCAGAAGGGCGCGAAAAGGGTAACGACCGCGTCGCAGCTTTTCTCAGCTACCGGCATATGGAAAATCGAAGCGGCGCCGATCTGTACCTCGTCATTGCCCGAGAAATGCTTGGCCGCCTTTTCCGCAGCGAACTTGGAGATATCGATGCCGAGCAGCCGGGGCTTCATTCCGGCGTCGGTAAGCGCCTGATACAAAAGCGCCGTATAATACCCTTCCCCGCAGCCCGCATCGAGCACAGCCGGAGAAGAAAGCCCGTTCAGTTCCTCCGCCGTTTCCCGACAGAGCGCGTCCGCCATCGGACGGTAAAAGCCCTTTTCCAAAAAAGCGCGGCGGGAAAGCACCATCTGCTTATTATCTCCGGGGATCTTAGCGTGCTTTCCGCCGGAAAGGAGAAGATTGACATAACCGCTGCGCGCCCGGTCGAATGAATGCCCCGTCTTACAGCGGAGGGTATTTTCCTCTCGGTCAAGGGGTTGCCCGCAAACCGGGCAGATAAACGAAAACGATTCCATTTCTTTCTCCTTATCCTTTTATTCCAGCTTCACGACATACGGCAGGATTCCCGTATCGGTGATGTCGATGATCCCGTAGCTCTTTTTTCCATCGCGGGGCTGTGCCGGGCTTCCGGGGTTCATGAGGTACAGCCCGTCCTTATACCGGCAGTCGGATATGTGGGTATGTCCGTACAGGGCGACGCAGCAGCCCGCCTCCCGCGCTGCCGCTTCAAGGGTATCGGTCCCCGCTCCGACAAACATCGTATGTCCGTGGCAGAAAAGAATTTTCGCTTTCCCTAACGTGAGGATATCGACCGCCTTGCTGCGCGAGCCGAAATCGCAGTTTCCGCGTACATTCCGGATCGGAAGATCGGGATCGAGCGCACGAAGCCGACGAACATCCTCCTCCACATCTCCCAGATGGATAAAAAGGTCGGCATTCATCCGATGGCGGTCCACGATCTTTTTCAGGACGGCAAAATCCTTATGGGTATCAGAGATCACAACGATCCGGCGGGTATCCATTGACCCACATCCTTTCTCAAAAAAGGAAACGCTCCAAACAAAGCGGAACATTTCCATTGGCATAAACGAATGATATACAGCATAAGTATAGACCATCACATCCGGTTCGTCAACCGGACATAAACCGGATGTACGACGGACGCACGACAGATGCACGACGGACGCACGATGGACTGCGGGCATTGATCCCGAAAGGAGGAATCCTGAATGCCTGACAACTCTCATAATGGACTTCAAGGCGGACTTCAAGGCGGGTTTCAAGGCGGGCTTCATAACGAACTTCAAAAAGACAGCCTTTCCGAACTTGACCGAACGCTTCTGAAGATACTGGCCGCAAAGGTCGGCGCCGATCCGGAAAAGCTGACCGAAGGATATCGGAAAAACGGGCTTGGGTCTGTTCTTTCCGCGCTTCCGGACAAAGATCGCCTTTCGGTCACGGATATTCTTTCCGATCCGAAAAAGGCGGAAAGCGCCAAAAAATCGGCTGAAAAGGCCGTACAGAGCCAGACCATCCGCAGAATTCTGGACAAAGAAAAATAGCGGGTAAAGGAGGAGACGTCATGCCGGAACCGGAAAGCGCCGCGCCGAATGCCCGGCAGAATGCCATGCCGAACACCATGCCGAACGCCATGCCGAACACCATGCCGCCGGAGCTTCTTTCTCTTCTTCAAAACGAAGATACCCTCCGTATGCTCCGTCAGACAGCAGACGGACTGGGGCTTGGCGGTCAGCTGGAGGGCGCGCTTCAGGGCACGCTTCAAGGCGCGCTTCAACCCCCTTCTTCGTCCGCGGCGCCTCCGCCCGAAGAAAAGCCGGAAAGGGACGCCGGACTTAACCCGGAAATGCTCAAAATGGTTTCGGCACTCATGCAGGCGATGCGATTGTCCGGAAAAGACTCTCCCGAAACCAGCTTTCTGAAAAGCTTAAAGCCGCTCCTCCGACCGGAAAAGAGCGCAAAGATCGATCAGGCGCTTCAGATGATCCAACTGATGGGTATCATGAACGCGCTCGGGAAAAACGGCATTCCGGGGCTTTCCGCACCGACCGATCCGTGAATCCGTGAAAACGAGGATGAAAGGATAGACCTGCCGATGGCCGCTTTATACGATTATTCTCCCCAGCAGCTGCAAAAGATGCAGCAGGAAGCCGCTGAACGGGTGCGGCAGATGCAGCGGATCGCCCGCGAACGTCTGGAGCGCACGGCCGCCGCGACGCCTGTCCTTTCCCCGCCCGGATCCCCGCCCGGAGCCTTTTTCTCTCCCAATCCGCCTCCGACGCCTCAAAACCAACCGCCTGCCCAGACTGAATCCAGACCCGGGATCGACCGCGACCGGTTGTTCATTCTGATGCTCATTTTTCTTCTTTCATCCGACGGGACCTGTTCACCGGGACTTCTGGCGGCTCTTTTCTGGCTGCTCGGATAGCTCCGCGAAAAGCCCCCAAAAGTTTACATCTTTCTCAGAATTCTTCAATTGCTTTTTTGCGGATTCTATGGTATACTACAAGTACAGATTTAGCCCCACACTGGATCTGACTTTTGTTGAAAATGGAGGAATTTCCAATGGCAAACAGAATGATCTTAAACGAAACTTCGTACTTCGGCGCAGGCTCGATCTCCGCGATCGTCGATGAAGCGAAAGCAAGGGCTTTTAAGAAGATCTTAGTCGTAACCGACCCCTCGCTGGTCAAATTCGGCGTTTCCACCAAGGTTACCAAGCTTCTGGATGAAGCGAACATTCCTTATGATATGTACACCGACATCAAGGCGAACCCCACCATCGCCAACATTCAGGGCGGTGTAGCCAAATTCAAAGAAGCAGGCGCGGACGCGATCGTTGCGATTGGCGGCGGCTCTTCGATGGATACCGCAAAAGGCATCGCCATCATCATCGCCAACCCCGAATACGCGGACGTTGTCTCTCTTGAAGGCGCAGTCGCCACCAAGAACAAATGCGTTCCGATCATCGCCGTTCCCACGACCGCCGGTACCGCTGCTGAGGTCACCATCAACTATGTTGTTACCGATACCGAGAAGAAACGTAAATTTGTCTGCGTTGACCCGCACGACATCCCCGTTGTCGCCGTTATCGATGCCGATATGATGAGCTCGATGCCCAAGGGACTGACCGCTTCGACCGGTATGGACGCACTGACCCACGCGATCGAAGGCTATATCACCAAGGCCGCCTGGGAAATGACGGATATGATGCACCTCAAAGCGATCGAGATCATCTCCAAGTCGCTGCGCGGCGCCTGCGAAGGCACGCCCGAAGGCCGTGAAGGCATGGCTCTGGGTCAGTACATCGCCGGCATGGGCTTCTCCAACGTCGGTCTCGGCATCGTTCACTCGATGGCACACGCACTGGGCGCTGTTTACGACACTCCCCATGGCGTTGCAAACGCGATCCTGCTCCCGACCGTCATGAAGTACAACGCGCCCGAGACCGGTGAAAAATACCGCGAAATCGCAAGAGCAATGGGTGTCAAGGGCGTAGACGAAATGTCTCAGGAAGAGTACCGCGCAGCTGCTGTTGAAGCGGTCGCACAGCTCTCCAAGGACGTCGGAATCCCTCAGGATCTCAAGGGCATTGTCAAGGAAGAAGATATCGACTTCCTCGCACAGTCCGCAATGGACGACGCCTGCCGTCCCGGCAACCCCAAAGACCCGACCAAAGAGGACATCATCGCTCTCTACAAGTCGCTTCTGTAATCTCCTTTTATAGGCGCCTTTCTCCCCTGTCTCCCGAAAACGGAGGCGGGGGAGATTTTTTATGCCAAAAAATTTATGGAAATTTTGTGTAGCTTTCTGTTGTTTTTCCTTCCGGTTTTCCAGTATACTGAAAAGCAGAAAAATAACCAAAGGAGGTTACTTTTGTGAACAGTATCTTTGAAGCCATCAACCGCGTTTTTGCCTTTATCGGGCCGCTGTCCGACTTTTTGTGGGACTTCCCGACAAACTTTTCCTGGTACAAAAACATCCCCATCATCGGAAATTTTTCCTTCGCGATCATCCTTTTAGTCGGATCGGGCATCTATTTCAGCTTCCGGATCGGCTTTATGCAGGTCACCTATTTTAAGAAAGGCATCAAGACTATGACCGAAAAGCGTGCGGTCAAAGCCGGTATCTCTCCGCTGGCCGCCTTCTTTCTAAGCTCGGCCATGCGAGTCGGCCCCGGAAACATCATCGGCGTTACCGGCGCCATCGCGGTCGGCGGCCCTGGCGCGCTCTTCTGGATGTGGATCTCCGCCTTCTTCGGCATGGCGGTCGCCTACATGGAAGCGGTTCTTGCCCAGATGTTCAAGGAGAAAAAGGGTGACGAGCTGGTCGGCGGCCTTCCGTTCTACGGAAGAAAGCTCCTCGGAAACAAAGCCTGGGTCGGCGTTTTCCTTTCGGTTCTCTATATCCTGTACGCGCTCTGCTGTCTCCCCGCTCAGGGCTTTAACGTCGTTTCCTCGATCGGGCGGATGGCAGAAATCGCCACCGGAAGCAGCATCAGCTCCGACTCCGCTTTCTACTACATCATCGGCGGGATCGTGATCCTCGCGACGGCACTGATCGCGTTCGGCGGCATCAAAAAGGTCTCCCGCTGGACCGACCTCATGGTTCCGATCATGGCGAGCGTCTATATTCTGACCGTTCTGGTACTGATCTTCCTCAACTTGAACCAGATCCCCTATTTCTTCCGTTCGGTCTTTGCCGGAGCGTTCAAGCCGGAAGCCTTCTTCGGCGGCGCGTTCGGTACCGTTCTGGCACAGGGCGTCAAGCGAGGGCTGATGTCCAATGAAGCGGGTCAGGGCACCATCACCATGTCCGCCGCGGCGGCTGATGCCCGTCATCCCTGTGAACAGGGGATCATCGCTTCCCTCGGCGTTTTCCTCGACACCATCGTCATCTGCACCCTCTCGGGCTTCGTCGTCGTCATGGCGCACTGCTGGTCGGGCGCGGACGCGGAAAGCTGGATGGCGCTTGACAAGCTCCCGAAGTTCACCGCTTCGATCGCCGAGCTGACCCCCGGCACCGCCTTCAACGCGATCGTAACCTTCCTGATTACCTTCTGCTTTTGCCTGTTCGCCTTTACCTGCCTGCTGGGCATGATCAGTTTCTCTGAAATCGCCGCCAACCGTATTCGGAAAAGCCGCGGCTTTATCACCGTTATCCGCGTCATCGCCCTTTTCGTTGCCGCTTTCGGTATTGCCTGCAACATCGCCGGTCTGGAGCTTGGGAACCTCTGGGCATTCTCCGACCTCGGAAATATCCTGATCGTTTACTTTAACATCCCGATCGTTTATATCGGGGCAAAAGCCGTCTTTAAGGCGACCCGCCACTACAAAAAAGCGGACGGAACTCTCTTTACCTCAGCGGTCGTCGGACGGAACGACTGCACCTACTGGGATGAACTTGCAAAGACTTCGGAAGCGGAGAAATAAAAAAGCCGCTCCGAACTGTTTTTCGTAAAAACCCGTTTTTTTGCAAAAAAATGTGTCAAAGCACGAAAAATATGCTACAATAAAAGAGTATATATGCGGCTGCCGTGAAGCTCTGCCAGCAGACACGTCCGGCGGGGCGTCTGCGGCGGCCGGCATCTATATACCAAAGCCGCGGAAACGGTTTTTATGGCGAAAGAGCAGAAAATATCTTTCGGAAGGGGATCAGCCGTCCCGGCTTTTACGCGCAAAGAAAAAGGAGTAATGAAAAAATGTCTATCCGTATTGGTATCATGGGCTACGGTAACCTCGGCCGCGGCGTTGAACTGGCTGTCAAGCATCATCCCGACATGGAACTGGCCGCGATCTTTACCCGTCGCGCGCCCGAATCTCTCCATCCGCTGACCGAAGGCGTCAAGGTCTATTCCGCTTCGGAAGCGCCCGCAAAAAAGGACGAGATCGATGTTCTGATTCTCTGCGGCGGAAGCGCGACCGATCTGCCCGAGCAGACCCCTTACTACGCCCAGTACTTTAACGTTATCGACAGCTTTGACACCCATGCCCGCGTTCCGGAGCATTTCGCCGCTGTCGATGCGGCCGCTAAAAAATCCGGCAAGGTCGGCATCATCTCGGTGGGATGGGATCCCGGTATGTTCTCGCTGAACCGTCTGTACGCCGATTCGATCCTCCCGCAGGGCAAAAGCTATACCTTCTGGGGTCGCGGCGTAAGCCAGGGTCATTCCGATGCGATCCGCCGTATTCCCGGCGTTCTGGACGCAAGACAGTACACCGTTCCGGTTCCGAGCGCTCTGGACTCCGTCCGCAGCGGTGCCTGCCCCGAGCTTTCCACCCGCGAGAAACATACCCGCGAGTGCTATGTCGTTGCTGAGGAAGGCGCAGACAAGAAGGCGATTGAACAGGCGATCGTTACCATGCCCAACTACTTTGCCGATTACGACACGACCGTTCATTTCATCAGCATGGAAGAGCTGAAACGGGATCACAGCGGTATTCCCCACGGCGGCTTTGTCATCCACACCGGCAAGACCGGCGAAAACGCTGAACACGGCCACATCATCGAGTACAAGCTCACCCTTGACTCCAACCCCGAGTTCACCTCTTCGGTTCTTGTCGCTTACGCAAGAGCCGCCTACCGTCTCTCCAAGGAAGGCGTTTCCGGCTGCAAGACCGTTTTTGATATTGCGCCCGCTTACCTTTCTTCCAAGAGCGGCGAAGAGATCCGTTCTCACCTTCTGTAATCGAGCCTGAAAATACCGGCCGGTGCAAGGGAAAATTTTCCTGCGCCGGCCGGTATCTGTTTTTGCGGGTTGGGCTTGCATATCCGGTATTCCCGGTGTTATAATAGGGTAAAGGGTTTTGAGAAAGGAATGACGGCCACTATGAAAATATCGACAAAAGGGCGCTATGCACTCCGAATGATGCTGGATATTGCCGAGCAGGGCGAAGGGGCGGTCGTCTCGCTCAAAGAGATCTCTCAGCGGCAGGACATTTCTGTCAAGTATCAGGAGCAGATCGTCATGCAGCTCAGCCGCTCCGGCTTTTTAACAAGCGTCCGCGGCCCGTCCGGCGGCTATCGTCTGGCGCGGAACCCGAAAGACTACCGGATCGGCGAAATCCTCCGCGCAATCGAGGGAAACCTTGCGCCGATCGCCTGTATGGAAGAGGAAAACAGCCACTGCGGGCAGTGCGGAAACTGCCAGACCCTTCCTTTCTGGCAGGGACTGGATACCGTTATCAACGACTATGTAGACCGGTTTACCCTGTTTGACCTGATGGAGCACCCGCATGACTGCTGTGCCGGAGGAAATACAGCCGGGCAGACCACCGGACAGACCACCGGACAGACCGAAACGTAACCCATAAGATCAACCGAAAAGGCGCCCAAAAGCGCCTTTTTTGTATGCTCCGGCTCTCTTGACAGCGCCTGTAATTTGTGCTATCTTTCATTACATACTGGTTTGGTGGGAAAAGCCGCCTCTCCGGTACAAAAACAAAAAGAAAGGGATCAGAACATGAATCATCCCGTTATTTATATGGATCACGCGGCGACCACCCACATCGGAAAGCCTGCGCTTGACGCCATGCTTCCGGTATTGGAAAACGACTACGGAAACCCCTCCAGTCTCCATGCGCTCGGTCAGCGCGCCGCTCATCTTCTTTCCTCCGCACGGACAGAGATTGCCGGATGTCTCGGCGCTTTCTCCGATGAGATCTATTTCACCTCCGGCGGAACCGAGTCAGATAACTGGGCGCTCCGGGAAATCGCGCGGATGGGCGCGGAAAGCGGAAAAAAGCACATGATTTCGACCGCTTTCGAGCACCACGCGATCCTTCATACCCTGCGGCGGCTGAAGGAAGAGGGATTTGAAGTCACCCTTTTAGACGTTCATGAGGACGGGCTTGTCCGCCCGGAAGAACTGGAAGCGGCGATCCGCCCCGATACCTGTCTGGTCAGCGTCATGTACGCGAACAACGAGATCGGCACCATTCAGCCGATTGGGGAGCTTGGCGCGGTCTGTAAGCAGCACGGCGTTCTCTTCCATACCGATGCCGTTCAGGCGGCCGGTCATCTTCCCATCAACGTCAAGGAGCAGAATATCGACCTTCTCTCCCTTTCCGGACATAAGTTCCACGGGCCGAAAGGGATCGGCGCTCTCTACTGCCGGAGAGGGATCCGGCTGACCGGATTGATCGAAGGGGGCGCACAGGAGCGCGGAAAACGCGCCGGTACCGAAAACATTCCCGAGATCGTCGGAATGGCGGCAGCGCTCAGTGATGCCTGTGCCCATATGGACGCCCGGAATGAAAAAACGCTCGCGCTTCGTGAGCGGCTGATCGACGGCGTTCTTTCCTCTGTCCCCCGCTGCCGGTTAAACGGCGACCGAACCCGCCGCCTTCCCGGAAACGCAAACTTCTGCTTTGACGGGATTGACGGGGAAGCGCTTCTGCTCCGGCTGGATCTCGAAGGGATCTGCGCGTCCAGTGGTTCGGCCTGCACCGCCGGTTCGCTCGATCCGAGCCATGTCCTTCTGGCGCTCGGTCTTTCCCGCGAAACGGCGGGAGGGTCTCTCCGGCTGACGATCAATGAAGAGAATACCGAAGAAGAGGTGGACTTTCTTCTCCGCCGCCTTCCCGTCATGATTGCCTCTCTCCGAAAGATGTCTCCCGCGTGGAAAGAGATGAATGGGGCTAAATGAGCGGCTTCGTGTTCCGGCGTTCTCCTTTTGACTTTTTCATCCGACTGTGGTACAATATCAGGTAGACACAAATGTTTGTGACCACAGAATATTGGAAAGGAAGGAATTTGATGCTGAAATGGCGCGAACTGGAAACCGATGAACGTGAGAACTGGTATCATGCGCATATCTGCCGTGATTTTCCTGCCGATGAGGTCAAACCGTTTGAAACGCTCGAATCGCTGATTCAGAAAGGGAAATATCACTGTTATCTTTTTTTCGATGAAAGTGGGGCGGCGGCCTACGCCTATACCATGACCGAAGGACGATTTACCCTTCTCGATTATCTGGCGGTCGAGCCGGAGAGACGGGGGAAAGGCATTGGATCGGCCGTTCTTCCGATCCTGACCGGAACGCTCGTTCCGAATGGTAACACGATGCTGATCGAGGCGGAAAACCCTGCCTGTGCACAGGATCTCTCCGACCGGACAATCCGGCTTTCCCGCGTCCGCTTTTATAAAGGCGCCGGGATGAAGATGACCGAGGTGCTGGAAAACACCTTCGGAGTCGAGTACCGGATCCTGACCGGCGCAGCCGCCTGCTCCGATCCGGAAGCCATGCAGGGATTGGAAGCGGTCTACCGTGCGATGCTGCCCGAAGCAGTTTTCAATCAGAACTTTTCGGTGCGGCTGCCTTAGAGTCCGCCTTAGAGTCCGCCTTAGAATCCGACTTGAAGGCTGCTTAAAACAAAAGAGAATGGAAAAGCTGCTGTGCGGACGGACGACGGACGTATAGCGGTTTTTTTCTGCAAAGCTCGATACGGCTCCGATATGGAATTGATTATTTAGCTGAACAAATTTGCAAGATATTTTCTATAAATTTCACAAAACGGCTATCAATTCAAAAATGAACATGATATAATGAAAATACCAATTAACAAATCCCGGGGCGCACCGGCTGAAGCCGCCCCAAACCATACTGAAAAACCGAATATGAAAGGATGCTGAAAACTATGGCACTGGGTAAAATCCTCGTCACCGATGACGACAAAAACATCTGCGAACTGCTTCGCCTTTACCTCGAAAAAGAAGGCTACAGCGTTATCCTCGCCCACGACGGCGAAGAAGCGCTCCTGAAATTTGAAACGCTTCACCCCGATCTGATCCTTCTGGACATTATGCTCCCCGGCCTCGACGGCTGGCAGGTCTGCCGTGAGATCCGCAAGAAGAGCCAGGTTCCGATCATCATGCTCACCGCCAAGGGCGAGACCTTTGATAAAGTCCTGGGGCTGGAACTGGGCGCGGACGATTATGTGGTCAAGCCCTTCGACACCAAAGAGATCGTCGCCCGCATCAAGGCGGTTCTCCGCCGCGTCGGCCAGAACAATCAGGCTTCCGACATCAAGGAAGTCAGCTATGATAAGCTGGTCGTCAATATGACCCGATATGAGCTGAAGGTCGATGGAAAGGTTGTCGATACTCCGCCCAAAGAGCTGGAGCTTCTCTTCCACCTCGCCTCCAATCCCAACCGCGTTTATACCCGCGATCAGCTTCTCGACGAAGTCTGGGGCTTTGAATACTACGGCGATTCCCGCACGATCGACGTTCACGTCAAGCGTCTGCGCGAAAAACTGGAAGGCGTTTCGGACAAATGGTCGCTCAAGACCGTCTGGGGCGTCGGCTACAAATTTGAAGTGACCGATCTGCTGTAAATAAAAAGGCGGCTGCTGTAGCTTTTCGGCAGCCGCCTTTTCCGGTATGGAGGGTTTTCCTTTGCAGAAGAGCATATTCTACAAGTATTTTCGCAGCTGCACCGCTGTGGTCTTTGCCTCAATCCTCGTTCTCGGAAGTCTCTTCATGCTTTTCGCGTCCAACTACTTCAAAGAGGACAAGCGCGAAAGCATGGAGCAGCAGCTGACCGTCGCAAGCTCGATGCTGATGACAAGCTCCGATTACGATCAGGATTCAAACCGCGTTACCATCAACTCTTCCTCGCTCGCGTCCGGCTTTCAGACCATCTCGATGATTAACGACAGCACCGTTTTCTTTACCAATGCCTCCGGCGTGATTCAGGTCTGGTGCGAAAACGGACAGCTCACCAATCCGGTGCACACCGTTTCCTCCCGGGTACTGACCGAGATTGATGCCGACGGAAGCTATTTTGAGGCGGGAAAGCTGGGCGGGCTGTATTCCGAATCCTATTATACCTACGGTATGGGCATTCAGATGGGCGAATCGACCATCGGCTATGTCTTTATCTCGGAACCGAGCCGGGAGCTTTCGACCTTCTTGGCCGAAATGCTCAAGATCTTCGCGATCGCTTCGGTCACGGTCTTGATCCTTTCGGTCGTTGTCACCTACTATTCGACCATCCGAATGGTGCGCCCGCTCAGAGAGATGTCACTGGCGGCCAAGAAATTCGGTCAGGGTGATTTCACCTCCCGGATCGAAGTCACCTCCGATGATGAGATCGGTCAGCTGGCGATGGCGCTCAACAATATGGCACAGTCGCTCTCCCAGCTGGAATCGATGCGCCGGAGCTTTATCGCAAACGTTTCCCATGAGCTGAAAACGCCAATGACCTCGATCGGCGGCTTTATCGACGGGATCCTCGACGGAACCATTCCCAAAAGCGAGGAGAAAAAATATCTCCGGATCGTTTCGGAAGAGGTTCAGCGTCTTTCCCGTCTGGTACGCAGTATGCTCAACCTCTCCCGTATCGAAGCGGGTGAATTAAAGCTCAACTGCCAGACCTTCAATATCGTCGATACCATCTGCCAGACGCTCTTTACCTTTGAGCAGACGATCGATCAGAAAAAGCTGGACATTCAGGGACTGGACGCCGGAAAGATCATGGTGGACGCCGACGCCGACCTGATCCATCAGGTGGTCTATAACCTGATCGAAAACGCCGTTAAGTTTGTAAACGACGGCGGCTATCTTTCCTTCAGCTTCCAGAACGAAGGCGGCATGACCTATGTTGGCATCCGCAATTCGGGCGAAGGCCTTTCCAAAGAAGAGATCCCGCGGGTATTCGACCGCTTCTATAAGACCGACCGCAGCCGCGGCATTGATAAAAACGGCGTCGGACTCGGGCTTTATCTTGTAAAATCGATCGTGGCCCTTCATGGCGGAGACGTTATCGTCCGCAGCGTGCAGGGCGAATATACCGAGTTCGTTTTCTCGGTACCCGGTGCTAAAAACAAGACCTCCGCGATCGTGACCGGACGTGAGAAGGAATATTCCGGCGGGATGAACTCCTCCGGACTGATCGAAGTTCCGAAGGATCCTGCTTCTTCCGAGAACGAATCCAAATAAGTTCCGTTTCATGCCGTGAAATTCCAGAAGCACGGACACAAAACCGGAAAGGTGTTGATTATATGAACGAGCATGAAAAACGCGATTCCGCCGAACAGGCAACTTCCGGCGGATCAAACGAGATCAACGAAAACGGATGCACCTACCACAGCGGACGGGTCTCTGATTCGAGCGCATCGTCAGACGAGCTGTACAGCTCGTACAAACGTTCTTACGATTCGCAAGGTAATTCCCGTTCGTTCGGCTCCGATGCGTCTGAAGGGGCACGCAGCGCCGCTCAGGGCAAATCAGACGACGAGAAGCAATCTTCTGAGTACGGGATGAATAAAAACGGCGAATACCGGTACAGCTATGAGGACTATAACCGGATCTCCTATGACCCGTCCGGCGTAGACGGAAGTTCCGAGGATGGCGGAGAGCCGCCCCGGAGAGGAAAAAGCGGCATCAAGGTTTTTGCGATCATCATCACCGTTTTGCTGATCGTAACCGCTGCGATCCTTGCCGGCGTAGTTCTTTCATCGTCCGAAGAGGAGGTCTCTTCTCCGGCCATCTCGGTCTCCTCTGCCCCCGCTCTTTCGGAAGAGAGCAAGGAGTCCTTATCCGATACGCCGCAGGAATCCTCTTCGTCCCATGAAAACATCCGGGTTCCCGAACTGACCATCACCTCCCATGAGGAAGAGGATACCTATATCCGGAGCGACGGAAAGCTCACCACCACCCAGATCTATGAAAAGGTTCGTCCGTCGGTCGTCGGCATCCTGAACTATTCCGCTGAAAATCCGCTGACTGCTTCTTCTTCCGGAAGCGGCATCCTCGTTTCGGGCGACGGATTTATTCTGACCAACGCCCATGTCATCAGCGGTGCAGCCGGGCTGGTCGTTGTTCTGGACAACAACGAAGAATACGCCGCAACCGTGATCGGAGCCGATACGACCACCGATCTCGCCGTCATCAAGATCGACGCGGAAAATCTGACCGCCGCAACGCTCGGCGATTCGGATCAGCTCAAGGTCGGAGAAAAGGTGGTCGCAATCGGGAATCCCGCCGGCTTGAACCTTGCCGGTTCGACGACCGAAGGCATCGTATCGGGACTGGAACGCACCATCTCGGTTACACTCGACAGCGGCGAATCCATCAGCATGGAAGTCATCCAGACCGACGCCGCCATCAACCCCGGAAACTCCGGCGGGCCGCTGATTAACGAATACGGACAGGTCATCGGCATCAACTCCAGCCGTCTTTCCTCCTCCAACTATAACGGCATCGGCTTCGCCATTCCGATCAACCATGCGCTTCCGATCATGGAAGATCTCATCCGGTACGGCTATGTCACCGGCCGCGTCAAGCTCGGCATCACCTACTATCCGATCAGCGAAGTGGTCGGCGCAATGTCCGGCTATACGCCCGGACTGCTCGTGTACAGTGTCGATACGACGATGGATATTTACGCCAAGGGCCTGCGGGCGGGCGACATCATCACCGAAATCGACGGCGTATCCGTTACCTCCAAGGAGGACTTGAAAACGGTACTGGAAGAGAAATCGCCGGGCGATACGCTGACCGTCACCTTTGTCCGCGGAAACTCCGGAGCCGAATCCACCTACACGGTGACCGCTACCCTCGGAGAGGATACCGGAAACAGCGACACCAGCAGCTATTCGACCGAAACCGGCGGCGCATCCGGCGTTCCGACCGCCGCAGGAAGAGGCTCTTCGACCTGATGTTTACACCCCGAACAAAAAGCAGACGGAAAATACTCCGTCTGCTTTTTTGATGCAAATAAATGAATGCCATGCACCTGCCCCGTGCAGACTCTGTGCATGACGCGCGCCGCGTTCCATCCGACCGAGAAAAAGCAAGCGGCGGCTGATTGCCTTCACTTTTCCACCGTGTTATACTGAAATTGTCAAAAACCGGCCGGAAAAATCCAGACAAAATTGAAACACGGAGGATTCTTTTATGAGCCTTGGAAGCAATATCGCATACCTGCGGAAACAGAAAAAGCTGACACAGGAACAGTTCGCAGAACAGATGAACGTCACCCGCCAGACGGTATCCCGCTGGGAATCGAACGAAATCATCCCCGAACTTTCCAAGCTGGTGAAAATGACCGAACTTTTCTCCTGCAAGCTGGACACGCTCGTTTTAGAAGAGCTTTCTGACCGGAACGGAATCTATTCCGATGTGCGGATCAAAAAGATTCCCGCCTTCCGGATGGCCTGCTATACCGTCATCTCACAGGATCCGGAAAACGATGCCAAAGAGCATATGCGGCAGTGGGCGGAAAAGAGCGGCCTTTTCCCGGCTCACCCGGAGTCTAAACTGATTGGATGGGACTTCCCTTTTGTTTCACCGGAACAGCAAAATCGATTCGGGATGCATGGGTATACCTCGGCGCTTATCCTCCCCGACGGATTTAAATCGGATCTGCCGGGAGCCTATATTACGGAAAATGAAGAAGCCGATTACGCATTCGTTACCATCCGGGATCCGTTTGTTCAGCCCTTTGAGCGGATCCCGAACGCCTATAAAAAGATACTGGACTTTCTTCACGCGAATAACTTCCGGGAAAAACCGAGAGATCGGGTCATCGGCTGCTTTGAATACGAATACAGCCGCGGAGGGATCGAATACATGGATGTATATATGCACGTGGACGGCGTCGTTTCATCGGACGCTTTTTCCGGTGTCCTTCACTGATATTTTTCACGAGCAGCAAAA
Organism: Oscillospiraceae bacterium; assembly: GCA_022770625.1. Lineage (GTDB taxonomy): Bacteria > Bacillota > Clostridia > Oscillospirales > Ruminococcaceae > Faecivivens. The sequence goes on along the minus strand of JALEHK010000079.1, from coordinate 13,496 downwards.
CACCCCGGTGCGGAAAAGATCCGTGCCGGGGTGTTTTACTGTTCAGCTTTCGCGGAGAGTCTGCCGCCAGTCGTCCTCCAAAAGCCCGTACAGATACAGGTCTGCCCATCTGCCGCGAGGATCTCTGACCTGACGCCGCTGAACGCTCTCCGGCTTCATCCCGAGTTTTCGCATCAGCGAAACCGATTTCACGTCATCGATCGTTTCGGCAAAGATCTTGTGCGCCTTCCCTTCCGAGAAGGCGTAGTCGATCACCGCCCAGCAGGATTCATACGCATAGCCCCGGTTCCAGAAACTGCGGTTATAAAACCAGCCCATCTCGTATACGCGATCGCCCATGTCATGGAAAAGAATATAGCCGATCACCTTCCCGCTCTCTTTATGAACCGCCGCCACGGCTCCGTTCCGATCGATACAGAACGTGTTCAGGAATTGTTGGGTTTTCTCCAAGCCGTATGCCGGTTCGCAGTTTTCCATCGTTTCCGCGTCGCCGAGGATCTCGTAAAGGTCGGCGGCGTCTTCCGGCGTAAAGCCGCGGATCAGCATCCGCGGGGTTTGCAGGTACATTTTCGATTAGCTCCTTTCAAAAAGTACGACGGTTTCTGTATGCCCCGTCCTCGGAAACATATCGACCGCACGGAACCGGATCAGCCGATAGCCGTGCATTTCATCACAGAGTATTTTCGCGTCGCGAGCGGCGGTCGCGGGGTTGCAGGAGATCATAACGATTCGTTCCGGCCCCATCCGGCAGATACTATCCAGTACGTCCGGACTGCATCCCTTTCGGGGCGGATCGACAAGGACCACACCCGGATGCAGTCCCTCTTTTTCCAGCCGCAGTGCCGCTTCACCTGCGTCCGCGCAGAAAAACTGCGCCTTTTCTTCCGGGATCCCGTTTAAGCGGGCGTTTTCTTTGGCGCTTTCGATTGCCTGCGGAACGACCTCTACGCCGATCAGCCGTCCGACCTTATGAAAAGCCGTCAGTCCGATCGATCCGATCCCGCAGTAGAGATCGAGCAGCGTCTCGTCCCCTTTGAAGTCCGCATAGTCAAACCCAAGCGAATACAGCCGCTCGGTCTGTCCCGCATTGACCTGATAAAAGGCCTCCGGCGCGATTTTGAACCGGACACCCAGCAGTTCGTCCTCCAGGTACGGCTTACCATACAGGCAGATCGTCTTTTTCCCCATGATCACGTTGGTCACATCGGGGTTTATATTCAGCAGCACGCCGGTGATCTCGGGATGCGCCGCCGTAAGCCGCTGAACCAGTTCCTCCCGGCGGGGGAACTTTTCTTTGGTCGTGACGATACACGCCATCAGTTCTCCGCTCTTTCTTCCCCGGCGAAGAAAGAGGTGCCGGAGGATCCCCTCATGCGTTTCCTCCGAATAAGCCGGGATTTTAAGCGCGTCTGCCGCTTCGGTCAGCGTATGCACAACCGATGCAAACGCCTCGTCCTGAATCAGGCAGTCCTCTCCCGGAATGATCCGGTGGGAACGGCGGGCATAAAACCCGGCGCAGACATGACCGTTCACCATTCCGATCGGGTACTGCGCTTTATTGCGGTACCGGCTGCTGGAAAGCCCGCCGCCCTCGCAGCCAAGGATCGGTTCCATCACCGGTTCTCCGGTTTCCGGATGATCCTGCTGATTGGTGCAGACAGAAAATCCACCCAGCCGCGTAAACGCGTCAAGAACCGTTTTCTCTTTCAGCCGCAGTTCTTCCGCATAGGAGATGTGCTGAAACGAACATCCGCCGCACTGCTTGAACACCGGGCAGGGCGATTTGATTCGGGCGGGTGAAGGGGTAATGACCTGTTCAATGATCCCGAAGCCGTAATTTTTCTGAAGCTTGACCGCTTTCAGGCGGATCCGGTCGCCGACCGCCGTCATCGGCACAAACATGGTATACCCATCGATCTTCACAACGCCGTTTCCGTCCAGCGTCACGTCCTCAACGATCCCCTCATAGATTGCGTTCTTATGAAGCGGGTTATTTTTATCCGGTTCTCTTTTCTTCTTTGCCATAAACTTTCTTTCCTCCGGGGAGAAAAAGCGGCCTTTTCAAGAGAAACGCCGGTTCACTACCTGAAAAAGCCGCTTTTGATTCATCCATATTTCTTTTTATTCATCGGGATCGATAGCCGTATCGGGAGAGCCGCCGTCGGAAACGGTAAAGCTTCCTGCTTCGTTTTCGCTGTCATCATCGGTATCGCCCTCTTCGGGAGCGGTATAATGTCCGGTGCAGTAATCGGGAAGTGCACCGCTCTTATAGTAACCGGTCGCCGTCGGGCATCCGTCGGACGCAAGAAGGCCGGTGATCGTGCAGTATTTGGCCTGTACGACATTTTCGCTCGGAGTAAATTCCTTCACCTCAAGCCCGTCATGCAGTCCCTTCATGACGTTGGCCCAGATGGTATCGCAGTCATACATCTGCTTGGAGGGAAGAACGGCCTGTGTATCGTAGCCGGTCCATACGCCGCCGATGTAGTAGGGAGAAAGGCCGACAAACGACATATCATAGTAATCGGTCGTTGTACCGGTCTTACCGACAACCGGCATATCCCCGATATAAGCCTGACGGCCGGTACCGCTGTCGCAGACGACCTTCAGAAGCCGGTTCATCACATATGCGGTATCTTCCGAAAAAGCACGGGTCTTCTGAGGGGTATTATCCAGTACAAGGTTGCCGGAGGTATCCTCGATCCGTTCATAGACGACCGGCTCGTAGTAATAGCCGCCGTTTCCGAAGGTCGCAAACGCCGCCGTAAGCTCGTCCAGATGGACGCCGTAGGTCAGCGATCCGACGCCCAGAGGCGCCAGTGCGCAGTCGCGGTCATCAAGCGTGGTAAAGCCGAGCTTGGTACGCATGAATTCCAGACTCTTTTCGGGGGTCAGCTGCTGAAGGATCTTGACCGGGATGGTGTTTCTCGAGATCCGGAGCGCTTCCATGATCGTCATATTTCCGCGGTAATCGCGTTCATAGTTTTTCGGCCAATCGTTGCCCTCATCGTCCTTCTTGACCGGAGAGTCGTTGAGCACAGTCGACCAGTTGATCAGATCGTACTCGAGCGCCTGTCCGTAAGAGGCGAGCGGTTTGATCGCCGAACCGGGCGAACGGGTCGCCTGTGTCGCGCGGTTGAAGGAAAGGGTATTGGTCTTTTCTCCCTTTCCGCCGACAAGCCCTAAAATGTGCCCTTCATAGTCCATGATGACCATCGCCGCTTCGGGAAGCTCGCCGTTGGCATTGGGAGAAAGCTGGTTGGCCGAGAAGGTGGACCAGTCGTTGAACTTCTCTTCCAGATGGCTCTGAACCTTCTGATCCAGACAGGTATAGATCCGGTAGCCGCCGCTTCTGAGCTGGTTATCGGCATAATCCTCCGTCCAATTGTTCTTTTCCATCAGATCGGCCGTTACGTCGCGGATGACCGTGTCAATGTAATAAGAGGTAACGCCGTTGGAAAGCGCCTCGGTCGAATCGGAGTCGAACTCATCGTTGACCACGATCCGGTTGGCAAGCAGCGTGTCGTGCTGCTCCTGGGTGATATAGGGATCATAGGTATTGTCGGGATCGTCCTGAAGCATGAAATCGACGATCTCCTGATATTCCTCTTCCGTCTGGCCGACCGTGACGACCGGCGTCTGGCGGTACTCTTCGTACTCTGCTTCCGTCAGGTATCCCTGCGCACACATTTCCCGCAGAACATAGTTGTTCCGGCGGACAAGGTTTCTCTCAGCATGAAGATCGGGGCGCATATTGTTGGGCGACTTGGTCATAGCCGCAAGCGAAGCCGCCTGCGGAACGGTCAGCTCCCAGACATGGCAGCCGAAATAGTTCTGTGCCGCCGCTTCAACGCCGTAGGTCTTTCCGCCGAGGAAGATAATATTCAGATAGGATTCAAGGATCTCGTCCTTGGAGTAATCCCGCTCCAGTTGAAGCGCACGGAAGATCTCCCTGAGCTTTCGTACCGGCGTTACATCGTCATCGTCGGTCACGTTTTTGATCAGCTGCTGGGTGATGGTCGAGCCGCCGCCCTGATCCAGACTGGAGTGGAGCAGCGATTTCGCGGTGACGCTCGCCGTTCTGAACCAGTCAACGCCTTCATGATCGCGGAAGCGCTTATCCTCGGTTGCAATAAACGCGTCCTGAACATATTCCGGAATATCTTCGATCGAGACTTCGATTCGGTTTTCGTCGCCCGACATCCGATAGATCTCTTCCCAGCTTCCCTCATCGTTCTTTGCATAGAACATCGTCGTAAAGCTCAGGCTGATGTCGTCCAGACTGACCGAATTATCATTGTCCATAAAGTTCATGACATAGATCATCATCGCCGTCACAACGATACATCCGGTGATGACGCCGATCAGGATAAAGGTCACGATCGTTTTTGCGACGAGTCCGACGGTACGCCCGACGACCCGTGCGCCGATCGACGCGCCGCGTTCAACGCCGTTTCGTCTTTTTGTTTTTCTTGCCAAGTAAACAGCCTCCTTCTTGAGTCCGTAAAAGATTTCATGGATGATGGATTTCGGTATGCTTGAAGCCGCATATACAGATTTTATTATAGCACACCATGGGCCTGATTGTAACCCCTAAATAAAAATGAATCGTAACCGAAATCTGAACAAGAAGGAGTTTTTTTCCGAAAAACGCATATTTTCCCTTTTCAGGGCCAGAATATCCGGCAAAGGAGTGATCGATATGCTTCCCGTAAAGCAAAAGGAAGATACCTTTGAAAAAGAAAACGAGCTTCTTTTCCGCATGCTGGAAAGAGGTCGACCGGAGTCTGCCCACTCTGACCCGAAAAAACCGCCGGTGCAGGAGGCGCACACCGGGCATCCGGTCATCACCGCCATGCTTCTGACCTTTGCCGTTTTACTTGTATCGGCGGCGGTGCTGATCGGTCTGGATCTGACCGGCATAACCGGCACGCCGAAAACCGCCCCCATTCCGGAGGAGGAAGCGTCTCTCTGTTCCGTATCGGAAGCGGAAACCGGCAGGCAGGAGGAATACCGGCTTGAAATCGACGGAGACGGGCTTTCCGTCTATCGGAACGGCAGGGTCGAGCGTCAGATCCGCTATCCGCTCGGTCAGCTTTCCGACTATGACCGGGCGCTTCTCTCCTCCGGGATCGGTTTTTCAGATGAAAATGCTCTTAAAAAGGCGCTTGAGGATTATACGTCCTGATGGTCCTGTCTCACAGGATCCGGTAGTAGGTGCCCTTCCACTCACCCGTTTCGATCTGGAAAACATTTTCTGAAATAACGCGCAGTTTTTCCACCGGAAGTTTTTCTTCCGATGGTTTTACTGAGTCAAGATGAAGAGCGCAGCAGGCGTCGTCCTCATTTTCGATCGCCTCCGGATCGGCGGTCAGGCTTCCGATTCCCCCTTTTACCAGCAGCGTGCGCGCATCCGGATCGCTTTTACTGTCCCATCCGGATATTTCTTCCCCATAAAGTGCGTTTCCCTCTGCGGTAATCAGGCGGATTCCTGCCCGACCGTCTCCCTGAGCGCTGTCTTGATCCAGTGCGGCTAGCTGATCCTCCCGGCAGAGCCAGCTTCCGGTAAGCGGCGCAAACGAAAGCGGAATGCTCTTACCGGGATTTTTCCCCGTCATCAGCCGGTAGGAAAGCACCCACGCCGTTAAGCGCCTGCCCTGTAAAAGCGCCTTTTCCGCCTTTCGTTCCGCCCGGATCATACTCAGCCGGTACCAGCGATCGGACTCTTTATAACCGAAAATTCGAGAAAATGAAAGCGCTGCTGTGATCGGATCGGCCGTTCCGCATCCGCGCAGGTAGCTTTCCTCGATCTCGGTTTCAAGCGTCTCCAAACGGGAAAGGATCGGTGCTTCGGCTATCGGCTCTTTTGCTTCCAAGGCCGCTTCCAGGGCTGCCTTTTCCCGTATCAGAACGAGTTTTTCTTCAAGCGCCGCTTTTTCTCCGGTCAGGCTGAGCCGGGCGTGCTGCGTCTCCGCTTGCTGTCCCCATCGGTCGATCTCTTCTGACAGGGCGTTTCTCCGCTCGTCCAGTACCGATTCCCGCAGTTTCCCGATCTCTCCGGCGATCCCGCTCATCAGAAGCAGCGCCGCCAGCGAACTGATCAGCAAACGAAAGATGAACCGAATCCAACGATTTTCCAGATAAGGAAGATTCAAGCGGTACGCAGTGCTGTAACGCATACGATCCTGTGATCTGATTCTCTTTTTCATGCCGGTCATAACTATTTCTCCTTTTTCTGATTTTCTGTTTTCTTTTTCGACAAGCCCTTAAAACGCACGAAAGCGGCACAGACCGATTTTTCATCGATCTGTGCCGCTTTTTCGCAAAGGGCTTTTATTCATGTCGAAAGACGGAAGGAAAACCTTTCCCTCTTTCGATTTTATTCGGCAGGATCTTCCTTTTCTTCGATCGCGATGCCCAGTTCTTTAAGCTGTGCTTCATCGATCGGAGAGGGGCAGCCGCTCATCAATTCGGACGCCGACTGAACCTTCGGGAAGGCGGTGACGTCGCGCAGCGAATCCGCGCCGCACAGAAGCATCGACAGCCGGTCCAGTCCAAGTCCGAGACCGCCGTGGGGCGGTGCGCCGTAATGGTACGCATCGACAAGGAAGCCGAACTTGGCGGCGATCTCCTCATCGGTCAGGCCGAGCGAACGGAACATATGCTCCTGAAGCTCGGAATCGGTGATGCGCATCGAACCGGAGCAAAGCTCAACGCCGTTCAGGACAAGGTCGTAGCATTTGGCGCGGACCCGTCCGGGGTCGGTATCCAGATAAGGCAGGCATTCGTCCAGAGGCATGGTGAAGGGATGGTGCATCGCGACCCACGCGCCGGTCTCCTCGTCCTTTTCAAAGAACGGGAACTCGACGATCCAGGTAAACGCCCAGCCTTCGGGGATGATGTCCATCCGCTTTGCACAGGTGGTGCGCAGTGCGCCGAGAACAGGAAGCGTCACGCTGTTTTTATCGGCGACAAAGAGAGCAACGTCGCCCTTCTCACAGCCCATCCGGGAAAGGATGGCCGCAAGCTCTTCTTCGGTAAAGAATTTGGCGAACGAGCAGGAAGGCTTCTCATCGACCCAGCGTACAAACGCAAGGCCCTTAGCGCCGATGCCGCGCGCCTGTTCGGTCAGCTTATCGATTTCCTTGCGGGTATAGACCGACGCGCCGTTTTTAACGGTAATGCCGCGGACAGAACCGCCTGCGGCAACAGCGCCGGAGAAAACGCCGAACGAGCTGTCTTTAACAAGATCCGAGATATCGGTGATCTCCATACCATAGCGAATATCCGGCTTATCGCTGCCGAACCGCTCCATCGCTTCCTGATAGGTCAGCCGGGGAAGCGGGGTCGGGATCTCGACATCCATAACATTCTTCATCAGGTAATGGACAAACCGTTCGCCCAGTGCCAGAATATCCTCCATATCGACAAAGGACATTTCCAAGTCGATCTGGGTAAATTCGGGCTGACGGTCGGCACGCAGATCCTCATCACGGAAGCAGCGGGCAAACTGAACGTATTTATCAAAGCCCGCGATCATCAAAAGCTGCTTGTACATCTGAGGAGACTGCGGAAGGGCGTAAAAGCTTCCCTTATGGACACGGGACGGAACAACATAGTCACGCGCGCCCTCGGGAGTGGACTTGATCATCATCGGGGTGTCGATCTCGATAAAGCCCTCTTTTGCGAAGAACTCATGGGCAACCGAGGTGATCTTGGCACGTTTGATGATGTTCTGCTGAAGGCTGCGGCGGCGAAGGTCAAGATAACGATAGCGCAGGCGCAGTTCTTCGTTGGTATCGGTCTCATCAGTAATATGGAAAGGCGGGGTCTGAGCACGGGCAAGGATCCGAAGTTCGGTGACATAAATCTCGACGTCGCCGGTCGGAAGCTCGGGGTTGGGCGCTTCACGCATCCGAACCGTTCCTTTTGCCATCAGAACGAACTCCGATCTTGCTTCCTTGGCTTTTGCCATAACGGCGCGGTCGGTCGTATCGTCAAATACCAGCTGAACGATACCGGTGCGGTCACGCAGGTCGATAAAGACCAGCTCGCCTTTGTCTCTCTGTTTATTGGTAAAACCGCCGACAACAACCTCGTGTCCGGCGTCTGCCGCTGAAACCTCACCGCAGTAATGGGTGCGCTTCAGCCCTGTCATTAAGTCTGCCACAGTTAAAGACTCCTTGCTGTATTGAAATTTGGATGGATTTATTCGATGGTAAAGCCGCCGAGGGTATCCTTGATCGATTCGCTGAGATCATCGATCCCCGCGTCATAGAAAAACCGGGTGAGCGTCTCATCGTCCAGTGCGACTTCGCTCGTTTCGCCGGTCGCCATGTTCTTGATCTTCGCCTTATTTTCGGCAAGCTCGTTGTCGCCGAGAATCATCGAATAGCGCGCGCCGATCTTGTCGGCATACTTCATCTGTGCCTTGACGCTGCGGCCGATGATGTCACATTCCGCCGAGAAGCCCTCTTCCCGAAGCGAGGCAGCCAGTCCGAGCGCTTTGACCGAAGCCTCTTCTCCCATCGAACCGATGTAAAGATCACAGGAAGCGGGAGCGGGGATCTCGATCCCCTGCGCCTTCATGACCATCAGCAGCCGTTCGACGCCCATCGCATAGCCGATGCCGGGCTGATCCGCGCCGCCGAGACTGCCGAGAAGGCCGTCGTACCGTCCGCCGCCGCAGATGGTAGACTGTGCGCCGAGGTCGCCCGAGACAAACTCGAAGACGGTACGGACATAGTAGTCCAGACCTCTGACGATCCGGGGATTGACGGTGTAGGAGATGTTCAGGGTATCCAGCCGTTTTTTCAGACCCTCAAAGTGTGCGCGGCAATCGTCGCAGAGGTAATCGAGAACGACCGGCGCATCCTTTGCGATCTCGTGGCATTCGGGGTTTTTGCAGTCGAGAATGCGGAGCGGGTTTTTCTCGAGCCGTCCGAGGCAGGTCTCGCAGAGGTGTTCTTTTCTTTCCTCAAAGTAAGCCTTGAGTGCCGCGTGATAGTTCTTCCGGCAGTGGGGGCATCCGATCGAGTTGATCTCAAGCGAAACGTTTTTGATACCGAGGACACCGAAAAAGTGATCGACAAACGAGATGATCTCGGCGTCGGCGGAAGGAGAAGCCGATCCGAACAGCTCCATACCGAGCTGGTGGAACTCCCGCATCCGTCCGGCCTGCGGTTTCTCCGCGCGGAAGCAGGAAAGGTTATAGGCCAGCTTGACCGGAAGCGCGCCGTTAATGAGACCGCTCTCGATGACTGCACGGTTGACGCCGGCGGTGCCTTCGGGACGGAGCGCAAGCTCTCTTCCGCCCTGGTCGGTGAAGGAATACATTTCCTTCTGAACAACGTCGGTCGTATCGCCGACCGAACGAATGAACAGCCGCTTGTCCTCAAAGGTGGGGATGCGGATTTCGTTGAAGCCGTAAAGCCGGGCGGTATCAAGGAAAAGTCTTTCGACAAACTGCCACTTATAGCTGTCCGACGGGAGCACGTCCGCCGTGCCCTTGATGGATTTGATTTCGAGTGCCATAGGGTTCTCTCCTATTATCTATATTTTTGTCTGCGGAATTTGCCGCATTGTGGAAAGGCTGCACAAAAAGTTTTCATTGAGCAAACAAAGCAAGCTCTTTCCCCGCCCGCCGCCCCTTGACGCGCGCGGGTTTTCAGAGGAATTCGCTTACTTTGCTCAAAACAGGTATTTCCCGGCTTTAATAGCCCTGGTTAACGATGATGCGCCAGTCAAGGTCGCCTCTTTCCAGACAATGGATCAGAGCTTCAGCCGTAGCCATATTGGTCGCCATCGGAATGTTGTGCACGTCGCACAGACGAAGCAGGTTCATCTCGGTCGGCTCAAGCGATTTGCTGGTCAGCGGGTCGCGGAAGAAAAGCAAAAGGTCGATCTCATTGCAGGCAATCAAAGAGGCGATCTGCTGGTCGCCGCCTTGAGAACCGCTGAGGAAACGTTTAATGTTAAGACCTGTCGCTTCTGCGATCAGCTTTCCTGTCGTACCGGTCGAGCAAAGGTTATGGCGGCTCATCACTCCGCAATAGGCAATGCAGAACTGGACCATCAATTCTTTCTTGGAGTCATGAGCAATCAGCGCAATGTTCATCGAGATCATTCCTTTCTACATTCTGTACCGGGCAGGAAATCTTCCGCACGGTATATCTACTAAAATCAAATGGAAAACTAAAAAAATCCTTCATCGGACGATCAGCGGTTCATATTCGCCGTCGATCCGTTTGCAGACCGCCCGGCAGATTTTCTGAAGCTCACCCTTGCTGTCCGGGATCTTTCCGCCGGACGAAAAGAGGGTCACTTCCGGGTCTTCCGGAACAACGCCGATCAGCTGAGAGCCGACCCCGTCGATCACCTCGTCGAGATCCTCGACAACCCGATGCCGGAGCATCTTCCGGTTGACGCGGTTGATCAGCAGCCGGTGATCGGTAAAGCCGCGCGAAACAAGTTCCCGCACAACCTGACCGCCGTCCCGAATACAGACCGGGTCGGGCGTCGAAATAATCAGCGCCAGATCCGCCAGCGCACAGGTTGCCCGTATACCAAGTCCGAGTCCCGCCGGCATATCCAGAAAGATCATATCAAAGTACCCGCGCAGTCCTCCGATCAGAAGGCGCAAATCCTGTATCCGCATCGGCCCGGCCATCGAGACCGGCGCAACGATCGCGTACAGCTGCGGAATATTGGGCGAAGGAATGATTGCGCTGTTGATGTTGCACCGCCCTTCCAAGAGATCTCCCAGATCATAGACGATCCCCGAAAGTCCGAGCATGATATCCATCCCTCGCAGTCCGGCATCCAGTTCGATCAGCAGAACCTTTTTCCCGCCTGATGCAGCGGCGATCCCAAGCGATACCGTCAGCGTCGATTTCCCGACGCCGCCTTTTCCGGAGGTGACGGCAATGACCTTCGCGGCGGGACGAACCGCCTGTCTGACAGCCATGCTGCTTCCCCCTTCCGCATCAATCCCTGCAAATGGGCGTACTTCTCCCACTTACAGGGTTCATGAGTATATATTACCACATTCTTTAGATTTGTTCCAGTGGATTTTTACACTTTTTCACAGTTTGTAAAAATTGCCCTTAAAATGCATATGAACGCACTCTGTTTTTGACATTTTTATCCTTCCCGTACTGTTTCCTCCCACGCTTCCAGAATATTCTTGAGCATCCGTGCGGCGCCGTATCCTTCTTCCAGCATAATCCCGACCGCGATCTCGGCGTCGTCTGCCGGTGCAAAGGCAATCACACAGGAGTTGGTGGTGGTGGTCGTGACCTGCGGCGTTCCGGTCTTGACGGCAACCGGGTAGTCAAAGCCCGAGAGGGTATATTCCTCCGCCGTCAGCCGCTCGCCCGCTCCAATCATCCCTTCTTTAATGGCATCAAACGCCGTCTCGGACATTGAAAAGGAAGAGAGAACCTCCGGCTCGGTCTTGCTGATGAGCGTCTCCCCGTCAAACGACCGCACCTCATCGACCAGATAGGTTTTATAGCGGACGCCGCGGTTGGCGATCGTCATCGCCTGCACCGCCATCTGAAGCGGGGAAACCATCGTATCCATCTGACCGATCGCCGCCTGTACAACGTTTCCCTGTGTCCAGACCCCGCCCCGGGAAGCGGTATATTCCGGACTGCTGAGATTCCCTTCCGCGCCGCCAAGTTCCAGACCGGTCGGTACTCCAAGCCCCAGAAGATTCGCGTAGCGGTTGATCCGGTCGATTCCGGAGCGGCGTCCGACGTCGTAAAAGAAGATGTTGCAGGATTTTGTGAGCGCTTCGGAGACAGCAAGCCTTCCGTGTACGCCAAGGCAGGTCGGATGGAAATCGTTGTCCTCAATCACCGTATCAAAATACCGATAAACGCCGGTGCACTCGACCGTATCCTCCGGCGTGATGATCTTGTCCTGCAAGGCCGCCGCTGCAACAACCGTCTTGAAGGTCGAGCCGGGGCGGTAAAGTCCATCGGACGCCCGGTTGATCAGCGGCGTATTTTCTGTCTCCAGAAGAGAGCTGTAATCGGTATAGTAGTCGTTGATGTCATACGAAGGGTAGGTCGCCATCGCAAGAACCGCCCCCGTTTTCGAATTCAGTACAGCGACCGCGCCGCCCTTGACGAGGCCTCCCTCGTCCGGGTCGCCCGATGCGCGAAGCTCTTCGATATAATCCGAGAGGATTTTCTGCACCCGGTGCTGGAATGCGGCATTCAGCGTCAGATAAACGCTGTTTCCCGACTGAGGGGAGAGGGTCGTCTCCTCGCTCAGGATCTCGCCGCTTTCGGAAATCTCGACCGTTTTTTCTCCATCGGTTCCGCGAAGCGTTTCTTCACAGTACCGCTCCAATCCGAATTTTCCGACGTGATCGTCCATCTGATAGTCAAGCGTCTGGTACTGTTTCCATTCTTCCGCCGACATCAGCCCGACCGTTCCGATTAAATGAGGGGCGGTCGTTCCGTCCGGATAACTGCGGATATCCTCTTCCGCAATATCCACCCCGGAAAGCCGCGCGGAAAGTTCCTTGACCCGGAGCGCCGTTTCGACCGATACGTCCTCCGCAAAGGTATATTCGTTATTGTGAAGGGAAAACTGCCGGGCAATCATTCCGTAGCAGATCCCCGCGAGCTTTCGCCGCTTACCCGGATCTTTTTCGGTAAGGCCGTATTTTTCACAGAGCTGATAGATACAGTCCTCTGCCGACGCATAACTGCTCAGCGAAAGCGCCTTTTTCAGTGCCTGCTGCTCCGAAAGGCTGTCCTCGGTAAAGGCGGTTCCGTCCTCATTGATCGGAAGCGGATCGTACCAGCTCTCTCCCCGCTCCTCACAAAGCTGCATCAGGATCGAAAGCCGTTCCTCGAGTCCGTCCGACTTCCATACGGCATAATGAAAAACAATGTTCATCCCCGTCCGGTTTCCGGCAAGCGTCTCGCCCTCCGCGTCATAGATCTCTCCCCTGGCCGCCTGGATCGGAATGACCGAGAGAGTCGTCGAAAGGCTCTGCTGATAATAGGTCTCGCCGTTTACAATCTGAATCGACATCAGGTTCATCAGATAGACCGCCGACGTCAAAATCGCCATCCCCGCAAGTGCCCACGAGCGCCGGCGGAAGTCCGGAGAAGAGCGCTGAGGGCGAAGTTCCGGGAGATGAGAGGGTATGGGCATGGTCAGTTCTCCTTTTCTTTTTCGTCCGCATGAAGCGCTTTTTCACTGAATCGGTATTCCTTTTTTTCCTTTCCAAGGATCCATTCCCGCGCCTTTTTCATCAGGAAGCAGACCGGAACAGTCAAAATTCCGGTATAGACCGCACGGATCAAAAGCGCCAGGAAGACCTTGCCGACCGCCCCGTCCGCGTAGCCCCAGATCATGAGGCTGACCTCTGCGCTTACGCAGCCGCACAAAAAGCTGACGCCCGCCGCCAGACAGCCCGCATTGAAGCTCCCCGCCCGAAGAACATTTTCCATCAGCCAGACGATCAGCGCGCC
>JALEHK010000078.1 GCA_022770625.1 Oscillospiraceae bacterium | reverse complement strand
ATCCCAACAACCAGCTTAATTTCTACATCCGTCTCGATGGTTCAATGCCCGATTACACCACCGCAGGTGGGCAGGACAAGAGCCAGTATACCTCTTCGGTCGGCTCGTCGATCCTCGGCTCTTCCAATGGAGAGTATCTCGATACGGACAGCAACACCTGGATCTATCAGAACACGGTCGATAAAGACGGCAACAAGACTGCCGGAGACGTTATCAACTCGATGATCGATTCGGACACCAGCAACAACCTCGATTACGGCGTTGATAAAGACGGAAATGCCCTGAAGGGTAATAATAAGTACGCGCTGAATACGGCTCCTTCCGATGAATCGGTCTTTGAGCAGCTGTTCAACAGCGGAAAGACGATCTATTATCAGACCAAGGATTCCACCGAGAAGATCAAGCTGGAAAAATCCTACTATGATGAGCATAAGAATGATTTCTCGATCTACTGGTATGTTCTGAAAAAGCAGAATGACGGCTTCCACATCGATGGCTGTGTCATTTACAACCCCTCTCCGAATGTTGGCCCTACCGTCACCGTAAAGAACTGGTACGAGATTGGCGGATCGACCACAACAACCGAAACGATCGGCAGCGCAAACGGCAAGATCACCGTTTCCCGCAACGATGTCGGCAACGGTTATTCGATTGGCGGACATTATTCCAGTGCGGCTAAAGTTACCGAAAACACCTACAGAGGCACCGGCTACACCGAGTTCGGCGAGACCGGCTATACAGTCAACAAGGCGCCCACGATCACCGTTAAGGACGCGGTTACCGAGATGACCAACAAGATCAACGTGACCTATACCTATACGACGATCGAAAGCAAGGACGTCACTGATACCAAGACCGAAACCAACACCACGCCCGCTCCTTCCAATCCCGATCAGTCGGGTGATAACGGCGGTGACAATGGTGGAGATAACGGCGGTGACAATGGCGGTGAGAACACTCCTGACGTAACTCCGTCTAACCCCGAGGTTACTCCTTCGAAGCCCAATCGGCCGATCACGCCCACGAAGCCTTCCAGACCCGGAAATGGTGAGCTGTACTCGATAGGCGACGAGGAAACTCCTCTCGCTCATCCCGATCAGGTGATCATTGAGGATAACAAGACGCCTTTCGCAGGATTCGTTGATCTTGATGATACGACCACGATCAATGAGGATGAAGTTCCTCTCGCTTCGGTTCCCAAGACCGGCGCTGCCGGGAATGCCGCTCCTGCTGCGGTTTCCGGCGGACTGTTCGCAGCGATCGCCGCTCTCTTCGTCCGTAAAAAACGCAAAAACAAATAACGCATAATATTCACCGGTCGCCGGGAAGGGTATGGATTTACCTTTCCCGGCGGCTTTTTTTATCGGCGGATGAACGATTCGGACAGTATGAAATAGTTAATAAAAATCTTTCCCTTCGATAGAAAAAATAAAAATGGACGCGATGTGCATGAGATATATGCGCTGAAAATATGTGTATCCAGTAGAACCAATGAGAATTTTTTTGGATATTCGTACAAAAAATACAGCAGACATAAATATTTGCAGACAAAAATTATTTTTTGTGTTATACTGATGAAGACTAGCAAGACGGCCAATTTTTAACCGCCGTTTCCTTAGAGAAAGGATGAAGGAATAGATGGAGCAGATCCGCATACAGACTTTTGGAAAGTTTGAGATTACATATGAAGGAAAAGTTTATAAGCTGGAACGAAGCCAGTCTACCAAAACCGCGCATCTGATGCAGTATTTTGCCTTAAATCAGGGGCGTTCGTTTGAAAAGAGCGAACTGGTCGATATTCTCTATGAAAAGGACGAGGTCAGCGATCCGCTGAATAACCTGAAGGTCAATATCTTCCGGCTGCGGCAGATGCTGGAAAATTCCGGACTGCCGGGGGAAAAGTTTATCCTTCACCGCAGAGGATGCTACAACTGGAATAAGGATGTTCCGCTGCTGTTGGACGTCGATGAGTTCAGACAGCTTCTGGATCATGCGGCGCGTACCGATCTTCCGAGAGAGGAGCGCGCGGCGCTGATGATCTCGGCGATCGAACTTTATAACGGCGAGTTTCTGCCGGGGCTGCGCGGAGAAAAATGGGTCAGTATTATCGACACCGACTGCCGCCAGCGCTTTCTTGACGCGGTCAGCTATGTCAATGATTTCTGCCAGGAGACCGATAACTATGAGCAGCAGGGCAAGGTATTAAGCCGCGCGGCCGAATATTTCCCCTATGACGAAAAGATCCGCAGTATGCAGCTCAAGAGCCTGATTTCCCGGAAAATGTACCGCGAGGCGATGGCGCTTTACGAGTCGGTTACGACTAAAATGATGGACGATCTCGGGATCGTTCCCTCTGAAGAACTTTCCAATCTCCATCAGGTGCTGATCAGCGAACTGGATATGCCGATCACCAATTTTTCCGATATCCGCGCCGATATCGCCGATAAGGACAACAGCACCGGCGCGTATAATTGCAGCTATGTCGCTTTTATCGATACGGCACGGCTGATCTCCCGCTATGTACAGCGCAGCGGACAGTCGGCCTTTATTGCACTGTGCACTCTCGTGGATTCTCACGGCGCGCCCCTGTCGGCGGGCGGACGGCTTCAGGATGCCGCTGCCGCCGCCAACCGCGCGGTCAAGGATTCTCTCCGTCGCGGAGACCTGTATACCCGTTACGGCCCCTGCCAGTTCCTGATGCTGCTGATCGGGATCAGCCGTGAGAACTGTGAACTGGTCGCTAAGCGGATCGAAGGAAAGTTTAACCGTGCGCCCGCGTCCAGAGGCGTTTACTGCCGTTGGGAGTTTGAATCGACCGCATCTTTGACGCAGGAGGACGTTTTCCTGAACGATGCGGACAATAGGGAAGCGGATGCCCCTTCCGATTAAACGGCGCCGTCCGGATGACGCCGGTCGGTCAGACCAAAGCTGATCGACAGGGCGCTGTTGATGCTGTTCATCGCTTCGGGAGTGATTTCGCCCATCCTTTCGCGCAGTCGCTTTTTGTCAATCGTCCGTACCTGCTCCAACAGAACGGTCGAATCCTTGACAAGACCGCAGCTTTGCGCGTCCAGTTCGATATGGGTCGGGAGTTTTGCTTTATCACGCTGACTGGTGATGGCAGCAGCGATCACAGTCGGACTGTATCGGTTTCCGACATCATTCTGGATAATTAAAACGGGACGGATCCCGCCCTGCTCTGAACCGACGACAGGCGAGAGGTCTGCATAATAGATCTCGCCTCGCTTAACGGGCTTTGTATGGAAGGATCCTTTCGGATGCGGGGACGATGGGATAGCATGATAAATTGACACGTTTACCGCTCCTTTCTTTTGATGCGGGTTTTTGTCAGCCCTTTCTGAAAATAGTATGCGCGCCCTTTCCGGCTTTCATGCAGCCGGGGACGCGGAAAGGGTCTATTGCATCATATGCCCGATCCGCCCAAAAGGAAGAAGCGAAAAGGAGAAGAACCGATTGAAACTGAATATCGTACTGGTGGAGCCGCAGATCCCGCAGAACACGGGAAATATTTCCCGTACCTGCGCGGTAACGGGTGCGGTGCTTCATCTTGTCGGCCCGATGGGGTTTGTGATCGAAGATAAAAAACTGAAGAGGGCGGGACTGGATTACTGGGATAAGCTGGACATCCGGTATTACGAAAGTCTGGATGACTTTTTCAGAAAAAATCCGGACGGGCCGTTTTTCTATTTCACCACCAAGGGACGCCACCTCTATTCGGAAGCTGCTTATCCGGACGGAGCCTATCTCGATTTTGGACGGGAGGACAAAGGACTTCCCGAGCCGCTTTTAAAGGCAAACGAAGCGTCCTGTGTCCGGCTCCCGATGCGCCCGACCCTGCGCAGCTTAAACCTTTCCAACACGGTAGCCATTGCCGCATACGAAGTGCTCCGCCAGTGGGGCTTCCCCGATATGGAGCGTGAAGGGGAGCTGCATACGATGCGTTGGGAGGACTGACGCGAATATAAACGCCTTAAACCTCATGAGTTAGGAGGAACCAATAGATGAATCAGACTCTGATTGTGACCGATTCCGCAAGCGATATCCTTCCCGAGCACGAAAGCCGCTACGGGATCAAAGTATTGCCCTTTTCGATCACGGTTGACGGAAAGACCTATGTGGAGCGGAAGGATTTTACTCCGCCCGAATTTTATCAGATGATGCTTTCCGCACACAGCCTGCCCACCCATTCCCAGGTTACGCCGATGGTTTTTGCATCGGTCTATGAAGAAGCCGAAAAGGCAGGATACGAAAACCTGATCTATATCAGCATCAACTCTCACGGCTCCGGTACGCTCGGAAGCGCCTGCGTCGCGCGGGACAGCTATCTTGAAGAGCATCCGGATTCCCACCTGAAGATCTACTGCGTAGACAGCCTGTCCTATACCCTTGGATATGGGTACATGGTCGTTGAAGCGGCTAAAAAGGCGGAGAAGGGAGTCCCTGCCGAAGAGATCGTCCGATTTTGTGAGGACTGGGCCAAGCGCTCGACCATTCTTTTCACCCCCTTTACCCTTGAATACTGTCGCAAGAGCGGACGGGTCAGCTGCGCGGCGGCAATCGTCGGCGGGCTGATGGGGATCAAGCCGGTCATCACCTGGACGGACGGCGACTCGAAAACGATCGCAAAGCTCCGCGGGGAAAAGCTGGTCATCCCGACGCTGGTAAAAATGGCGGCGGAACGGATGGTTCCGAAAACCGATTACTGCATCATCCGCGGGCTTCGTCCGGAGATCGCAGATCAGGCGGCGGCCGAGATGGAAAAAGCGGTCGGTTATCCGCCGGCCATGATCGCAAACGCCGGCCCCGTTATCTCGATCAACGCCGGCCCGGATCTTCTGGCAATCTGCATCCGCGATAAAAACAAGTAAAAATGGGATGCGCAGGCGGTTTTGAAACGGAAAACGAGAGTTTTTGACGGAAATAACCATGAATTTTTTCAGAACCACTTGAAAAATAAACCAAAAAGAGGTAAACTATTCTTAGATTGTTATGGTATAAACAATCGCTTCTCTTAAAAAATTTATTTCAGGAAGGAAGACTATCCATGCCCTCTTACAACAAAGTAACGATCGACGACATCAATGTTGCCGGCAAAAGAGTACTGGTTCGCTGCGACTTTAACGTTCCGCTTAAAGACGGCGTGATCACCGACGAAAACCGTATCAACGCTGCTCTCCCCACGATCAAGAAACTGATCGCGGACGGCGGCAAGGTTATCCTCTGCTCTCACCTCGGCAAACCGAAAAACGGCCCTGAGGCGAAATTCTCCCTCGCTCCCGTTGCTGAGAGACTGTCTGAGAAACTGGGCAAGCCTGTCGTTTTCGCTGCTGACCCCGAAGTTGTCGGCGAGAATGCAAAGAAAGCAGTCGCTGAGATGAAAGACGGCGACGTTGTCCTTCTCGAGAATACCCGTTTCCGCAAAGAAGAAACTAAGAACCTCGAGCCTTTCTCTTCTGAACTGGCTTCTCTGTGCGATGTTTACGTCAACGATGCATTCGGTTCTGCTCACCGTGCACACTGCTCGACCGCAGGCGTTACCGATCATGTCAAGGTCAACGCTGTCGGCTACCTGATGGGCAAGGAACTGACCTATCTGGGCAATGCTGTCAACGATCCCGTTCGACCCTTCGTCACCATCCTCGGCGGCGCTAAGGTCGCGGATAAACTGAGCGTTATCGAAAACCTTCTGAAGAAGGCCGATACCCTCATCATCGGCGGCGGTATGGCTTACACCTTCTTAAAGGCTCAGGGCATCAACGTCGGCACCTCGCTGGTTGACGATACCAAGATCGATTTCTGCAAGGATATGCTCGCTCAGGCTGAAGCTAAGGGCGTCAAGATCCTTCTGCCGGTAGATTCTGTCTGCGCAAAGGCATTTCCCGATCCCATCGATGCTGAGATCGAGACCAAGGTATTCACCAAAGAGACCGGTATCGCTGACGATTACATGGGTCTGGACATCGGCCCGAAATCTGCTGAACTGTTCGCAAACGAAGTCAAGTCCGCAAAGACGGTTGTCTGGAACGGCCCGATGGGCGTTTTCGAGAACCCCACTCTTGCAAAGGGCACCATTGCTGTTGCGAAAGCTCTTGCTGAGACCGATGCTACCACCATCATCGGCGGCGGCGACTCCGCAGCTGCGGTCAACACCCTCGGCTTCGGCGATAAGATGACCCACATCTCCACCGGCGGCGGCGCTTCCCTCGAGTTCCTCGAAGGCAAGACCCTTCCCGGCATCGCCTGCATTAACGATAAATAATTTCGTTTGTTAAAAGGGCTTCCGTCCGCCGATTCAGGCTTCGGCGGGAGCCTTTCCTTTTCAAAATACTCAGGAGGTAAAATCCCATGAATAAAGCTGTAAGAAAAGCCGTTATCGCCGGCAACTGGAAAATGAACAAGACCCGCCCCGAAGCCAAAGAGCTGATCGAAGCCATCAAGCCTCTGGTCGCTGACGCTGGCTGCGAAGTCATCTGCTGCGTTCCTTTCACCAACCTCGAGACCGCTCTGGAAGCAACCAAAGGTTCTAACGTCAAGGTCGGCGCTGAGAACTGCCACTTCGAGAAATCCGGCGCGTTCACCGGCGAGATCTCTGCCGATATGCTGGCTGAGATGGGCGTTGAGTACGTTGTCCTCGGCCACTCCGAGAGAAGACAGTACTTCGGCGAGACCGATGAAACGGTCAACAAGAGACTGAAAGCTGCTCTGGGCGCTGGCCTGAAGCCCATCCTCTGCGTTGGTGAAATGCTGGCTGACCGTGAAAACGGCATCACCGCAGAGCTGGTTGCTATGCAGACCAAGATCGCGCTGAAGGGCGTTTCTGCTGATGAGATGAAGAACATTATCATCGCTTACGAGCCTGTCTGGGCAATCGGCACCGGCAAGACCGCTACCGCTGAGCAGGCAAACGAAGTCTGCGCACTGATCCGTGCGACCCTCGCTTCTCTCTACGGCGAAGCTGTTGCTGAGGCGACCACCATTCAGTACGGCGGCTCGATGAACGCGAAGAACGCTGAAGAGCTTCTCGCTCAGCCTGACGTTGACGGCGGCCTGATCGGCGGCGCTTCCCTGAAAGCTCCCGATTTTGCGACCATCGTTAAAGCGGCAACCAACGGCTGATCTTTGTAATATTTGCGCGTTTGCGCGGACGGTTTTATAGCTGTCCGCGCTGTCGTGTTTCGTTAGCATTTACTAACTGACAGGAAAGGAAAATTCCAATGGCTAAAAAACCTGTAGTCCTTCTGATCATGGATGGTCACGGCGTCAATCTCTCCAAATACGCAAACGCGGTTCTGGACGCAAAGACCCCCAACCTCGACCGTCTCTATGCCAGCTATCCTTATACGATGATCGGCGCTTCCGGTCTTGATGTCGGTCTGCCCGACGGACAGATGGGCAACTCCGAGGTCGGCCACACCAATATCGGCGCCGGCCGCGTCGTTTACCAGATGCTGGTCAAGATCACCAAGGACATTAACGACGGTGAGTTCTTCAAGAAGCCCGCGCTCGTTCATTCGATGGAAAATGCAAAGAACAATGGCTCTGCTCTTCATCTGATGGGGCTTCTTTCACCCGGCGGCGTTCATTCTCATCAGGAACACCTCTACGGCCTGCTCCAGATGGCGAAGCACTACGGCCTTGAGAAGGTCTATGTTCATGCCTTCCTCGACGGCCGTGACGTTCCTCCGTCCTCCGCAGCCGAGTATATGAAAGAGCTGACCGAGAAGATGAAAGAGATCGGCGTCGGTAAGGTCGCGACTGTTTCCGGCCGTTACTACGCAATGGATCGTGATAACGCATGGGATCGTGTCGAAAAAGCATACAACGCAATGGTCTGTGGCGAAGGCGTTAAGGGAAGCTGCCCGGTTCAGGCGATCGAGGACAGCTATAAAAATGGCGTGACCGATGAGTTCATGCTCCCGACGGTCATCGACGAGAACGGCACGATCAAAGAGGGCGATTCGGTTATATTCTTCAACTTCCGTCCCGACCGCGCTCGTCAGATCACCCGCGCTTATGTCGATCCCGATTTCTCCGGCTTTACCCGCAAGAAAGGCTATTTCCCCGTTCACTTCGTCTGCATGGCGCAGTACGACGCGACGATGCCGAATGTAGAAGTCGCATATCCGCCGGAAGCGCTGACGATGACCTACGGCGAATATATCTCCAAGAAGGGCATGACCCAGCTCCGTATCGCTGAGACGCAGAAATATGCGCACGTTACCTTCTTCTTCAACGGCGGCGAAGAAAAGACCTTCCCCGGAGAAGATCGTATCCTTGTTCCTTCTCCCGATGTTCCTACCTTCGACCTCAAGCCGGAGATGAGCGCTTACGAAGTCACCGATAAGGTGATCGAAGCGATCAATTCGGACAAGTACGACACCATCATCCTCAACTGGGCTAACTGCGACATGGTCGGTCATACCGGTATCCTGGAAGCAGCGGTCAAAGCTGTCGAGGCGGTCGATACCTGCGTCGGAAGAACGGTTGACGCGATTCTTGCTAAGGGCGGCGCGGCGCTGATCACCGCTGACCATGGCAACGCCGAGAAGATGAGCGAACCCGACGGTTCTCCCTTCACCGCGCACACCACCAACCCCGTTCCGCTTCTGGTCGTCGGTGCAGACGGCTGCAAGAAGCTGAAAGAGGGCGGCAGACTGGCTGACCTCGCACCCACCATGCTGGATATTCTGGGTCTTGAGAAGCCCGCAGAGATGACCGGTGAAAGCCTGATCGTTCGCTGATCGGATCTAAGTAAAAAGCGCGAATGCCCGTCCTGTTTGCGGGACGGGCATTTTTTATGCGGTTTTCTTCCGCGTGAGGGAGAGGATCGGACTGGATCGATTTTATACGCGCTTGGTATGCGTTTTCTTAGAAAAAGAAAGGGTTTCTTTTATGAATCAACGACAGAAAAAATGGACGGCTCTTTTTCTCTCGGCGCTTGCGGCGGGGATGATGAGCCTTCCGGTCAGTGCAGGCTGGCAGAAAAACGGCAGCAGTTACAGCTATACCGATGCAAACGGAAATGCGCCAAACGGCTTTTATCAGGTTGATGGGCAGTGGTACTATTTTGCACAGGGACGGATGCTGACCGGCTGGCAGGAATATGACTATAACTGGTATTATATGAACACTTCCGGCGTGATGCAGACCGGCTGGCAGAAGATCGGCGGAGCATGGTACTATTTCTATTCCTCCGGACGGATGGCCAAGGGCTGGGGCGAGATCGGCGGGAAGTGGTACTATTTTAACGCCGGCGGGGCGATGAAAACCGGTTGGGTTCAGTCAGGTGGAAACTGGTATTTCTTTAACGGCGGCGGAGCCATGAAAACCGGCTGGGTTCAGACCGGCGGGAAATGGTATTATTTTAATGACAGCGGCGTGATGCAGACCAGATGGGTGCAGATGAGCGGAAAGTGGTACTATTTTGACGGGAACGGCGTTATGCAGACCGGGACGCTGAACTTAAACGGCGTGTCCTATACCTTTGGTTCATCGGGTGCACTGACCTCCGGAAATCCGCCTGCGTCCGTTTCGTCCTTTGACCCGGAAACGGTTCGTTCGACCTTGAACGGCGTTTCCCTTTCCGCCAAAACAACGGTGGATTCGGCGCTGAACACGCTCGTGTCCAAATGGATCTCTTCGAATATTAAGAGTTCGATGGACAGCTATACCAAAGTCAAGACCGCTTACGACTATCTCCTGACGATGAGCGTAGGGGAAGCGGATACTTCCGTGGTCAATACGACCGGTATGACGATGGATCAGCTGATGGATCTGTATTTCAGCGGTCCCGAGTACAACGCCCAGCTGATGCTGGCGGGGAAAAAGGGAACGGAGGAGCACTTCGCTGCTGGACTCGCCGCGCTGCTGCGTGGAATGGGATTTGACGCGGAGGTCGCCGAAGGGATCGTCTATCAGGATGGAAGCTTTTCGAGCGCCGTCTCGTCGAGCTGGGTCGTGGTGACCATCGGCCGGGAGGAATATATCTTCGACGCGGCTTCGGACGCAAAAGCAGGCGGAGGATATGCGCATTTCTGCCGAACCTCGGACGAACTGGATTCCCGTTATCAGCAAAGCGATGTTTTCTCATTCCGATAAAACGATAATAAAAGCGCTGCCTGCTAAAAAACAGGCAGCGCTTTTTTGCGTTTCAGAAATTACAGGTTGGTTTTCAGCCAATCAACGTCTTTCTTGAGACAGGTCATACGATCCATTCCGCCGTAATCCGCTTCTCTTTCGACAACAAACAGGTCGATGCCGACTTCGTGGCATACCGAGAAGATCTTCTTCCAGTCGATGATGCCCTGACCGGTACCGCAGTTCCAGCTTGCGCGTTCTTCGAACATCTTACGCATCTCTTCGGTGATGATCGGGCGACCGTTTTCATCCAGCTTGAAGGGAGAGGGATCCTTCGGGCTGCGGGGTTTTTCGGGGCCGATGACTTTGGAATTTTCCTTGACATGGATCGCGACATAACGATTGGCGTATTTCTTGAGGAATTCAGCAGCGTCTGCGCCGGCAGCAGTTGCCCAGCCGCAGTCCAGCTCGAAAACAACGTTTTCGGGATCGGTGTTCTCCATCAGGATCTCGAGGAAGTATTTATCGCCGATCTTGTTGAATTCCTGAGTGTGGTTATGATAGCCGACCTTGATGCCGTATTTGGCGGCTTCTTTACCGGCTTCGTTGAGCTGACGTGCAACGTCCAGGATCTCTTCTTCATTAGAGAAAGCGCTCATCGCGTCGATCGCGTACTCAACGCCGATCTCTTTCAGGTAGGGGAGGGTAGGAATGATCTGGTCAAGACCCAGATGAACCGAGCGGCAGCCGAGATGGTTCTTAGCCAGTTCTTCTTTCAGCTCTTCCGCACTCAGTCCGCCGTAGTTATTGCCGGCAAATTCAACACCGTCATAGCCCATTTCGGCAACTTCTTTGAGGTTTTCTTTCATCGGATGGGTTTCGCCGTACTGACCGAGAGAATAAAGCTGAAGATAAATCGTTTCCATAGTAGTCATCCTTTCTAAAAATGTCTCCAATAATTTATCAGAATACGACCGTCAGGAGCATTTTATACTGTTCCTGAGCGTAAACCGCATGGGGATGTCGGGCAGGCATGACGATCGATTCGCCCGCGCGGAGAATATATTCAACACCGTCGATGGTGATCTTTCCGACGCCGTCCAGACAGAGAACCATTGCATCGCCGCCGGATTCGTGGGTGCTGATCTCTTCGTCCTTATCAAAAGCAAAGAGGGTGATGCTGACCGCGTCATTTTGAACGAGCGTTTTGCTGACGATCTGTCCGGGCTGATAAGCAACCTCATCTTTGAGTAGAAGAACCTTCGATTTTTCAATGTTTTTCATGATTTCTGACATAACATACCTCTGTTTTTCGCATTGATTATATAATAACATAATCTTCCCGCTATGACAAGCGGTTTTTGTAAAAAATCACCGCAGTTCTTTTTCATATTTTGATTGAAAAAAGTCCTGTACAGAAAAATTCTGTGCAGGACTTGACCCGTTTATTCATCAGAGACGGTGATGCTTCCAATATCAGTTTCGATACTGCCGGAATAACGCGCGTTGTCACTTCCGAAACTCGTGTCTGTTCCGTTGATCCGAACGCCGAAAGCGGTGATCGACCCGACCGAGGTTTCGGCGGAGATCAGATAGTCGTTCCGTGTTCCGTCGATCGAAAGATCGACCGATCCGGTATCGGTGTAAAAGGAGAAATCACCCGGATTTCCGGAAAAGCGGATGCTTCCGGTATCGGCCGACAGCGTGGTCGATTGGAAGGCGGAGTTCTGAATGTCGATGCTTCCGGCATTGGTCTGTGCGTTCAGCCATGCGGCGGTCGTGTCGGTGAGGGTGATGTCTCCGCTGTCGCAGGAGAGACCGCAGCTTTCCGACTGTACGTCCTCTAAAAGGATATTACCGATATTGTAAGCGGTCAGCGTATCGATCTTCAGGTCTCGGATGGAAATCGAACCGACAACTGTGTTCAGCTGAGCCTCTTTAAGGTAATCGGGAATCGTCAAGGTGACGATCCGTTTGGTGACCGAATCGGACAAGGCGTCCCCGTCTATCCGGAGATAGGTATGGCCATCGTCATTTTGAAACTCCAGTTCGTCCTCTGAAATGCCGGAGAGGGTAATGCCCCAGTCCGCCCCACCGTTCAGAACCAGTTCCGCGTGATCGATCTCCGCCGAAAGATACCTGCATCCGTCCCAGCTTTTAATACGGGCCGGTTCCGGTTCGAGACTGCTGACGGCGTATTCGGCGCTGTGGAATTCTTCAGTATCATCGGCAATCTGCCACTCATCGTAAGGAAAAAATCCAACATTCAGCCAGTCGGAGTGGTAACCGGTCGCCCCGCGCAGGGTAGTGTAGGTAAAAAGCCCCGCGCCCAAAATCGCGATCACGGCGCCCGAAAGGATACAGATTCCTGCCTTTTTCATCACAGAACACTCCTTTCCGGATTCGTTTTTCTATGGAACAGACCGGCGATCCGTCGGTAGCAGGCAGAGATCCCGCGCCCGAGCATGGGAAAGCCTTTTTTGATGCAGAAAACGGCGATCGGAAGCAGGATCATCGTTCCGCCAAGCCCCATCAATCCGATGGATAAAACGTAGAGCGCGTTCAGCGGATCATTCGGCATCATATAAAAAGAAAGCCCGAAGCAGAAAAGCGAGAGGAACACAAGCGTCAGAACACAGAGAACGAAGGTAATCAGCAGACAAACGATCGTGATGACTGCGCTGAGTACACAGACAAATAGTCCAACCAGGATACTGAACCAGATCGGGCTTGTCAGAATCAGCAGAACCCACGGCCAGATCCGGTGATGAGGGCGCGGAGCCGTCTGCTCCCGGTAGTTTTGACGGCGGGGCGGTTCGGGCGCACGGGGAGCACGGGGGGCACTGCGAAAGGCAGAGGAAAAGGTTCTCTCGACCGATTCCCAGAAGGATTGGTACGAACGGTTTTCCCGGGATTTATTCTTTTGTGCCGAACGGGTGGACGAACCGCGGGAACGCTGTCCCTTTGGAACGATCTTTCCCTCTCCCGAAAGAATCTTTTCGGCAAGCGCTTCGGGGGAGCCGAGCTCGGTGAGAACCGCCTGCTCGTTTTCAGCGCCTGCTTCATCAAAATATTCTTCGTAAAACTGAACCGCGTCCTCCCGTTCCTCGGGGGAGAGAAGGATCAGCTTATCCCGCAGAGCGGTCATAAATTCCTGTCTGGTCATCTCTTATTCGTCCTTTCTCCCAAAGATTCCTCCAGCGTCAGATGGGCGGGAAGGAGCAGCCGATCGACCTGTCCCCGGAATTTCGCCCAATCCCTGCGGTAGTCGGCGTACATCTGCATTCCCTTTCCGGTAAGCTGATAATAGCGGCGGTTTCTTCCCATATACGGCTGGTCGTAGGAATTGACCGCGCCGTCTTTTTGCAGCCGACGCAGCACCGGATAGAGGGTCGATTCGGATATGTCAATCACTTCGCGCAGCTGCTGCGTCAGCCGATAGCCGTAAGCGTCGCCGTCCGCCAGTACCGCCAGTACGCAGGCGTCCAGCAGTCCGGAGCTGATTGGAAAAGCCATTCTGTTCATCCTTTCCGTGATCTTTTTCTTTCAATCATATTATACGAGGTATAATATTACGCTGTCAATGACCTTAAACAAATCTTAATAAACCGTAAGAAAGGAATAAGAAAAAATATTTTTTAGAATTTTTCAAATTATTTTGAAAAAACTCTTGACAAGCGGGAAAAAGAGAGTATAATAAAATTAGCACTTGAGATACAGGAGTGCTAAAAATAAAAGTAAATGAAAATATCAGCTGCTTTCCCGGCAGCTGTCCACCAATAGGAAGGATTGTGATTATAGTGGATGCACAGAAATTGACGCAGAAATCTCTTGAGGCCGTCAAGAATGCTCAGAGCATGGCGATCGAGTACAACAATATGCAAATCGAGAACCTCCATCTGGCCTATGCGCTGCTCTCCGATTCCGACGGGCTGATCCCTCAGCTTGTAAAAAAGATGAATATCGAACCTGCCGCACTGCTTCAGGCGGTCAAGAGCGGGATCGAAAAACTCCCGAAGGTCACCGGCCCCGGCCGTGAACCGGATAAGGTATATGTTTCCCGCGACTGTGACCGGGTGCTGACCGAAGCCGAAAAGACGGCTGCGCAGATGCAGGACGAGTTTGTTTCGGTTGAGCATATCTTTATGGCGCTGATCGAAAACCCCGGCAATGACCTCAGAGAGGCGTGGAGACCCTTTAACCTGAATAAGGAAACCTTTTTGAAGGTGCTTTCGGATGTGCGCGGAAATCAGCGGGTCACGAGCGATTCCCCCGAGGATACCTATAACGCGCTGAAAAAGTACGGTAAGGATCTGGTGGAAGAGGCGCGCGCAAATAAGCTCGATCCGGTTATCGGACGTGATAACGAGATCCGTAACGTGATCCGGATCCTCTCCCGTAAGACCAAGAACAACCCCGTTCTGATCGGTGAACCCGGCGTCGGTAAGACGGCGATCGCCGAAGGACTGGCGCAGCGGATCGTGCGCGGAGATGTGCCGGATTCGCTGAAGGATCGTACCATCTTCTCTCTGGATATGGGCGCGCTGATCGCGGGTGCAAAATACCGCGGTGAGTTCGAGGAACGCTTAAAGGCGGTTCTGAACGAGGTCAAAAAGAGCGACGGTAAGATCATCCTCTTTATCGATGAGATTCATACCATCGTCGGCGCGGGTAAGACCGAAGGCTCGATGGACGCCGGCAACCTCTTAAAGCCGATGTTGGCGCGCGGCGAGCTGCACTGCATTCGTGCAACGACGCTGGATGAATACCGTAAGTATATCGAAAAGGATGCCGCTCTGGAACGCCGCTTCCAGACCGTCATGGTCGAAGAACCGTCTCAGGAGGACGCCATCGCGATCCTGCGCGGCTTAAAGGAACGGTATGAGG
>JALEHK010000073.1 GCA_022770625.1 Oscillospiraceae bacterium | reverse complement strand
AGACGGTGATCTGGTTTCCGATCAGTTCGGGGGCAGAGGGTTCGGAGGACGCGGTTTCGTCTTTGGCAATCGTGTCGATGTACATATTGACCGAATCGCTCATGCTTCCGCAGGTCGCGGTAGCGGTCAGAATTTGCGTTGAAGTCGCAATTTGCTCATCAGCTTTGACGCGGAAACGGAAAGTATAAGAGCCACCGGCAGGAATCGTGCTCACGCTGTCCGTATCTTTTTCACCGCTTGCCATTGTCAGTCCGCCGGTTGAAAGACCGCCAAGTTTTACTGAAACGCCGGACACAGCAGCATCGCCCGTGTTTTTTACAGTAACCGTAATGGACGCCTCTTGACCATAGTAAAGTTTAGAAGGCGAAACGGTATAGTCAGCAATTTCAAGATTTCCGGAAGGTGTAGGAGTTACGGGCTGATCGTATTCAAACTGACTAGTTGACAGAGTGTACTGATAAACGTAAGCGTTTCCGTCAACCTTGATTTCCAGCATGGGCGGATTATCGCCTTCCACCACGCCATCATAAGTAAGTTTACCTTTGGGAACGTACAAAGACGTAGAAACTTTTTCTTTATAGCTTCCGCTGATGCCGTTATAGCCGGTAATCGTTACTTTGCTTTCGCTCGGAAATACCATACTTCCGTCAAAAGTAACGTTCGCTGTAAAAGAAGAACCGGGCTTTAATTTAGATGGATTAAATTCAACGGAAACACCGTGCGAACTTGCGTCTATATAGCTTACTGCATGGGCTTTCAGCCCTGGCATCACCACGAGCATCATGCTCAAGAGCATCAGAAAAGCGGCGACGACCGCCTCCCAGCGCAGAAGTGTTTTCTGTTTCTCCCCTACTCTCATTTTGTTTCGTTCCTTTCAGAATGTTTTTTGGGTCTTATCGGGCGAGTCTCTTCGGAAACGCTTTCCGGCGGGACGATCGAGACGTTGGGCGTATCGCTGATGATCGCGCCGTCCACCAGTCTTACGATCCGGTCGGCGTAGCGGGCGATATCCCCGTCATGGGTGACGATAATCAGCGTCTCGTCGTTTCTCCGCGCCATCCGCACGATCATCTCCATGACCTCGGTCGTCGTATGGCTGTCGAGGTTTCCGGTCGGTTCGTCGGCGAAAACGACCGGCGGGTGGGAGATAAAGGCGCGGGCGATACCGACGCGCTGCTGCTGGCCGCCGGACATCTGGGAGGGGCGGTGGTTCATCCGCCCTTTCAAGCCGACCCGGACCAGCATCTTTTTCGCGCGCGCTTCCCGCTCTTTTTTCGGAACGCCCTTAAAGACGAGCGGCATCGCGACGTTTTCAAGCGCGGTGTCCTGCGGCATCAGGTTATAGGACTGGAAGATAAAGCCGACCTGCTGACGGCGGAAAACGGCGAGCTGTTTCTCGCTCATCGCGGTGATCTCCTTCCCCGCGATGAAAACGCTCCCGCGGGTCGGTTTTTCAAGCCCCGCCATGATATTGAGCAGGGTCGATTTTCCGCTTCCCGATGTACCAAGGATGCAGCAGATCTCCCCGCGCCGGATCGAAAGGTTGATCCTTCCGAGAGCGACAACGTGTTCGTCCTCGACCTCGTAAACCTTTCGGAGTCCTTCGACCTTCAGGATCACATTCTGTCCCGGCGGGCGGCGGGAGGACGCCGGAGAAGCGGTTTCTTTTGACGCAGTTTCGGCCATATTTTCAGTCCTTTCTTTTGACATAAATATATAAAATAGAGACGTGCGGGAAAGGGAAAAGGTTGCGGCTTTTTTGACTATTTACAGAAAATTCATAACCTTTCTTCCAAAAAACAAACGCCGGAAAAAGGAGGGCGATCGCTGTTCCTTTTTCCGGCAAAAGTTATCTCGACTGATCCCGCCGATCAGCCGAGAACGACCTCATGACCGGTGCGGGCCGATTCATAGATGCCGTCCAGAATCTTCATCAGCGTGATGCCGTCCTCCGCGGGGGAGATGCACGCTTCCGCGCGGCCGAGAATGCAGTCCACGTAGTGGTTGATCTCGCCTTCAAACAGGCCGTCAAAATCAAGAGCAGTCGCGGTATCGAGCGTTACGTTGGACATATAGCCGTTCAGTTCGGTATACATTTCGAGACTGGGGTCGAGTTTCGCGCCGGCCTTGGTGCCGAAGAGCTGGATCTTACCCTCGTCGTCCTTGATGTTGAGCGAGAAGGCGGCCTCGATCGAAACGACCGAGCCGTTTTCGTAGCGGATCATTGCGGTTGCGAGATCCTCAACGTCAAAGATCTCATCGGCATGGTCGGAGGAAGCCTGATAGCCCTTGACCTTATCCTTGATGTCGGGGCGGTTGGCGAGCTTATGGAAGGTCGCGCCGAAAACCGAGACGGGCTTGGGGTTGCCCATCAGGTAGCGGGTCAGGTCGATGACGTGAACGCCGAGGTCGATCAGCGGGCCGCCGCCGGAGCGTGCCTTTTCACCAAACCAGCTTCCGGGAGAACCGTTGCGGCGGAGATAGGTTGCTTTTCCGTAGTAGATGTCGCCGAAATATCCGTTATCGATATAGTCTTTCAGAATCTTTGCGTCATTACCGTAGCGGCGGACGAAGCCGACCATCAGAAGCTTTCCGTTTTTATCGGCCGCTTCTTTCATCGCGGCGGCTTCTTTGGCGTTTAATGCCATCGGTTTTTCGCAGAGGACGTGTTTCCCGGCGTTCAGCGCCATGATGGTGCAGGGGGCGTGCTGAGAGTTCCAGGTGCAGACGCTTACGGCGTCGATCTCGGGAAGTTCTCTGAGCATCGTTTCCTCGTCGGTATACAGCCGGGTTACGCCATAGGTTTCGCCCATCATTTTCAGGCGGTCGGGGTTGATGTCGCAGAAAGCGTAGAGTTCAACGTCCGGGTTCAACTGGTAGCTGCGGATGTGGTTTTTTGCGATATTGCCTACGCCTACAATCGCGATTTTCAGTTTGGACATGATAAAAATTCCTTTCTTATTGAAAATAGGTCGTCCCTTGATGGGGCATCCTGTTAAATTAACGTCTGCAAGTATTCGACAGCCTTCCGGATATCCGCTTCGGGATTTCCGCCGACCTCGCGCTCGATCGTAAGGAAGCTGTTGTAGCCGATCCCGCGCAGGGCATCAAGCCAGCCCTTAAAATCGACGTCCCCTTCTCCGAGCGGAAGCTCTTCAAACGACGGAGAGATTACCGCGTCCGGCTCCGGCTGGACAATGCCGTAGATTTCCTCGGGGCTGCGGAAATAGAGCTGACGGCCGTCCTTGGCGTGGGTATGGACGATATAGGG
The DNA here is from genome assembly GCA_022770625.1 of Oscillospiraceae bacterium. GTDB lineage: Bacteria > Bacillota > Clostridia > Oscillospirales > Ruminococcaceae > Faecivivens. The sequence continues at coordinate 44,228 of JALEHK010000073.1, read as the reverse complement.
AGCAAGATTTTTGACGGCTGCGGCCGCGTCTTCCTTCCAGACCATCTGGAGGTTGGCGGGGTCAAAGTTTACGGCAACGCCGCGGGAACCGAGACTGTCTAAGAATTTTCTCAGTCTTTCCGAGGGTTCGGGGCCGGTCTCGATCGCGAAATGAGCCGAAAGGCTGTCAGCGTATTCGGCAAGCGCGGCGCAAGCCTGCTGCATGACCGCATAGCGGGGATGATCCTCATGTTCGGGAACGACGCCGATATGGGTCGTAACGACCTTGGTTTCCAGGTCGCAGGCCAGATCGAGGATCCGCTTGGAGCGCTCGATCAGCTCAGGATTCTTCTCCCGGTTTCCAAAGCCCATTCCAAGATCTCCGCAGAGGGCGGAAACCACCAGTCCTTCGTCATGGATCCGGGCGAGAAGCTCTTTTCTGGCGTGGGCGGAAAGCGCTTCGGGCGCCATCTCCCCTTTGGTCGCGTAGATCTGGACACCGCTTGCCCCCACTTCACGCGCTTTTTTCAGCGCTTCCTTGACCGGCAGCCGAAACGAATCCAGCATGACGCCGATTGCAAAATCAGACATGTACGTACCTCCTGACCTTACGGTCTTTATTCATACCCTTCCATCCTTTCGGGGAAGGTAAGATTTACGGTTGTTCCCTTTCCGGGCGCAGACTCGATATCGATCGTTCCGCCAAGGCCGGACATGATCGTGCGGCAGAGATAAAGCCCCAGCCCGCTCGAATGATGCTCGTCATGGCCGTTAAAGCCGGTGTAGCCCCGCTCGAAAACGCGGGGAAGATCCTCCGGGCGGATTCCGATCCCGGTATCCGCGATCGACAGCGTATGATCTCCGGCGGCAGCGGCGGTGATCGAAACCGTTCCGCCGGGAGGGGTATATTTAACGGCGTTGCTGATGACCTGCTCTAAAACGATCGAAATCCACTTTTCATCGGTCACGACCAGAAGCCCGGTTCCCTCAAACGAAACCGAAAGACGCCCGCCGATAAAGAGCCTTGCGAAGCGGCGGATCGTTCCCCGGATCAGCGGATCCAGTTCGACCTTTTTAAACAGGTAATCGGTCGTTTCCGACTGAAGGCGCAGATAGGAAAGCACCATCTCCGCGTACCCTTCGATCCGGGTCAGCTCTCCCTGAAGCGGGGAAGCCAGCGCGTTTTTTTCATCCGATTGCAGCAAAAGCCGCATCGCCGCGATCGGGGTCTTGATCTGATGCACCCAGAGGGTGTAAAAATCCAGCATTTCGGAGATCTTCTGTTCCTGCGCTCTCCGCTCCTCCATGCGGGTCAGCGAGAGACTGCGCAGCAGCGACTGGTAGCTTTCCTCCGCGGCCGTATGCGGGACGGGAAGCGGAAGCACCTTTTCGTCCAGCTGCACCGAAAGGAGAGAAAGCTCCTTCATCCGGCTGTTCCAACGGAAAAAGCCGGTCAGCAGAAAAACAAGCCCGATACCGAGGCACAAAACGCTCGCGTAAACGAGCGGTTCGAGACTGCACCGGTAGAGGAGAAAGACGACGCCCTGAATCAGCGTCCAGAGCAACCAGAGGATCAGCGTCTTTCGTTTCTCTTTCAGATAGCGGAAAAAGAGAGGCATACTCTTTTTCTTTGCAGGCTCATTCGATCGCATAGCCCAGTCCCTTCCGGGTATGGATCAGCCCTTCCGCGCCGACACCCGCGAGTTTTTTCCGAAGGCGGGCGATATTGACGGCGAGGGTATTTTCGTCCACAAACTCATCCGACTCCCAGAGCCGGTTCATCAGCTGATCCCGGCTGACGACGCTTCCACGGTTCTCCATCAGCATCTGCATGATCTTCAGCTCGTTCCGGCTCAGCTCGGTCTGCTCCCCGCGGCAGCTTACCTTTCCGCTCCCGATATCCAGCATCACGTCTCCCGCCGTCAGCAGCTTTCCGCTTCCGACAAAGTCGTAGCTTCTCCGGAGCATCGCCTGAACCTTGGCGGTCAGCACTGCGAGATCGAAGGGCTTTGCAATAAAATCGTCCCCGCCCATATTGATGGCGGTCACAATGTTCATATTGTCGGCGGCCGAACTGATAAAGATGACCGGAACCTTGGACAGCTTCCGGATCTCCGCGCACCAGTAAAAGCCGCTGTAAAAAGGAAGGGTGATGTCCATCAGGACAAGCTGCGGGTCGAAGCGAGCAAACTGAGCGGTCACCCGCTGGAAATCCTCAACGATCTTAGTCGAGAGTCCCCACCTGGAAAGCTGTCCAGCGATCACATCGGCAATCACCCGGTCATCCTCTACAATCAGCACCCGGTATTCCATCCCTTCACTCCCTTTCCTTTCGTTATGTTAACATAATCTTTTCCGGTTTGCAATAGATTTTCAGATACAGGAAACAATATTAAAAAAACTTAAAGCGGACTCAGACCTTTTTGGATTCGCGCATATTCGGCCAGACCCATTCGACCAGACTGTCCGGATAGGCGTCATCCAGAAATTCTCCGATCGCAGTATCCTTCGCCGTCCCCTCCTGACGGGCGGTATAGCGGGTAATCGCGAGTCCGGAAAGAAGAGCGTTGACGATCATGAGCGCCGCAAGCACCCACGTCAGGATGGTTCCCGTCAGCACCGGGATCTTTTCGATCAGGGAAGAAAGGTGCGGATAAAGGATCTGGATCCAGACGACCGATAAAACGCCCCAGAAAAACATATACAGAACGTTGGTGCGCCCGCCGATATTGAGCGGCATATTGCTGTAATCCCAGAAAACCTTTCCGAACACGATCTCGGTAAAGACGCTGCACATATATTCATAGGTCCCGCCAAGCAAAAAGCCGCCTAAAAACACATACCGGTCTCCCTTTTTGGCAAGAGGGGTCAAAACCACCGTCAGCACGACTGCGCCCAGTCCCCAGACGATCGAAAAGGGGCCGTAGAGCACGCTCGAACGGCTCATCCAGATATGCGACACGCAGCGGACAAACACCGTTTCGATCAGGTCGCCCAGCAGCGCGCAGATCAGAAACACCCAGAAGAGTTTAGCAAGGGTCACGCCTTTGGCGAAGGTCTTACGCTCCTGTGCATGGCCGCCGATGTCCATAACCGGAGGGTAGGCATTTTCCAGACGGATATGGATATGAGCGCTCAGCCGCTCACCGAAGGAGTTGGCGGTCGAGCGGAGGGTACGCGCAAAGGCTTCCTGCGCGCGTCCCGCCTTCCGGTCGCCCCGGAGCGCAAAGCCGACAGTAAAAAGATCGGCGGCAAAGATCACGAGCAGCGCGATGTTGAGGATCAGCCGCACTCTGTTTCCGAGCAGATGGGCCAGGATAAAGGCAAGGGGCTGAACAAAGGCGAGCGCGAGTACCGACAAAAGCCCGCAGGTCAGCGAGTAGGCAAAGCCGGGAAGGGAGGAAAACACCGCACGCTTTTCGATGTCCCACATCCTTCGGCCGGTCGTCTTTTCAGCGAGACGGGCGGCAAGCGCATCGACGATATTGGAGACGGCGACGCAGGCGAGGAACTGAATGAGGTAGTTTCCTTTCAGCGAGGGGAAAAAGACCAGCAGAAGATCCATCGTGACCCCGTACTGCGGGCAGATGGGGCCGGACAGGAGGCCAGGGTCGATAAATTTCTGCCGGTGCACCGACAGAACCGCCACCTCCATGCACCAGCCGAGAAAGCTGTATAAAAAGAAGAAAAAGGTCAGTTCCGAAAAAGTGTAGCGCATAAAAAACGTCCTTTCTTTTGCATACGGGGATGCGTTTGATACCAGTCTATCACGAAGAGAGAAGTTCGTCAATCGGACACGTTACAAAGAAAAGCCGCAGCGTTTTCCAAAAGACGGAAAGAGCTGCGGTATGAAAAACATGGATTTTGGGGTCAAGCCCTTCAAAAAAGGGCTTGTGGGTGTCGAGAGGGCAAAGCCCTCCGCTTGCACAGGAAACCGATATTCACGCTTTTTCACGGTTGAAAAGCGTTCCAATTTGCATTGTCTTGCGCAGCAAGACCCAAAATATTGTCCTAAAAAAAGAGTTTTCCATGTCGGAAGTGCTTTGAGGGGGCGCTCTCTCTTTGGGAAACAGTCCCCCGGACTGTTTCCCAAATTCACCCCTGCAGAGCGCACTGCGTGTAAGCGCTTCGGAAGTCGTGAAAAAGTATGATTGTCGATGTAGAGTGCAAATGAGGGGCTTTGCCCCTTCAATCCCCACAAGCCTTTAAAAAGGCTTGACCGAAACTTTTCTGGCTTCCCATTTCGGCAGATTCTTGGAAAATTCGCAGTGTTACCGCTTCCGGAGAAGGAGTCTCGGGAAAATGCTGACCCATGCGGCAAGAGCGGCAGCGAAGGTGATCAGGCGATATTTTTTCATAGCACAGCGTTCTCCTTTCAGCCTTTCCGGCGGCCGGATTCCCCGACGATCTTATAGTAGGTGCGCGCCGTTAAGAGGTAGACCGTGACATAGATCACGGCAAAGACCAGAAAGGTTCCCGCCGTACAGCCGGCAAAGAGCGAAGTGTTGCTCAGCGAAAAGAGCCGGAACAGGCTCGAGATCAGCGGGAAAGCGAAAAGGATATGCACGCCCGCCGTCAGAAGCGGAAGGAAAAAGACCAAAAGCACCTGAAATTCGATACTCTTTTTTACGCTGCGGGCGTCCATTCCGATCTTCTGCATGATCTCATACCGTTCCCGGTCGGCGTACCCCTCCGAGACCTGTTTATAATAGATAATCAGCACCGCCGCCATCATGAACACCAGTCCGAGGAAGATCCCAAGGAAGAGGAAGCTCCCGTTAAAGGAGTAGAGTTCATCGAGGTTCGCCTGACGGCTCTGCATCGTAAAGTGTCTGCCCCAGCTTGCGCCGCCGAGCGTACTCCCTTCCCCGTCTTCAAAACCCTTTGCCGATTCGGTCACCCGGTCATAGGCGGCGAGCTTCTGATCCGGCGTTCCGGAAAGCTCGATACCGGTCACGCTGTCGATACGGCTGGCGCGGTTTCCGTAGGTAGAAAGCTGCTCATCATAAAGAGCACAGAGCGCGTCCTCATCCGGAAGAACGAGGTTCAGCGCGTCGCTCATCATATTCAGTGCTTCCCAGTCTCCCAGCGGAAAATCGTCCAGCGCTTTTTTGACAGTGTAATGCTCGTTCCCGATCGTCAGAGACGCACCGTCCCGCTGATTTTTTCCCTCCACAAAGACTTCTCCGGGCGCAAGCGCCTCGTTTTTCCCGGTCATCCGGTTATAGTCGGAAAGAAGGAGGATATTAAGCGTCGCAATGTTTTCGATGTCGTAGTAGTTATTGGTATCGATCGTATAGATGTTATTCCCGCGGTTTGTCACGGTAAACGAGAGGTTGATATACCGATCGGAAGACGTGATCTCCGCTTTTTCCCCGGCGGCAGCAATCAACGCGTCGGAAAAGCGTTCCTGAAGCGAGGAATTATCCAGATCGTCAAAGTTCTCTCCAGGCATCCGGAGGATCTGATGGATCTCGATCTCATAGGGGTACTGGTTCCTCGTCATATCCCCGATCCCGGCGTAGAGGCAGACGGTCGAAGAAACCGTCACCAGCACCATGGTGGAGAGGATACAGATATTCGCCATACCGACTGCGTTCTGCTTCATCCGGTACAAAAGTCCGGAAATGGCGGTAAAGGGGCCGGGGCGGTAATAAAAGCGCTTGTTCCGGCGGAGGAGCCCCAGTACCGAGACGCTTCCGACGGTAAAGAGCATATAGGTGCCGAAAATGACCAGCAGAACCGCTACGAAAAAGTTAGTAAGCGCCTGGATCGGGTTGGAGGTGAGAATCGCGATCGCGTATCCCCCGCCCAGCATCAGGATCCCGCCCGCCGTCAGCAGCGGACGTCCTTTTGGCTCCCGCTCTCCGGCGTTTGAGGAATGCAGAAGTTCGATCGGGCTGGACTTTAAGACGGCGCGGATATTTTTCAGAAGGCAGAGCAGGAAGATCCCGCTGTAAACGATCAGGGTCACGAAAATCGCTTTTCCGCTGACCGAGAAGCCCATCGGAACTCCTTCCCGCAGAATGGCCGCCAGAAGAAGGATCGTGAACTTGGAAAAAAGAAGTCCGAAACCGATACCGATCACCAGACAGCACGCCGCCAGCAAAAGCTCTTCGACCACCATCAGGACGGAAATATGGCGTTTTTCCATCCCGAGGATGTTGTAAAGGCCAAGCTCTCGCCGACGGCGGCGGATAATAAAGGAATTGGCGTAGGCGAGAAGGAAAACCGAGAAAATACCGAGGACGATGACGCCCAGAACCATCGTCATCTGGACATAGACAGCGCCGCGCATCTCCGTGATCATCGGGTCGTAGGTCAGAAAGTTCATGATGTAGAACATCGCTGTAAGCCCGATACAGCAAAGACTGTACGGGAAATAGAAGCGGCGGTTGGCCGAGATATTCTGCACGGCCATCTTCAGGTAAAGCTTCAGTCTGCGCATCCTTACTCCTCCCCGTCTTTCCCGATGCTGTGCTCCGAACGCGCAGAGCGCGTAGAGCGCGCCGAAGAGGTCACCATCGTCAGAGTATCGGAAATGCGGGTGAACATTTCACTGCTCGAAAGCCCGCCCCGGTAAAGCTGGTGATAAACCTCGCCGTCCCGCAAAAAGAGCACCCGCCCCGCCATCGAAGCTGCGCGCACCGAATGAGTGACCATGACGATCGTCTGGCCGGAGGCGTTGATCGTTTCAAACAGCCGCAGAAGCGAATCGGCAGCTTTGGAGTCGAGCGCCCCGGTCGGCTCATCGGCGAGGATCAGCTGAGGGTTCGTAATCAGCGCACGGGCAACGGCGGCGCGCTGTTTCTGACCGCCCGAAACCTCGTAGGGGTATTTTTTCACCAGATCGGCGATTCCCAGCATTTCGGTGATCGGGATCAGCCGTTCCTCCATCTCCCGGTATTTTTTCCCCTGCAAAACAAGGGGAAGGAGGATGTTGTCGCCGAGGGTAAAGGTGTCCAGAAGGTTAAAATCCTGAAAAACAAAGCCGAGATTATCCCTCCGGAAGGCAGAAAGCGCCTTTTCGGGAAGGGCGGAAAGCTCGACGCCGTTTAGGTCAACCGTTCCGGCGGTCGGACGGTCCAGAGAAGCAAGGATATTGAGAAGGGTCGTTTTTCCAGAGCCGGACTCGCCCATGATGGCAACGTACTCCCCTTTTTCGACCGAAAAATTGACGTCGTGCAGCGCCTCAACCTGTGTGCCGCCGAGTCTTGTGACGTAGATCTTCTGTAAATGACGGATCGTAAGCAAGGACATATGGTTTCTCCCTTTCTATCAAAAAGCGGTCGTTTCCGCCGTGCTGATCGGTTTTTTGTTCAGCGTCTTTATTATATCAAGTTTTCCCGCGGCGTACCATCGAACTTCCTTACATTTTATCGCCCGTCCTTACAAAGTTGTAAGAAAAAACCGCCGTTTCCTTTTTGGGGAAGCGGCGGAAAAAATCAGGCACCGATCGCCTGCAAATAAACGGCGATCTCCAGACGGAGCGCATCCATCAGTCCGCGTTCATCGATCTGGAAGTGACAGTTATGATGGGGAGAAGAGGTGATCGGGCGCTCGGGATCGGCAACGCCGACATGGAAAAATGCGCCCGGCTTTTCCAGTTCATAAAAGGCGAAGTCCTCCGCGCCCATCGAGAGCTTTTTCGGAGCAATCGCAAAGCCAAGCGTCTCGGCAGCCTTATGGACGATCCCGACTTCCCGCTCGGAGTTGACGCAGGAGGGAAAGCCGTAGGTCAGCTGAACATCGCAGGTAAGCCCGTAGGCGGCGCAGATTCCCTCGCTCATCCGCTTGATCTCGGCAAAGATCGTGTCCATCGATTCGTTTCCAAGAGCGCGGGTATCGCCCGAGACCCATGCGTCATCCGGAATGACGTTTAAGTATTTCGGGTCGCCGCCACGGATAGTTGTGACCGATAAAACGGCGGTGGCGCCGGGCGAGAGCTTTTCAGGGCGGAGGGTGGTCAGCGCCGTACCGACCGCACAGGCGACCGGAAGCGGATTGAGCGCCTGATCGGGCGCGGAGGAATGACCGCCCTTTCCAAGGATATGGACGTTGAATTCGCTACACGCGCCGGAACTTGGCCCTTCAAAGCAGGAGATCGTTCCGAGCGGATGGCCGGATGCGACATGACAGCCGAAAATAAAGTCAACGTCCTTCATGACTCCTTCCTTGCAGAGGGTCACGGCGCCGCCGGGGAATTTTTCCTCGCCCGGCTGGAAGATGAACTTAACCTTTCCTTTCAGGAGCGCGCGGTTTTTGCTCATCAGATCCGCCAGACAGAGCAGGATCGCCGCATGGCAGTCGTGTCCGCAGGCGTGCATCACGCCGGGAACGGTCGATTTATAGGGAAGATCGTTGTCCTCGTCCACCGGAAGAGCATCGATGTCCGCACGGAAAGCGATCGTCGGGCCGGGGACGCCGCTGTCGAGAATACCGACGACTGCGTTTCCCGAATAACCCTTCTCCTCCGGAACGCCGGAGAGGGCGAGATGCTCCCGGATAAAGGCGGCCGTTTTCACCTCCTCAAACGAAAGCTCGGGGTTTGCATGGAGATGATGACGGTATTCCCGTACGGTTTCTTCATAGGGCGCGGCCAGACGCGCCGCTTGGGCTTGTATATTCATCGCAAGGCTTCCTTTCTAAAAAAAGCGCTAAAGCCAGACCCGCCGGTTCTCCCGGCAGATCTGGCGCACAAACTTTTCTTATTCTTCCGTCCCAGGCACTTCAAGAACCGCGCCGCGGTTGCCGGAAGTGACAAGGCTTGCGTAACGGGCAAGATAGCCGGTATTGATCTTGGGTTCACGGGGCTTCCACGCCGCTTTACGGGCGGCAAGCTCCTCGTCGCTCAGCTTGACATTGATCGAGTGGTTCGGGATATCGATCGAAATGATATCGCCGTCCTGAACCAGCGCAATCGGGCCGCCGACCGCCGCTTCGGGGGAAACGTGACCGATCGAAGCGCCGCGGGTCGCGCCCGAGAAGCGTCCGTCGGTGATCAGCGCAACGGTCGAGCCCTGACCTCTTCCCTGAATCGCAGAGGTGGGGGTCAGCATCTCGCGCATACCGGGACCGCCCTTGGGGCCTTCGTAGCGGATGACGACAACATCGCCATCCTTAATCGAACCGGCATCGATTGCGGCTTGCGCTTCCTCTTCCGAGTCAAAGCAGCGGGCGGGGCCTTCATGCACCAGCATTTCGGGCGCAACGGCGCTTCTCTTGACAACGCAGGAATCGGGGGCAAGGTTGCCGCGTAAAACGGCGATGCCGCCGGTCTTGGAGTAGGGATTGGAGGTCGGACGGATAACCTCGGGATTGAGGTTGACGGCATTCGCGATATTTTCGCCGACCGTCTTTCCGGTAACGGTCATCAGATCGGTGTGGAGCAGGCCGAGATCCGCGATCTCCTTCATGACCGCGTAGATGCCGCCGGCCGCGTTCAGGTCTTCCATATAGGTGGGGCCTGCGGGGGCCAAGTGACAGACGTTCGGAACCTTCTCGGAGATCTTGTTGGCGATATCCATGTTCAGTTCGATCCCGCACTCGTGAGCGATCGCGGGGAGGTGGAGCATCGAGTTGGTCGAGCAGCCAAGCGCCATATCCATCGTCAGCGCGTTTTCAAACGCTTCGTAGGTCATGATGTCGCGGGGACGGATATTCTTTTCGACCATCTCCATGACCTTCATGCCGGCGTGCTTGGCGAGCTGGATCCGCTGGGAGTAAACGGCGGGGATCGTGCCGTTGCCGCGCAGACCCATGCCCAGTACCTCGGTCAGGCAGTTCATCGAGTTGGCGGTATACATACCCGAGCAGGAGCCACAGGTCGGGCAGGTATTCTCTTCCCACTCATGCAGCTTTTCTTCATCGATCTTACCGGCGTTGAACGCGCCCTGTGCTTCAAACATCGAGGAAAGAGAGGTCTTATGACCGTCCATATGACCGGCCAGCATCGGGCCGCCGGAGACGAAAACGGTCGGGATATTCAGTCTGGCCGCGGCCATCAGCAAGCCGGGAACGTTTTTATCGCAGTTGGGGATCATAACAAGGCCGTCGAACTGATGAGCCAGCGCCATCGCCTCGGTCGAGTCGGCGATCAGGTCGCGGGTGACCAGCGAATACTTCATACCGATATGCCCCATCGCGATGCCGTCACATACCGCGATTGCGGGGATGATGATCGGGGTGCCGCCCGCCATCGCGACGCCCATCTTAACCGCCTGCGCGATCTTATCGAGGTTCATATGACCGGGGATGATCTCGTTCCAGCTCGAAACAACGCCGATCAGCGGACGCTCCATCTCTTCTCTTGTATATCCGAGTGCGTTAAACAGCGAACGGGACGCAGCCGCATTCGCGCCTTTTTTTACATGGTCGCTTCTCATAATGCCTGTTCCTTTCTTCCATCAAATAATCGCATAGCTTGTATGATGTAATTATAGCTTGTATGACCCGTGTTGTCAAGAGATTTCAGAGGGCAGGAAAAAACGCCGGGCGCGGGGTACGTCCGACGTTTTTTGGGGGAAGTTATTCTTCCGCCTCGTTTATGTAATCTAAGACAAGCGCCTTAAAATCGGCAAAAGAGATTTCCGAGTACATACCATTCACACACAAAACACCCCCGCCGAAATCGCTTCCGACGGGGGTATTTTACAGAAATTCGATTAATAACCGACTTTTCTCCAGATGTCGAGCAGATCCTCGGGGAGCTGCTTCTTCATCGCGAGACCTTCCTGGATGTCCATATCGTAGACATGGCCGTTCTTTTCGCCGACAACGCGGTTGCCGATGCCCTCTTTGAGGATCTGAACAGCGTGATAGCCCATGCGGGTTGCAGCGATACGGTCACGAACCGTGGGGCTGCCGCCGCGCTGGATATGGCCGAGACAGGTGCCGCGGGTGTCGATGCCGGTCATTTCCATGATCTCGTGCGCCATCTCTTCGACGGTCGCAACTTTATTCAGAGAGGTAACGGCTTCAGCAATAACGACGGTAAAGTTCTTTCTTCCCTTTTCCTGACCCTCTTTCAGACGGTCAGCGATCTCTTTCTTGATGCGCTCATAGCGCTCTTTGGGAGACTCACCGGGGAGAAGGTTCTCGGGCAGGCCGATATAGGAAGCGCCGGTTGCGATACCGACTTCCAGTGCGATCCAGCCGGCTCTTGCGCCCATAACCTCAACGATCGCGCAGCGGTGATGAGAGGTGATGGTGTCGCGGATCTTGTCGATTGCTTCCATAGCAACGTTCATCGCGGTGTCAAAGCCGATCGTATACTCGGTGCAGGCGATGTCGTTGTCGATCGTCCCGGGAAGCCCAACGCAGGGAATACCTTCTCTGGACAGGTCGCCGGCGCCTCTGAAGGAACCGTCGCCGCCGATAACAACCAGACCGTCGATACCGAACTTGCGGCAGTTTTCAGCAGCTTTGACGATACCGGCGTGTTCTTTGAATTCAAGGCAGCGCGCGGTGCCGAGCATCGTTCCGCCCTTCTGGATGATACCGGAAACATCGCCGATCGTAAGATCGATAAAGTTGCCGTCGATCAGGCCCTGGTAACCGTCAAAGATACCCTTGACCTTGATGCCGCAGCGGTCTGCATTGCGAACAATTGCGCGAATTGCGGCATTCATGCCCTGCGAATCGCCGCCGCTGGTCAGAATACCGATGGTTTTAACTTCCATGCTGATGAGCCTCCTGTTTTGTGTATTCGCTATCATTATCCATTGTACTGAAAACAGCCCCAAAAGTCAAGCCGCACAAAACAGGTTTGGCATATTGACCACTTTTTATCAGGCTTTCAGCAGCTTTGTGCAGTTTTCAGCCAGAACCTTTTCCGCGGCTCTTGCCTGTGCTTCATCCGCCGCTTTTACGAAGAAGTAGAACTTGATCTTCGGTTCGGTGCCGGAGGGACGGATGATGAACTTGTTTCCGTTTTCCAGCGTATAGGAAAGGACGCTCGACTTCGGAAGCCCGGTCGAAGTCTTTTCGCCGGTCCGGTTGTCAATTGCGATCTGTGCCTGATAATCCTTATAAAGGACGACCTTTTCGCTGTCCAGTTCCTTCAGCGGATCCGCCTGAAGGTCGGACATAATCTTCTGCATCTCGATCATGCCGGTCTCGCCCTCGAAGGCAAACGACTGCTGGGTGCAGAGGTAGTAGCCGTATTTTGCGTACAGTTCGTTCAGGACATCGACCAGGCTCTTGCCCTTGGTCGCATAGAACGCCGCCATCTCGCAGATCATCATCGAGCCGACGACCGCGTCCTTATCGCGGACGTAAGGCCCGGCCAGATAGCCGTAGGATTCCTCAAAGCCAAGGATGAACCGATCGACCTCGCCTTTTTCTTCCAGAAGGCCGATCTGTTCGCCGATGTACTTGAAGCCGGTCAGGATCTCCTTGATCTCGACGCCGAACTCCTCAGCGATCCGGTTGGTCAGGTCAGTGGTAACGATCGTCTTGACGCAGATTGGGTCTTTGGGCATTCTTCCGAGCGCGCGGCGCTGGGAAGCGATATAGTACAGCATCAGCGCGCCGACCTCGTTTCCGGTCAGCAGCTTATAATCGTCTCCGTTTTTAACGGCGATACCGACGCGGTCGCAGTCGGGGTCGGTCGCCAGCATCAGGTCGGAGCCGGTCTTGATGCAGAGATCGAGACCCTTCTGAAGCGCCTGACGGATCTCGGGGTTCGGATAGGGGCAGGTCGGGAAGTTTCCGTCGGGGTATTCCTGCTCGGGAACGACGGTCAGATCCTCATCCTTGATGCCGATCCGGCGAAGAATCTCACGGACGGGCTTGTTACCGGCGCCGTTTAAGGGAGAATACACGATCTTAAAGCCGGAGGAAGCGACAACGTCCGAGTTGAGCGAGCACTTGAGCACCTGCTGATAAAAGCTCTCGACGCAGTCATCGCCGATGTACTCAATCAGACCCTTCTGTACGCCCTCTTCAAAATCCATCAGCTTAATATCGGTAAATTCGTTCAGTGCGTTGATGTTGGAAAGGACTTCATCCGCCGTCTCATCGGTGATCTGGCAACCGTCGGGGCCGTAAGCCTTATAGCCGTTATACTTGGCGGGGTTATGGGAAGCGGTGACCATGACGCCCATCGAAGTATGGTAATACCGAACCGCGTAGGACAGGCAGGGAACCGGCATCAATTCCTTATAAATATAAACCTTGATCCCGTTGGCGGCACAGACGCGCGCAGTCTCACGGGCAAAAACATCGGATTTGATGCGGGAGTCGAAGCTGATCGCCATCGAGCCGTTTTTGCAATGCTTATTAATGTAGTTGGCAATGCCCTGGGTGGCCTTCCGGACGATATAGATGTTCATCCGGTTGGTACCGGCGCCGATGACGCCGCGCAGACCCGCGGTGCCGAAAGCAAGTTCGCGGTAAAAGCGGTCGTTGATCTCCTCTTCCTTTCCTTCGATCGATTTCAGCTCTTCAATCAGGTCGGGATCCTCGGTCGCATGGGTCAGCCACTCATTATATTTTTCGATTATCATGGTTTTCACAATCCTTTCTCTCCGCCGCTTTTCGGACGGGAAAACGCCGGATGGAAAAATTCCGAAAAAGGAAAGACGCTCCACCGGCTTTTTATATTTCTATAATAGCGGAAAGAAAAGCGGCTGTCAATCGTAATTTCGCCCAAAATATAGGCAAAATAATTATATGCAAGGGCAGAGAAACACGTCTTTTCAGTGAATTTGTCGAATGAGTAAAACACGCTTCCAGAACGCGGGAAAGAGGCATCCAATTTTTTCATTCTTTGTAAAGCTATTGCGCGCGCACCCGCCTTCTTGTATAATAAAGGCAGAACAGGGGCGTCCGGATGAAAAGCGGCGCTCTATTAGAAAAAGAAAGGACGATTTTCATGGCTAAAAAACACCGCGATTTCCCGAAAGATTTTCTCTGGGGCGCTTCCACCTCGGCTTATCAGGTCGAAGGCGCGAGCCTTGAGGACGGAAAAGGCCCTTCCGTTCAGGACATCAAAGTCATTCCCGAAGGAACGCCCGATTTCAAGGTCGCTTCCGACCAGTATCATCATTATAAAGAGGACGTCAAGCTGATGGCGGAGATGGGCTTCAAGACCTATCGCTTCTCGATTTCCTGGTCGCGCATCCTTCCCGAAGGAACCGGAGCGGTCAACCCCAAAGGCATTGAATACTACAACAACCTGATCGACGAGTGTCTGAAATACAACATTCAGCCGCTGGTCACGATGTATCACTTCGACCTTCCCGCCGCGATTCAGGCGAAGGGCGGATGGGGCAACCGCGACACGATCGACGCTTTCGTCAACTTCGCCAAGATCTGCTTTGAGAACTTCGGCGACCGTGCAAAGCTCTGGCTGACCATCAACGAGCAGAATATGCTCACCCTCGCAGGCCCGGTCATCGGCACCTTCGACCCCACCGGCGTTGAAAATGTCACCAAAGAGCTTTATCAGCAGAACCACTATATGATGGTTGCACAGGCGAAAGCGATGGCACTCTGCCACGAGATGGTCGAGGGTGGAAAGATCGGCCCCGCGCCCAACATTTCCTGCGTCTATCCCGCGTCCTGCTCGCCCGCCGACATCACCGCTGCCGACTGCTTTTCCGCAATCCGCAACTGGTTCTACTATGACATGGCGACCGCCGGCGTCTACAACCATCAGGTCTGGAGCTATCTCGAAGCGCACGATGCGCTGCCTGAGATCGCAGAAGGCGATATGGAAATTCTCGCAAGCGGACATCCCGATTTCCTTGCCTTCAACTATTACTCGACCGCGACGGTTGCCGCTTTCCCTGAAGACGAGATCATCGATCCCAACGCGCCGACCGACCAGCAGAAAAACGCAGGCGAACCCGGCTACTTCAAGCCCGTCCCCAACACTCATCTGCTCAAGACCGAATGGGGCTGGGAGATCGACCCCATCGGCTTCCGCAACACCCTCAATCAGGTCTACTCCCGCTATCGCCTCCCGATCATCATCACCGAGAACGGACTCGGCGCGCACGATAAGCTGGAAGCGGACGGCTCCATCCACGACGATTACCGGATCGAATACCTCCAGCGCCACATCGAACAGATGCAGCTCGCGATCGACGACGGCGTAGAGATGATGGGCTACTGCCCGTGGAGTGCGGTCGATCTGATCTCGACCCATGAGGGCTTTGACAAGCGCTACGGCTTTATCTATGTCAACCGCGGCAACTTTGATCTGAAAGACCTCAAGAGAATCCCCAAGAAGTCCTTCTACTGGTACAAGAAGGTCATTGCCACCAACGGCAAGGATCTTGAGAATAATCTGTAAGGATCGAAATCCGAATCGCATCCCGGCGGCTTTTGAACAGGCTGCCGGGATCTTTTTATCTGGAAATCTCTGTTTTTTGTCAAAAGATATCCAAAAAGTGATGGAAATTTCTCCTGTTTTATGATATAATAAATATAATTTGACAGAAAGAAGGAATTTTCCATGGCATTTGCTACCTTTAACTTTTTTTCCAAATCGCTGATGCGCACCGTTCCGATCAATGTCGTCATCCCGACCGACAAGGTGGTCTTCCCCGGTATGCCGGTCCCCGAAAAGAAGCCCTTTAAGACCCTGTACCTGCTCCACGGCATCCTCGGCAACTATACCGACTGGGTCAACGGCACCCGGATTCAGGCGCTTGCCAACGACAACAATCTCTGCGTCGTTATGCCTTCCGGCGAGAATAAGTTCTACTGCGACTCGGAGATTTCGGGCGACCGGTACGGAAAGTTTATTGCGGAGGATCTGGTCGAATTTACCCGCGACACTCTTCCCCTCTCCCGTAAACGGGAAGATACCTTTATCGGCGGCCTGTCGATGGGTGGCTTCGGCTCGATCGTCAACGGTCTCCGTCATCCGGAAACCTTCGGCTGCATCACCGCGCTCTCTTCCGCGCTCATCAAGGAAAAAATTCTTTCCGCGTCCAACGAGCCCGGCCACGACTTCTTTACCCGCCGTCAGTATGAGACCCTCTTCGGCGTTG
Source organism: Oscillospiraceae bacterium (assembly GCA_022770625.1). Classification (GTDB taxonomy): domain Bacteria; phylum Bacillota; class Clostridia; order Oscillospirales; family Ruminococcaceae; genus Faecivivens. The sequence goes on along the minus strand of JALEHK010000073.1, from coordinate 28,245 downwards.
ACAAGATCGAGGACTATGCAGGAAGCGAAAACGACTATGAAGCGCTCGCCGACAAGCTCAAAAATGCGGACAACAAGCCGAAAATCTATATGGCCTGCGGCACCGAGGACTCGCTCTTTGACGCCAATGTCGCGTTCAAGGACAAGCTGATCGAGGACGGATTCGATGTGACTTGGGAAAAAGGCCCCGGCGTTCACAACTGGGTCTTCTGGGATGCGTACATCGAAAAGGCGATCAACTGGCTCCCGCTCGGCGAAACCATCAAGGGCGTAAGCTCTGAAAATGTCGGCATTCCTACCAAAGAAGAAAAATAAGTAAAAAAGCGTTTCTCTCTGTATGAAACCAGAGAGGAACGCTTTTTTATTCGCAATTATTCACCAATAATTGAAAATTATCTCTCACAAGTTTACTGTATACCCTAGAGTGTGCTCAAAGTCAAAAACAAATGAAGAATTTTTCCACTTTTTTCTCTGCAAACGGTGGAAAACGTTTTTCCCTTGAAAAACCCTTTTTCGCTTGAAAAAGGACGGAAATGCGCGTATGATAAGAAAAAAGGAGGGAAATGTATGTCGATCGTCTGGAATCCGTGGCACGGCTGTCATAAATTTTCACCGGGATGCGCCCACTGCTATGTCTACCGGCGGGACGAGTCGATCGGAAAAGATGCCTCTCAGGTCGTAAAGACCGCTTCCTTCCGGCTTCCGGTCGAAAAAAAGCGGAACGGAAGCTATAAAATCCCGCCCGGCGAAAGCGTCTACGCCGTTATGACCTCCGATTTCTTTTTAGAGGAAGCAGATGAATGGCGGGAAGAGATCTGGGCGATGATCCGTGAGCGGAGCGACCTTTCCTTTATCATCATCACCAAGCGGATCCTCCGCGCGTATGAATGCCTTCCGGACGACTGGGGAGAGGGATACGAAAACGTCTCGATCGGGTGCACCTGTGAAAACGGAGAGGAAGCGGCGCGGCGGCTTCCGGTCTTTCTTTCACTTCCGATCAAAGACCGGTTTGTGATCTGTGAGCCGCTTTTAGCGCCCGTAAGGCTGGAGCCGTTTCTCGAAAGCGGAAAGATCCGCTCGGTCGTTGCGGGCGGGGAGAGCGGCGAGGGCGCAAGAGTCTGCGACTATAACTGGGTGCTGGACATCCGGGAGCAGTGTGAGCGAACCGGCGTCCGTTTCCACTTCAAGCAGACCGGCCTTCATTTCCGAAAAGACGGGCGGCTTTATACCGTTCCCCGCCCGCTTCAGCAAAAGCAGGCGGAAAAGGCCGGAATCGACCTTCTTTGACAAACGGCTGGAAAAAGGAAGAAAAACGTGGTATACTGATAGGAGAAAAGACCCGGAAGGAGTTTACGAAAGATGGAAAAACTGGTCAATCGTTTTTTACGTTACGTTTCGGTCGATACCCAGTCGGCTGAGGATAAGGAATGCGTTCCCAGCACCGAAAAGCAGCACGTTTTAGCACAGATGCTCTGTGAGGAGCTTCAGGCGATGGGATACGAGGCGGAGCACGACGCGCACGCTTATGTCTACGCGACCATTCCCGGAAACCGCCCGAACGCGCCGGTCATCGGACTGATCGCGCATATGGACACCTCCCCCGATTGCAGCGGCAAGGATGTCAAAGCGAAGATCGTTCATTATGAGGGTGGCGATATTCTGCTCAATGAGGAAAAAGGGATCGTCCTTTCGCCCGCTCAGTATGAATCGCTCGACCGCTATGTCGGAAAAGACCTGATCGTGACCGACGGTACGACCCTTCTCGGCGCCGATGACAAAGCGGGCGTCTCCGAGATCATGCAGCTCGCCGCTTACTACGCCGAGAATCCGGACGCGCCCCACGGCACCATCAAGATCGGCTTTACCCCCGATGAAGAGGTCGGAAACGGCCCCGCTTTCTTTGACGTTGAAAAGTTCGGCGCGGATTTCGGCTATACGCTGGACGGCGGAGAGCTGGGCGAGATCGAATACGAGAACTTTAACGCCGCTTCGATGAAGGTTCATGTCAGCGGTCTCAACATCCATCCCGGCTCTGCAAAGGATAAGATGGTCAACGCCTGTCTGATCGCGATGGAATTTAACGCGCTTCTTCCCGAGCAGCAGAAGCCCGCCTACACCGAAGGGTACGAAGGCTTTTTCCACCTCTGCGGGATGGAGGGTGATGTGGAGAACGCAGAGCTTGCCTACATCATCCGCGACCATGACGCGAAGAAGTTTGAGGAGAAAAAGGCAGTTGCCGAGGCGGCCGCATCCTTTATCAACGCCAAATACGGAAAGGGAACGCTTACCCTTACGATCAAGGACAGCTACCGCAATATGAAGGAGCAGATCGAAAAGCATATGCACCTGATCGAAAACGCTCGCAAGGCGATGGAGTCGGAGGACGTTCTTCCGATCACCGTTCCGATCCGCGGCGGCACCGACGGCGCGCGTCTTTCGTTCATGGGTCTTCCCTGTCCCAACCTCTGCACCGGCGGCGCGAACTTCCACGGGCGGTTTGAATACATTCCTGTCCAATCGATGGAAAAGACCTATGAGGTCGTAAAAAAACTGGTCGAGATCTACGCTGAAACCGACCGCGCCGATTACGCGGATCTCGCATGATCCTTCCATGGAGATGGCGGGAGGTCTATTGCAGCTTCTCGCTGCGCGAACGCGAACGGATCTTTGACGCGCTGGAAAGCGCCGGGATCTCCTACGATTACCGGATCGACGGAAGCGCCGACCCGTCGCTGCGCACCCAGTCCTTTTCGGGGCTAAGGAGCCATCACGCAGCGGAGTTCCGGGTTTTTGTCCGTCCGAAAGACTATGAGGAAGCGGCCTTCATCGTAAGAAAGGCGCTTGAAAATTCCGATCGTGAAGAATAAAAAAAGAGACGTCTGTACTTTTGCGGTACAGGCGTCTCTTTTTTATGATGCATCTTTGTTTGAGCGCTTTTTACAGCGTCTCGACCGTCATTTTCTCGATCACGATGTCTTTGACCGGCTTATCCTGATAGCCGACCGGCTGAGAAGCGATGGTATCGACAACATCCATACCTTCGATAACCTGACCGAAAACGGTGTGATGGTTATCGAGCCAGGGTGTGCCGCCGAGTTCGGCGTACTTGGCTTTGGTCTCTTCGTCCAGCTTCACGCCATATTGACGCGCCAGCATCGGGAACATCCGCTCATCGACCGGGCCGGCCTGAACGATAAAGAACTGGCTTCCGTTGGTGTCGGGACCTGCGTTTGCCATCGAAAGGGCGCCGCGGAAGTTGTGCGCTTCGGGCGAGAACTCATCCTCAAAAGCTTCGCCCCAGATGCTTTCGCCGCCGCGGCCGGTTCCGGTCGGGTCGCCGCCCTGGATCATAAAGCCGTCGATGACGCGGTGGAAAATCAGACCGTCGTAATAGCTCTCTTTGGCATGGGTCGTGAAGTTTTCAACCGTCTTGGGTGCAACCTCGGGGAACATCAGGAATTTAACGTCTCCGAAATTAGTGTGCATGGTGACGATCGTATCGCCCGCTTTCGGTTCACGAAAATTGATCATGGGTATCATCCTTTTCTTTTATATTCAGTTACCGGAAGTCTCTTCGGAAGACTGTCCGTAGGTACCGTTGGAAATCGCCTCGTCGATTGCGGCCTGCTCTTCGGCGCTCGTATAGACCATCGAGTCGTAATCGTCCTGGCTCATCGTATTATCCAGTTCGTCGTAATCAGCCGCATGGAAGGTGTCGAGTGTGACCTTTTCGATCGTGACCGGCTCATCAAGGGTATAACCCTGCTCATATTCGTCGGAGGAAAGCCCTTCCTCGCTCATATCGATCTCCGAATGGGGAAGGCTGTTGATCTGGTTGACGATCTCCATGCCGTCGATGACTTTACCGAATACGGTGTGATACTGGGAGACGCCGGGCACGCCGCCCATCTCCTGAAAGGCGTTGGTCATCATTGCGGGGAAATAGTTATCCTGCATCTGGGAGAGGGTATCGTCGTCGATCGGCATATCCGAGATGAAGAAGGAACGGGAATCGAAGTAATAACCCTTGTTCCAGAGCTGGCCCATCTCGCTGCACAAAGCGCAGAGCGAACCGCTGAAAGGCCAGAGGTTATTGGAATACTCCGCTTTGATCGGTTTTTCGGTGTTGGTGGTGGGGGAATTTCCGTCCTCGGTCGAGCTTCCGAACATCTCGGCGCCGACGGTCGGAACGATCTGATAGATTACCTGTCCGTCATAAAATCCGTCATTTACAAGATCCTTAAAGTTCTGAACAACGGTCGGAACCTCATCGGTATAAAGAACCGCCGTGATCGTTCCGAGACTGGTTTCAAATACCGCGATATCGTCGCCCTCATTCGGCGCCAGAAGCTGAACCGAGTAATCGATCGTATCGGGGTCGATGCTGTTTCCGCATCCGCCGAGAAAGCTCGCTGCCGCAACGCCGGTCACCGCCGCTGCTAAGAATCTGCGCAGTTTCATCATATCATAACCTCTTTGCCCAAAAGCAAAGATTTCCTTTCTTGAAAGAAATTTCCGGGGAAAAAGTCCGCCGAGTTCCATTATGCACACATGAATCATGCATAAGCATTATCATTAAGTATATAGCAAACAAGGAAAAAAAACAAGGCATTTTTGTAAACAATCCCATTCTTCACAAAAAAGCAGGCGGAAACAGGGGGTTTTTCTCTCCTGTTTCCGCCCGTGTTTATTTTACTCCATCCGGATTACGATTTTTCCGTCCTCCAGAGACACCTTGGCCATGCTTCTTCCCGAAACGCCGAGTTCCTCCAGATATTCGTGCGGAAGTTGAATCCGTCCGTTTTTATCCACAACGGTCAGTTCCTCGACCTCGCGTTCCTTTTCCTCCGTCCCGCCTTCTTCCTCTTCTGAATCAAAGCCGGAAAGTTTGGAAAGCGCCTCGGCGGTGTTGCGACGGATAAACTCAGAGCTTGTCCGCCCGTCGCGGATCATGACCGCCCGATCAACAAACGACGATACCAATCGGTCGTGGGTAACGATCACGATGGTGATCCCCAGCTTCCGATTCAGTTCCCGGAAAAGGTTTAAAATCTCGGCGGTCGTTTTGGAATCGACCGCGCCGGTCGGCTCGTCGCAGAGCAGGAGCCTCGGATTATTTGCAAGGGCAATCGCGATCGCAATCCGCTGCTGTTCACCGCCCGAAAGCTCTCCGAGACGACTCCCCGCCTTATGCGGAAGCCCGACCAGAGAAAGAAGCGCTCTCGCCCGGTCGGCCGCGGTCTTGCAGACGATCTCCCCGCCTTCCCCATCGGGAAGCGGAGGAAGCTCGGATACCTTTAAGCCCGCAAGCTGGATCGGAAGCTCGATATTTTCCTGTGCCGTCAGGTACGGGATCAGGTTTCGTGCAGAGTTCTGCCACATAAACCCGACCGTCAGCCGCTTATATTCCATCAGCTCTTTCGGCGTGAGTTTCAGCAGATTCTTTCCATCGACCGTAAGGCTTCCGGCGCTCGGGGTATCCAGTCCGCCCAGCATATTCAGAAGGGTCGATTTTCCCGAACCGGAGTTGCCGATGATCGCCATCAGTTCTCCATCTTCGACGGTCAGATCCAGTCCCTGGAGCGCAACGACCTCAATATCCCCCGTCTTATAGATCTTCATCAGGTTTTCCGCTTGGATCAAGATCACTGCCCCCCTTCGATCAGTTTTCCGTCCTTCAGGGTGCAGACATAATCGGCGATCTGCAAAAGGTCGGGGTCATGGGTCGTCATGACGATCGTAGCGCCCTGTTCGGCAATCAGCTTTTTGAACACGCTCACAACCTGAAGTCCGAGCCGGGAATCCAGCTGAGCAGTCGGTTCATCGGCAAAGATGACCGCCGGACGATGGGCGATCGCGCGGGCAATTGCGACACGCTGCTGTTCGCCGCCTGACATTTCCTGAGGAAGATGACTGGCGCGCTTTAACAGACCGACATATTCCAGACACTCTTCCGCCCGCTCCCGTCTCCCTTTGGCCGGAACGCCGGCGACCCGAAGACCGAACTCGACATTTTCCAGTGCCGTCATGCTCGACATCAGCGCAACCGACTGAAAGACGATCCCCATCCGGGTCCGGCGGAGATCGTCCCGCTCCCGGATCGGAAGATCGGAAAGCTCTTTTCCTTCAAACCACACCTTTCCGGAGGTCGGGGTATCGAGCGCCGAAAGGAGGTTTAGAAGGGTTGTTTTTCCTGAGCCGGACTTACCGTTTAAAATGGTAAGCCCGCCTTTATAGATGCTGAGCGATACGCCGCCCAGTGCATAAACCGCACGTTCTCCCTGTCCGAATACACGGACAAGCGATTCGGTGCGCAGCATTTCTTCTGCCAATATCGTTTCCTCCTCTCGGTCAGTCCTCGCCCAGCTTGAGCGCTTCGCCTGCTTTCAGGCGGTTGACCGTCTGAGACAGAATCACCGCCGCTGCTGCCAGCATGATCGCCACGATCAGGATGATCCGCAGATAATCCGAGCGCGAGCCGACAACGATAAAGGGCAGGATCTGCTCCGACGGCGTGACCCCGCATTCAAGGAAGGGCGCGTAGAGGAGCGCCGCCAGCGTTCCAAGCCCGATCCCGGCTGCGGCCGCCGAAAGGGAGAGAAGGATCTGCTCCCACATCAGCACCATCATGACCCCTGTCCGGCTCATGCCCATCGAGCGAAGAATCCCGAACTGCAATTTTCTCGAACCGATCGCAAGAATCCAGTAGATGAAAAAGCCGATACAGGTGATCATCATCGTGACGATAAACGAGAGAGTGAAGAAGCCGTTGACGCCCTGATTGACCGCGTCGTTTTTCAGATCGACCAGTTCCGCTGTCGTATCGGTCAGACTTGTGATCGAGATTCCCGCTTGGGTCAGCTCTTCATAGACATCAGCCGAGGTCGCTCCATCCGCCTTTTTCATCCAGACCTTATACGGCATCATCTTCATCTCCTGCTGGAGATAGGTGAGATTGCAGACGACAAGGTTGACCGGATCCTTTCCGGAGTAGGATTTCGGATTGTAAGTCGGGAAATAGTCGATTGCCGCATAGACAACGACCTGTACCCCACCGGTATTTCCGGGAAGGGCGAGATAAGCGGTATCGCCGGTCGAGATGGAAAGCTTTTCCATCAGTCCGCTGCTCATCAGCACCGCTCTCGGCTCGTCCGCCAAAAGATTCAAGTACTCGTTGATATGATAAGGAGCCAGGTCGGAGCGGTACCAGCAGAGCGCCCCGAATTCATCCGGAACGATCCCCATGATGGTCACGCCGCCCGCCTTGGAAGAATTGGCGGTCACGTTTCTGTCCTTCAGCGTCAGGACGCGCGCAGCGGCGCTGACGGTCGAGAGCTTCTGGTAGCGGGAGAATTGAGGCTCGGAATAATAGACCTCGTTGTCCTGCTGGGACTGCGCCGTCGGATCCATCGCCGACGCCATATCCGTCGCGCCGCCTCCGGTCGAAGGCCACTCCTCCTGCAAAACGATATCCGCTCCGGTCATGTACTCGACCCGATCCTCCTGGTTCCGGTCAAGGGTACGAACAGTCACGGCATTGAACACGCCCATTGAAAGGGTGAAGATCAGGAAAAGCGAGATGGTCAGCTTCCCCGCTCCTCCGCGGGAGATCTGGGAAAGGGTCAGATAAAGCACCGGCCCCCAGCGCTTTTCGCCGACCTTATAAATCAGCCGCACAATCAGCGGAAGCAGACGTAGGAAGATCAGCGAAAGAGAAAGGATAAAGAGGGTCGATGCGCCGTACAGCAGAAAATCGACCGGCATATCACTTCCCGATGTGGGAGAAAGGGTCTCCATCGCCTTTAAGCGGTTGTTGTAACTGTAAAGGCCGTAGAGAGCGACCGCCAGCATGACAAAATCCAGATAAAACTTCTGCCAGAAAGGACGGGAAGCGCGGCTCTTTTTCCGCTTGAGGGCAACGATCGAGGTGTCCCGGCTCAGCAGTACCGAGACCGCCATCGTCGCGACCAGAACGACCGCCGTTACCGCTGCGTATCCCCAGCCTTTCGCGGTCAGGGCTACGTTTAAGCCCCGGCGGTTGACAAAAGACATAAATCCGTCCGAAGCGCCGACCATCTTGCAGAACAGCATCCCGAAAAGCGGCCCCACGGCAAAGGAAATCCCCGCCAGAACCGCCGACTCGATCAGGTAGAGGACAAGGATCTGCCCTCCGCTCGTTCCGCGGCTGCGCAGGACGGCGATCTCGTTTTTCTCCGCTCCAAGGATCAGGCCGGTGACCATGAAGATGTAGAACAGGAGCATCAGAAGAATCGGGATCTCGATAATCCAGAGGGTCGAGGTCAGCGTCGCCCGCCGCTCGCGGTATTCGGTCAGGGTATTGGTAAAGGCGGCTTGGAAGGAGGGCGAGAAGTTGCGGGCGGAGCCGTAATATTCGACCGCGTCCAGTACCTCGTCGCAGTTTTCGATCGTGAACTGACGGTAATCGAGCGCCAGATACCAGTTGGAGACGCTGACCGGGCAGTTCTCTGCTTCGAGAAAGTCCTTTTTCATCAGATCGTAATCGATGAAGATCGCCTTTCTCAGTTCCTGAGACGGGAGCACCCAGTAGGCGTCGGTATTATCGCCTTCGCGGAAAACGCCGGTAATCGTGACTGTCGCGATCTCTTCGGGCGAAGCGTTTTTTCCGCCCATCAGCGACGTCTTTTTCAGCGTCAGCGTGGAGCCAAGCCCCAGTCCCAGCTTTTCGGAAGCGGTCTCACTGATGACCGCTTCGTATACGCCTTCCTTCTTTTCCGAAGAAGGAAGCGACCCGCCCACCAGATCAATATGATCCATCAGACCGTTCGCCGCCATCAGCGATGCGGTCGCATTGGAGAGTTTTTCGCTGCCGCTGGAGTCGTACATCGTCAGGCCATCCACACCGGTCAGGTTGATCTTCTGAAGGGCATCGACCTGAAGCGCCGGAAGAAGCTGATCGTTGACCGTATTTTCCAGCCATACATAGGAGCCTCTCCTGGCATCGGTGTCCCGCACCGAAAGACTCTGCTCGATCATGACCCGGCCGGGATAGACCTGAGACTCGGTCTGAACCGATTCCAGATCCTTTAACAGCAGACGGTTCAGAATCGCATGACTGTAAAGAGGCATACTGCTGACAATCGCGACCGCGATCATATAACCGGTCAGAAGGCTGATGGTCAGCCACCGGTTTTTCAGCATTTTATGCAGAATAAAACGAAACATTGCCAAAACCATTCCTTTCGGGGGAGAATCCGTGCGAAGCCGTCTGAATCACTTGATGATAACCTCTTCGCCGGGTGAAAGCCCTTCGACGATCTCAACATAGGAAGTGGTCTTGATGCCCGTCTCGACCGGGCGCTCTTTCTTGACGCCGTCCTCCAGAACAAGGACGTAGGATTCTCCCGAGTAGGAAGAAACGGTGTTGCGGGGGACAATAACCGCGTCGGTCTTTTTCTGCCGGATCAGCTTGACGCTGACCGTCCGTCCGAGAAGCTCGAGGTTATCCTTGGGAAGGGTTCCGTCGATCTCCGCGCGAATAAACGCACCATCTACTTCGACGTCCGCCGGCTTGGAAAGAGTGGTCATGGCGATCCGCCCGGGGTACTCAACTTTTTCATAGGTGATGATCACGTCGCTCCCCAGTTGGAACTCGCCAACATCGTCGCCGGTGCACTGAACCTGAATCTCATCGGGATTCACGACCCGAACGACCGTCTGACGGCCTTTGACGTATTCCCCGACCGTTGTGGTTGTGATATAGGAAACGACCCCGTCGATCGGAGAGGTGATCGTCAGGTTCTCCAGCTCCTTTTTGCTCTCATCAAGGGTCAGCTGTGCCGACTCTACATCGATCCACGCAAGCTGCGCCGAATCGCTTGACGCGCCGCCCGCCTTCTTTGCCATCCGGTAGGCGATCTGCGCCCGTTCGAGCGCAAGCTCCTGCTGCTTAACCTGAAGTTCAAGTTCCTCCGAGTCGAGCCTTGCAAGCACCTGCCCCGCCGTTACCTTGTCGCCCGACTTAACGTCCAGTTCCGAGAGATAGCCGCTTCTTGTTCCGAAAGACAGGTCATAGCTCTGGGTCGCGACAAAGGTTCCGTTGACGCTTACGCTGTCCACGATCTCGCCAAGCTCTGCCTTGACGGTCGTATAGGTGACCGCCGCCGGGGCTTTTAGGGGCGGTGCCAGCGTCTCCTCCTCATCAGGAAAGAGGGCGCATCCGGTCATTCCCGCCGCAAGCGCACCCGCCGTCAGAATCACGCATATTTTTTCAAAAATATTTTTTCTGTATCGCTTTTCCAAAACTGTTCACGTCCTTTGACAATATTTCGTAACAAATATGTCTATAATTATGACATAAAAAGTTTTCCTTTGCAAGATGATTATTATCGTTTTCCATAGAAATTTCCTGTTGTTTTCCGGTCATCCTGTCCGTTTTTCGGTAATATGAAAAATCCTCCCCGTTTTTGGCAGGGAGGATTTTAAAAAATGCGGTTATTAATTAATAGAAGGTCGCAATCTCCTGAACCGGAGCCTGCGCCTTTTCAAACGACGTCGCCGTCAAAACAGGTCCTTCGCCTTTATAAAGCGGATGGTTCTTGATTGCGATCGTCGCGGTCACGTTCAGCCAGTCCTTATGGGCAATCTGGTTGTCCTTGGGCACCTGGCAGAGGAAGCTCATAAACTGGGTGTCCGCTTCACAGCAGGTCATGACAAACCGTCCGATTGCGATCATGCCCTTGGGAAAGCGCTTATCGAGCGCGACCATGCCTTTTAAGTGAACCGTCTTGCCGTTATACTTTTTCGGTTCTTCGGAAATATCGCGGTAGAACAGGGCGAAATCCTCGTCCTTGATCTCGATGACCGGCGCTTCGATGTCGAACGGAAGCGGATCTTCAATATCGTCGTACTCGACGTTTCCGTCCAGATGCTCATAGGCAATATCCGTCCGGCGGGAAACGCCGCGGACGATCTTATGGAAGGTATCCTTGTCCACATCCATCGGCGCGCGGTTGAAAACGACGATCTCGCAGGAGGAGAGCTTATCGACCATCAGCTGGCGCATATTCTGGTTGTAGGAAAGGAAGGTATTCGCGTCGCAGAGCATGAACTCCTGATAGATGATCCAGTTTTCCGGCATCCGGTTGTAGAGATCCTGAAGCATCCACATTCCGTTGTACTCCATGACAACGCGGGTGGTGCGGTGCTTTTTGATAAGACCGCTCAGGACGACCTCATTGATCTGCTCCGGCTCGTCCAGCGTTTCGATAAAGACGTTTTTCTGATCGTAAAACCGGGAGGGGTCATACTCCTCCTCACCTTCCTCGCAGAGAAGAAGAAGGGTGCGTTCCTTATCGCTGTTAAAGCGGGGATCCTCCATCGTTTCCTGAATGAACTTGGTCTTTCCGGCTTCCAGAAAACCGGTGAAAAGATAAACGGGAATCTGAACTTCAGCCATTATTTTCAGTATCCTTTCTTTTTCGGAAAAAACAGGGAATGCCTGCCGGGCTTTCCCGGCAGGCAGAAAGTTCCTTATTTGATTCGTGCAATCATTCGTGCGGTCAGACGTTAAAGAGCGCTGCGATTGCGTCCTCGTGAATCTTGGCGCCGATTACGCACAGCCGGCCGATAATTTCGGCGCTGCCGCTGCGGACGTCGGGGCAGCCGGGAACGTAGTCAAAGTGGATCCAACTTCCGTCGGTCGCCTGAACGATGCCCTTTGCACGAAGGATTGCGCCGTACTTTTCTTCATCTTCGAGTGCTTCGAGAGCCGCAAGGATCTCTTCTTTGGTGAACTTGCGGGTCGTTTCGCGTCCGAAGCTCGTGAATACCTCGTCGGCATGATGATGGTGATGATGCTCATGATCGTGGTCATGACCGCAGCAGCACTCGTCATGATCCTCGTGGTCGTGATGATCGTGCTCGTCATGGTCATGATGATGTTCATGATGTTCATGTTCTTCGTGTTCATCATGATCGTGGTGATGGTGTTCATGCTCATGATCGTGGTCATGATCGCAGCAGCACTCGTCATGATGCTCGTGGTCATGTTCATCTTCGTCATGATCGTGATGGTGGTGATGTTCGTGCTCATGCTCCAGCGCGTCTCTGTTCGCCGTTTCGGCAGCCAGCTGAGCCAGTTCGGCCTGAAGGGTGGACTTCTGCTCCATCGCAGCAAGAATCTGTTCACCTGTCAGCTGATCCCACGGAGTTGAGATGATCGTTGCCTTATCGTTATGCTCACGCAGCATCGCAACAGCGGCGGCGAGTTTTTCCTCGCTCATTCCCTGCGTGCGGGAGAGAATGATGGTGGAGGCGTGCTCGATCTGGTTGTTATAGAACTCGCCGAAGTTTTTCATATACATCTTGACTTTGGTCGCGTCGGCTACGGTCGTAAAGCCGTTGAGGACAGCGCCCGCAGTATCGGCCGACTGAACGGCGCGGATAACGTCGGAGAGCTTGCCGACGCCGGACGGCTCGATCAGGATGCGGTCGGGGTTGTACTGTTCGATAACCTGATGCAGCGCCTTTGCGAAGTCGCCGACCAGACTGCAACAGATGCAGCCGGAGTTCATCTCATTGATCTGGATACCGGCTTCTTTCAGAAAGCCGCCGTCGATGCCGATCTCGCCGAACTCGTTTTCGATCAGAACCAGCTTTTCGCCTTTATATCCGTCAGCGATCAGCTTTTTAATAAGGGTGGTCTTGCCTGCTCCGAGAAATCCGGAGAAGATATCTATTTTGGTCATGGAGTTTGCTTCCTTTCTTAAATAAACGAAACCATTCTTTTTTGAACACGCAGAACCCGCCGCAAAGCACCCGCAGGTTCTTTCTTTTTCTATTATAGACCGTTTCAGAAAGGATTGCAAGAGGTTTTTTGAAAAATATTAGCAGTCTGTTCATTTGACTGCTAATACCAGATGAGTAAAAAGCTCCGCGGATTTTGCCCGAAGAGCCTTTCCTTTTATTCTTCCCAGTATTCTTTTCTCAACTTAAAAACAGCGGCGCTCTTTTTGCCGACAAAGATCCCCCATTCGGAGACCGAAGCGTTTCCTGTCTGGAAAACGAGCGAGTCGATCATCGCCGGCCACTGGTAATCCTCGTCCGATACGTTGACGACGATCAGAAGGCTTCCGCGCGAATAGGCGATCACGCCCTCGTCCAGATCGAAAAACTTCAGCGGCTTGACAAAATCCTCCAGATGTTCCCGGCGGAATTTTCCGAGCTGTACAAAGAAACCGTGCAGCTCTTCATCAATATGATCCCAGCTGAAGGTGCGGCGGTTCCAGGGATCCCGGAAGCCGTACATTCCAATCTCGTCGCCGTAGTAAAGCGATGGGTAGCCGGGAAGGGTGTACTGAAGCGCCGCCGCAAGCTTCAAACGCTTGATTCCGTGCGCGTATTCCTCCGCGGTCATCCGGTACTCCGCCTGTTCGGCGGCGGGAACTTCGTGCTCCACCCCGAGAATCGTAAGCGCCCGCACGGTATCGTGGGTCGAGAGCGGCGTCATAAGCGTCGCGATCGATGGCGCGGGATAATGGTCCAGAATCGTCATAACCGAGGTATAGAAGGCGTTTGCGTTTCCGCTGCGGACAAAGGCCAGAATCGCGTTGGTCCAGGGGTAATTCATTACACTGTCCAGCTCTTCCCCCTGCAAATACGGTCGGCGGACATCATAGCTGCATTTATTGGAAGCGTCCTCCCAGACTTCGCCGAGGATCAGCTGATCGGGATCATAACCCTTGACCGACTTTCTCAGCCGCTTCAAAAATTCGTCCGGAAGCTCGTCCGCAACGTCCAACCGCCAGCCGGACGCACCGCGTTCCATCCAGTAGCGGAGCACGCCATCCTCTCCGCAGATATAATCGAGATAGCCGGGGTCAGTCTCGTTGACATTCGGCAGCGTCGGAAATCCCCACCAACAGTCGTATCCGGTATCCGAGTCAGTAAAATTGTACCAGCTGTAATAGGGGGAGTCGCTGGACTCCCATGCGCCAAGCCCCTGATAATGGCCATTTTTATCAAAATAGATCGAGTCGGAGCCGGTGTGAGAAAAAACGCCGTCCAGAATAATCCGGATCCCCATCTGCTTCGCTTCGCCGCACAGCCGCTTAAAGTCCTCTTCCGTTCCGAGAAAGGGATCGACCGCTTTATAGTCGGCGGTATTGTACCGGTGGTTGCTCGCCGATTCAAAGATCGGATTGAGGTAGATTACGCTCACGCCGAGTTCCTGAAGGTACGGGAGCTTCTGCCGGATCCCTTCCAGATCGCCGCCGAAAAAGTCGGTCGCCTCATAGTTCGGAAGATCGCAGTTGTAAAGCGGGCGCTCGTTCCAGTCCTTATGGATGATCCGGGGCGAAAGGGTCTGGGGAAGGGGGTCCCTGCTCCCGCGGAAAAACCGGTCGGGAAAAATCTGGTACATGATCCCGCTCTCCATAAACTCGGGCGTATGGTAATCGGAGCGGTAGATCAGAAGCTGCCACTCCGGAAGAAAATCGCCGGTAATCGCCCGCGCGTTCTCCCCCATTCCGACATAGACTGTCTCCTTCTGCGTCTCAATTTCAAATCGATAAAAATAAAGTCCCTCTTCCTCGACCGTAAAACGCACCTCATAGGTTTTCATCTGAAACGAAGAGGAAACCTGAGAAAAGAGGATCCTGCGCTGAGAACCGGGGTCAGTCACGTTGCTGTAAAACTGATCCTCGGTCACCGTCATGTTGTTCATTCCGTCTTTGCGAAGAATGACATATACCCGTAAGGGGCGAAGCGTTTTTGCGACCGAAACTCTGAGCATGATCTCGGTTCCGGTGCTGACCGCACCGAACGGAGCCTTGCACGATAAGTCCCAGGCGTCGAAACGAACCAGTGTATCCACGAAAGGACATCCTTTCCTTCCGGCTGTGCGCCGTTTTTTAGAAAGCGCGGCCGATCCCGTCCTGGATCCGCCGTCAAAGAATAGTATAGCAAAAAAAGCGAGCCGTGTATACAGAAAAAATGCGCGGCCGCACAACTTTTATTCCATGATCTTCCTTTACACAATATCCTATCATATTTACCGTCTGCTGTCAAAAGTCTGGTTCCTAATCACAGTCTCTTTACATAGATTTGTGATTCTTCACACATTTTCTTCTCGTTTCTTATCGCTATTTCCAAACTTATGAGATCGACCCGGCGGATAAGTGGACAATCATACAAAAAAGTAGTACAATAAAGAAGTTACATAATATGAATAGTCCGACTGAGAACAGCCGGCTGCACACAGCCAGGGCGTTTCAGAGCCAAGGAACCGCCCGCGTATCGACTGAAGAAAGAAGGGAATCGCCGGCCGCGATGCCGGCAGCAAAATGGCAGAAGTATCCAGCAACCGCTTACGAACCGCACTCGACCATCTTCCGGAGGGGGATGACAGCCTGATTTCGGGCAACCTTAAAGTTACCCGTCATCTCCCCGAGGGCGTCCAGTCCAAGGAGCTTTACAGCGACATCATCCGCATCGCCTGGCCCAGCCTGATCGAGCTGATCTTGACCCAGCTCGCGTCGATGGTTGACCTGATGATGGTCGGATCGATCGGCGGCGAGGCCAATCCTACCCTCGGCGCACAGGCGCTGACCGCTGTAGGTCTGACGACCCAGCCGAAATTCCTGCTGATGACCGCCTTTATGGCGATGAACACCGGCGTAACCGCCCTCGTCGCCCGCTATAAGGGTACCGGCGATAAGGAAAAGGCCAATCTCGTCGTCCGTCAGGGGCTTTTGTTTACCTTTGTCGTCACCCTCATCCTCTCGATCCTCGGCGTTGTTTTCGCCCGTCCGATGATTATCTTCATGGGCTCGACCGAAGAGCACGTCACCGTCTGGGCGACCCAATATCTCCAGATCCAGATGGCCGGTTTTCTGACGATGGCGCTGACCAGTACCATCACCGCTTCGCTGCGCGGCGTCGGAGACTCCCGTTCGAGCATGGTCTATAATATGATCGCGAACGTCGTAAACGTTATCTTCAACTGGCTTCTGATCTACGGAAACCTCGGCTTCCCGGAAATGGACGTTGCAGGCGCATCCCTTGCGACCGTCATCGGCCAGCTGGTCGCGTTCGTTATCTCGGTCGGTCTGATCCTGAAAGGCAACGGCTTCTTGAAGCTCGAACTGAAAAAAGGCTTTATGCCGCATAAAGAGACCCTTTCGAATATGCTCAACATCGGCCTTCCCGCTATGATCGAGCAGCTTCTGATGCGCGCCGGCATGATTATCTTCGCCAAAACGGTCGCAACCCTCGGAACGACCGCCTATGCGACCCATCAGGTCTGCATGAACATCCAGGCGCTCTCCTTTATGACCGGACAGGCTTTCGCTGTTTCCGCGACCACCCTGATGGGTCAGTCGCTCGGCAAGCGCCGCCCCGACATGGCGCAGGCCTACTGTTCGCGAACCCGACGGATCGGCATGATCTGCGCGATCGTTCTGGCGCTGATCTTTATCTTCTTCGGCGGCAATATTGTCGCGCTCTATAATAAGGATTCCGAGATCATCCGCGTCGGTGCGCAGATCCTGCTCATTATGGCGGTTCTCCAGCCGCTCCAGACCTCCCAGTTTATCATTGCGGGCGGCCTGCGCGGTGCGGGCGATACCCGTGCAACGGCGGTCATCACCTTTATCACCGTCCTGCTCGTCCGTCCGACCCTTGCTATTCTCCTTGTCAACACCTTTAACTTCGGGCTTTACGGCGCATGGATTGCGATGGCGGCCGATCAGCTTCTCCGTTCGACGCTCGTCCTTCTCCGTTACCAGAGCGGTAAGTGGAAGAACATCCGCCTCAAATCTGAAAAAGCCTGATCCTGCTTTTTCTCACCGGTTCTACCGTCCGGCAGACACTACCGTCTGTCCGGGCGGTTTCTCTTTTCCGAAGCGAGTTTTTAACAGATCGGGAAAGAATCTGTTGAAATCGGGAAGCAGGACGAGTATAATGAAAAAAGGAATATCAATCAGGAGGCAGTACCATGGCTAAAAAGACCAAAATGTCCGCTCATCCGAAGCTGTTTCCGCGGGAAGGAATCCCTCCCCGCAATCCCGCACAGGTCATCACACTGAGTTTCCTTGCCGTTATCCTTACCGGAACCGTGCTGCTGATGATGCCTTTTTCCAGTAAAAGCAGGACATTTACCCCCTTTCTTTCCGCTCTTTTTACGGCGACCTCGGCGACCTGTGTGACCGGGCTTTCCGTTTATGACACCTATACCCACTTTTCGATCGCCGGTCAAGGGATCATTATGGCTCTGATTCAGATCGGCGGGCTGGGACTGGTCACGATGACCAGCTTCTTCTATACCCTGCTTCGGAGAAAGGTCGGTCTGCGCACCGCCCAGCTGGCGCAGGAATCGATCAGTGCCGATACCCGCTCCAATACGCTGAAGCTTTTGCGGATGGTCGTCGGCGTCACCTTTATCACCGAACTTCTGGGAGCGACCGCGATGCTCCCAATCTTTTTCCCGAAGTACGGAACCTACGGGATCTTTATGTCGATCTTTCTCGCCATCTCCTCCTACTGCAATGCCGGGTTCGACCTTTTCGGTCTGCTTTCCCCCGGTGCGAGCCTGATCCCGGTACGGGACAACATCCTGCTTCTGCTGATTATCTCGGCGCTCATTATCTGCGGGGGATTGGGCTTTATCGTCTGGCAGGATCTTTTGGTGCTCCGCCGGAAGAAAAAGCTCCAGTTCCATACCCGCGTGGTGCTGATTGCAACAGCCGTGCTCCTGTTTAGCGGCACGCTCCTTTTCCTGCTGCTGGAATGGAACAATCCCGATACGATCGGGAAAATGTCTTTTGGGGAAAAGCTCGCCAACGCCTTTTTCCAGTCGGTCACCTGCCGTACCGCAGGCTTTACGACCTTCGATCAGGAGGCGCTGCGGGATCTTTCCAAGGTCTTTTCGATCATCTTCATGTTCATCGGCGCGGCGCCCGGTTCGACCGGCGGCGGCATCAAGGTGACGACCGCGCTTCTGCTCTTTATGACGGTCGTTTCGGTTATCCGCGGCGATGAGGAAACCACCCTGATGAACCGCCGGATCGAAAAACAGGCGGTCTACCGTTCGATGGCCGTCACCTTTTTGGGGCTTTGCATCGTCCTTCTGGTCGCGGGCGTGATCTTTGTATCGGGAGACGCCGACGGAATCATCGACGCGGTCTATGAGGCTGTGAGCGGCTTTGCGACCGTCGGACTGACCTGCGGTGTTACCGACCGAAGCGGCGTCCTGACCAAGCTGGCGCTGATCCTGACGATGTATCTGGGAAGAGTCGGACCGGTCGCTTTTGCCCTTTCGCTCTCGATGCGCCCCCGCACACCCAGCTCCCGGATGCGTCAGCTTCCCGAAGGGAAGCTCTGGGTCGCATGACCCATGGTTGCGTGACCCACGACCGCATAAAAATTTGACAAACAATCGGAGGAATCACTCTTGCCCAAGACCTTACTGAAAAAGAAAGCAAAAGTAAAACGCCCGCCCACGACCGATATGAAAGGCCTTCAGTGCGTGATGGGAAGCGTTTTCCTGCTCATCATGCGCCTGCTCCTGACCGAAGGACTTGCGAGCACGATGCTCCTTCTGGCTTCCCTCTTTCTCGCCGCCGGATTCATCCGCTGGCGGAAACGGACGCCGCTCTGGGGCGCGGGAATCGCGGGAGCGGCCGTTATGCTGGCCGGAGCAGCCGCCGAGTTCTGGGGCTATACCGCCGGGAATTCGTCCGGAGTGCTCGCCCTGCACACCATCATGACCGTTCTGGTCACCGCGGGCGCGATTCTTTCGATGTTGATCGCCGCCAACACCGCCGCCCATATCTGCCGGGAAGAACGGGATGAAAAAACCGAAGGGATCCTCCTTCAGAGGCGGTGGTGGATCGGGATCGGCTACGCCCTCTGCGGCGGATGGACGGTTTTCGACCTGCTGACCGGACTTTATCCGAACATCGGTCTGGTCATGCGGCTCGCCGCCATCATCATCAACGTTTTCTTCCTCTCCGCTCTCTTTCAGGTGCGGGGATTGATCGAATAAATAAGCGCCGCAGGAAAACATCTCCCTGCGGCGCTTATTTATTTGGAAGCGCTCTGATCGGCGCTGTGTGCCCATATAAGGCGTCTTTTATTTTGACGAGTAATTTCTCATCCAAACATAGAAAGCCTCTCAGCGTGGCGTATAAGAGTGCTCATAGGCTTTCTATATCTTATATTCTTCGTGATCGCTTCTGAGCGGATTTCTGAGACGTTTTTTCCGCTTCCCCGACTACTTTTCCCACCGAAAGCAAAAACAGTTCTCAACTGCCTTCCAGCCCCGCTCAGAGGACGCCTGTCTTTCCGAAAAATCATGCCAGGCATACCGCACTTTTCCAGCACTTTCCGGCTGCCGGTATTCTCCTTTTATTGCAAGAAAAAAAGCACGATGGCTTTTGTTCAAAACCATCGTGCTTTTCTGGTCTGAGTGACAAGACTTGAACTTGCGGCCTCTACCACCCCAAGGTAGCGCGCTACCACCTGCGCCACACCCAGATTTCATCTGCTTCAAGGTCATAACCTCTCAGCAGATGATATTATAGCACAGCGAGAGAAAAAATGCAAGCCATTTTCGCAAAAAAGTTTCCGAAAAATTTACCCATGCAAAACATCCGATGCCCAGCGAAAGTCGCGGATTATTTTTTCCGCTCCACCTTCCTGAAGCGTCTTTTCATCCAGATCGGACGCAACGCCGACGATCAGTCCCACTCCGGCCGCTCTTGCCGCAGCGATTCCCGAAAGAGAGTCCTCAAAAACCACACATTCTTCCGGGCACAGGTTCAAAAGTTTCATTGCCTTCCAATAGATATCGGGAGCCGGCTTTCCCGGCATCTTTCCGTTATCGAAAACGATCGACTCGGGCGTAAACCAGCGTCCCAGCCCCAGATGCTCAAAATAAAAGGAAACGTTATCCCACTGGGAGGAGGTCGCAATCGTAAACGGGATCTTTTCCGCTTTCAGCCGGTCAAACATTTCCTCTGCCCCATCCGCCAGACGAAACCATCCGTCTTTTCCCGAGGACAGACAGGCTTCCCGATAGGCTTCTTCCTTTTCGGCAGAATAGCGGCGGATCTCTTCTTCGCTCAGTTCCCCGAAAAAATGACGGAGGATGAACGGATTGGGTCTTCCCTGCACATTCCGCCGCATCTCTTCATCGGTGACGCAGATTCCTTTACTCAAGAGAAAATTCTTCCATGCGTCCGCATGAGCGGGCGAATCGAAAAGCAGTGTTCCGTTAAAGTCAAAGATCCAGCCTCGGATCGTCTTTCCGGGAAAAAATGTTTTCATATCCGTACCGCCTTTCTTATCTGTATAATGAAAAACGACTCCGGCACTTTTGCACCAGAGTCGCAATTTGGTGTGGATAAATGGACTTGAACCATCGACCCCCTGCATGTCAAGCAGGTACTCTAACCAGCTGAGCTATACCCACATTTTTGAGAACAGATATTATTATATCAGCATCTGCTCCAAAAATCAACTGTGTGTTCCTACAAACATCACAGCAAAAATTTGTCTGTATTTATCGTTTTTGTTGTTCTTTTCGGTATTCTCCCGGCGTTTTGCCGTAATGCTCCCGAAAGGTTCGGTAAAAGGTCTTATCGCTTGAAAAGCCGCTTTCGGCCGAGATCTCCGAGATCGGAAGTTCTCCGCTCGTGAGCAGCCATTCCGCCTGCTTGAGACGGAGACTGATGAGATACTGATGAAAAGACGAGCCGGTTCGCTGCGAAAACATGGCCGAAAGATAGGACGGGTTAAACCCGAGCTCCCTCGCGCATTCCGCAAGGGTCAGCGGCTCAAGATAATGCCGGGAAAGATAGGTCAGCACCTTCCGAAGCGCGTCATCCTGCGGCAAAGCAGGGCGCAGAGAAGGGCGCAGAAAAGGACGCGCCGGTGCGCCCCGGATCAGCGCCGCCGTCAGCAGATGGATCTGCCCCGCCGTATACTCCTTCCAGCCAGGCGCTTTTTCTTCAAACGCGCGCCGGATCTGCCCAAGGCATTCCCGAATCTGCCCGGCAGTTTCCGTGCTCCAGCCGCTGCTGTGCCGGACGATCTGTCCGAAGCAGTCCTTTCCTTCCGCAAAACAGCTCTGCCGAAAGAAAAACGCCGAATCAAACATCAGCACCAACCGCGTATCCTCCCGTCCGGACGGAAAAAGGCAATGGCTTTCCCCCGACCCGATAATCATAACATCCGAAGCTTCAAGGGAATACGGGCGTTCCACGCCGACCGTCGTATTCCCGCTCAGGCCGCAGAGAATCTCGACCGCGTCGTGCCAGTGATAGATAAACGCCTGCGCGCCGTCGGCCACGCCAAACCGCACCGGGAAATCCGTTTCCCATGCGGGTTCATAGATACTCTTCTGATAGGCTCCGCTGGTGGAAGCGGACGGGAATGGGCGCGGATCCGACATGAAAAGACTTCCTTCCATCGTTTTTCACTCCCATTATACACCCGCCGCTCTCCCGCGTCCACTGCCTTTTGAGCCGGATCAGTCAAATACGACCTGTTTCCCGCTCTCAGCCGAACGGTAGATGGCATCAAGGATCTTGGTCACGACAAACGCCTGTTCCGGCTTGACGATCAGTTCCCGCTTGCCCTCGACCGCATCCAGCCAGACTGCGCATTCGACGTCTTTTGCATCCATGCTCTGACCGGGGAAGAAATCGACTCCGCCTGCCGAAGTGTCGACATCGATCTTGACCTGCTTATTGGCCATAACGGTGTTGAGGTAGAGCTTTTTGTTGTTGGAGCCGCCGACGCCGGTCAGTTCCGCGCCCGCCTTGGTGCCGCAGAGATAGGAGGCCGCACACCTCTCCTCGGTCGAGTTCAGAATCCAAGAGGAGTCGATCGTGATCAGCGAACCGTCCTTCATCGTCACAAAGCCGAACGCTGCGTCCTCGACCTCAAACGTATCCGGATCCCACGGACCCATGCCGTTGCCCTGATTGTCCTTCTGGAGGGTGCGCCCGAGCTTATAGAAAGCGGAACCGGTGACGGTCGCAGGCTCATAGTTGTTCATGAACCAGAGGGTCAGGTCGAGCGAATGGGTCGCAATATCGATCAGCGGCCCGCCGCCCTGCTTCTCCTTATCGGTAAAGACGCCCCAGGTCGGAACGCCGCGGCGGCGAAGCGCATGGGCATTGGCGTAATAGATGTCGCCCAGTTCTCCGTCCTCGATCATCTTTTTGAGGGCGAGCGAATCGGAGCGGAAACGGTTCTGATAACCGATCGTCAACAGCTTTCCGCTCTTATGATAAGCGTCCAGCATCTTCTGCGCATCAGCGGTCGAAGCGGCCATCGGCTTCTCGCAGAGGACGTGCTTACCGGCTTCAAGCGCCGCGACCGAAAGCTCGCAGTGAGAGACGTTCGGCGTCAGGACATAGACGATCTCAACTTCCGGTATCGCGAGCAGTTCATGATAATCGGTGCAGACCTTTGCTCCCGGAGCGCCGTACTTTTTCGCCGCCGCTTCGGCGCGTTCGAGAATCAGGTCGCAGAAAGCGACGATCTCCACCCGGTCGGAAGCGTTTGAGAGAGCGGGAAGATGTTTCTGGTTGGCGATTCCGCCACAGCCGATCAGTCCTACCTTATGTTTCATTTTCTTTTCCTCCGTTTCAGTTCCATTCAATGCCGTTAAATTTCTTAAATGCCTGCATACTCTTTTCCACGCTGTCAAACTGGCTCTTCATCCGGGTATAATCCTGTTCCAGAATGATGTAGCCGGCGTCGGTGTATCGGTTGGCGGCGTCGATGATCTCCTGAATGTGCATGATGCCGGTGCCGATCTCAGCAAAAGCGGTGTTGCGGATCCGTCTCTGCTCGTCCAACGCTTCCTGCGAGAACTTTCCGCCCTTTTTCGCGTAGTCGCTATTTCCGTCCATACCGACCTCGCCTTTCATTTCCCGCTCCTCGGGGGTGATGCCGATCGTGTTGAGGGGCGCCATCGAATCCCACGCGAAGTCCTTCTGATGGATCAGCTTGATCCGGCCTCCCATCTTCTTCATCTGCTCGACCGGATCGACCGCCGCGCGCATCGTCCAGAAAGTGTCCAGCTCAAAAGAGAGATAATCCGGATCGGTGTTTTCCGCGATCAGGTCAAGGATCGCCTTTCCGCCAAAGGTGCGGTATTCGTGGTCGTGGTTATGGTAGAGGTAGGTCATGCCCTCTTCCCGGCAGATCTTTCCCCAGCGGTTGAAGTTCTCGCACTGCCGCATCAGATCGTCATAGGTCGAAAACTTTCCCATCGGGTTGACGATATTATGGTTGCCGAGCGTCTGATTATAGCGGATGACCGCCTGCATATCCGATTTCTCGAACGGGAAAACATGAGCGCTGATGACCTGCGCAGATTTTTCATCAAACGCGTGTTTGAGCGCGGGCGCGTCTACGCCGAATCCGCATCCGGGGTCATTGATCGCGTTATGGTTGCATACTTCCAGATACTTGTACCCCATCCCTGCGACCTTCTCGACGGTGCCGATCGGGTCTTTCTCCATCTCTCCGCGTACAGAATAAAGGATCAGGCCGACTTTTAACATAAATATCTTCCTTTCTGATTACGTGTTGCCACATATTGCCGCTTGTGGCTTTGATGTCTTTATTGTATCAGTTCCGGGAAGCTGGAACAATCCGCTTTTGACGGATGTTACTCTCAAAATTTCAGGTCAGAGCATATTCTCTGACCGGTTCCTTCCGGACGCAAAAAACGCCGTGCCCCAATGGACACGGCGTTTTTTTCAGTTTCGTTCAGGAGATCTCTCCGTCAGCTTTCCTCTCTTCGATCGTTTTATTGCAGTGCGCCACAAACTTTTCCAGTGCCGCATCCGCGTCTTCGCCTTCTTTTACCCTATCGTTCGCGGCATTTCTCAGGTACACGCTGTAAAAGCTGTAAAGCGAACCATCGTAAACACCGGAGGACTCGACCTTCTCATCGGAGCATAGGTAAACGCATCGTCAAACGGGTTAGCGGAAAAAGTCTCCGACTTGGTGCTCCGCGCGCGGAAATTCTCCATATCCACGATATGCGTCCACGATATGCGCTTCTTTCCTGCCTGTATTTCTTCTTTGTCCTCAGCCGCTTAATCCTCGCTGAGACGGCAGATTCCCTTGCCCATGCGTTTTGCGCGGTAAAGCGCCCGGTCTGCCTTTTCAATCAGCGCCGCAGACGGTCTTTCGCCCGGCGCACAGAACACCGCGCCCGCCGAGCAGCCTGCGTGGGTTCCGTCCGAGAGGGTAAATTCTCCGATTTCCCGGCAGATCTCCGCGCCCTTTTTCTGAACGACATCAACGTCATTGATATTTCTCAGGATCACGACAAACTCATCGCCGCCGTACCGGCAGAGGATATCGATGTTCCGGGTCTTTTTCCGTAAAAGCCGTCCGAACGCTTCCAGAAGCTCGTCGCCCTTTTCGTGTCCGTAGCCGTCGTTGACCCGCTTTAAATCGTCCAGATCAAAGAGGTAAAGGGCAAGCGGAAGATCCTCCTGCCGAAGCGAATTTACGGCAGAATGAAGGCCGCGCCGGTTTAAAAGGCCGGTCAGATAGTCGCGTCCGGCTTCGTCCTGAAGCACCTGCTCCCGAACCTTATGCGCCGAGAATCCGGTCAGCTGAACGATACGCTTGCGAAGTCCGGGCACGGTATGCGGTTTTTTGATGAAGTCGTCCGCGTCCAGCCTCAGCGCTGTTTCTTCAAGTGCCTCGTCCTGCGGCATGGTCGCAAGCACCGGTATTTTCCAAAGCGCCGGACTGCTCCGCAGCGTTTCAAGGAGCGATACCGCGCCGTCATTCGGAAGGGTCATGCTCAAAATCACCGCAAAGTTCTTGTCCAACTCGTGCTTTTTGATACAGGCCATCGCACTCTCCGTGTCGGCCGCCTCCAGCACCTGGTACTCACCGGCAAAGGATTCGCGCACCTCTTTCCGGTAGGAAGCGTCCTCATCGATCAGAAGAAGGCTCTGCTCCGGCTCCGACGATTCCAAACGCGCCGGGATCGTTCCGACTTCCTGATGGGTCAGATAGCTTCCAAACTCATCACTCGGCATCGGCTTTGCAAAGAAATATCCCTGTACATAGTCGCACCCGATCTCCCGGATCCGCTCCAACTGCTCTCCGGTCTCGACCCCTTCCGCGACCACGCTCAGATTCATCCAGCGCGCCAGTTCAACGATAAAATTCAGGATTCCCTTATCCACCGGCTTATTGGTCTCGCTGTGGATAAATTTCATATCCAGTTTGAGGATATCCAGCTTCATCTGGTTGAGCATATTCAGCGAAGAATACCCGCTCCCGAAATCGTCCATCTCGATGATGAATCCGCGTTTCCGAAGTCCATAGACCGTATGGATGATCTGGTCGGGATCCTCGGTGTAGGCGCTTTCGGTAATCTCCAGATGCAGCAGCGTCGGATCCAGCTCGTACTTCCGGATCAGCTTGCAGAGCACGTCGGTGACGTCCGCCTGATAAATATCCGCGCGGGAGACGTTGACCGATACCGGCGCGACCGCCTTTCCCTGCCTGATCCATTCATGAAGCAGCACGCATACCTCTTCCCAGACATATTGATCCAACTGGGTGATAAAACCGTTCTTTTCAAAAAGCGGGATAAACTCGCCCGGCGATAAAAAGCCCATCTCCGGATGAACCCAGCGGACAAGCGCTTCCGCGCCGACCAATTGATCGTTTACAAGGCTGAACTTGGGCTGAAGATAGACCTTGAACTGCTTTTCCTTCAACGCCGTTTCCATCGATTCGGTAATGACCTGTTCCCGGAGCAGCTTACTGCGCAGGCTGTCGTCGTAAACGGCAAAACGGGTGTTGTACTGTCCATTGATATTATCCGCCGCCAGAAGCGCGCGGTCGCACATCTGCTCGACCGGTACCGAGATGTCCGTAACTTCATAGATGCCCCATTTCATGACCATGTTCTTGACCTGAGTGAGCATCTTCCGCCCGACTTCCGCAAAGCGCTCGTAGTCCCGGGTGCGTTTTTTCTGGATCCGGAGCAGCATGAACCGGTCGGCGTTGAACCGCCCGCAGATCTCATCGCCGCTGGTCAGCTCCCGGAACACCTCCGCGATCTCCTTGAGCAGGCGGTCGCCCGCCGGAACGCTGAAAATATCGTTAAAGAGCTTGAAATTCTCGATATTGGAACAGATAATCGTATATTCCAGTTCCGGATGCATCTGCATCTGCTCCTGAGCCTTCTGATAGAAAAATTCCTTACTGTACAGCCCGGTCAGGCGGTCGTAGCGAAGCTGATTGACCATCGCTGCGTTTTCCCGCAGGCTGATCAGGCTCGCGACCCGGTGCAGAATAATCTGAGGGCGGTAGCGCTTGGGCACAAAGTCGGTAGCGCCGTGGCCGAGCGCGGCGACCTCATCCGCTTCGCTGTCGTTCTGCGCCGTTACGATAACCGGAATGAGCGACAGCTCCGGGTCTTTTTTAATCTGTTCAAGAAAGGTGTATCCGTCCATGACCGGCATCGTCACGTCCAGCAGGATCAGCGCAATATCGTTCTTATATTTCCACAGAAGAGTCAGCGCCTCCTGACCATTTTCCGCTTCGATCACGGAGTATTGTTCCTCAAGGATCACGCGGAGCATTTCCTGGTTGATTTCATTGTCCTCTACGATCAGAATTTGTTTTTTTAATGCCATTTCTACGCCTCTCTTACATTCCCTTTTCTGTGTCTCTGTATCTCCCCACGTTAAGCAGACAAAAATATATCTTTACGATTTCTCCGTCCCCATGGAGTGTATGATGCGTAAATCTTTCGTCCTTTTGAGTTTAACTTCGCTGGTCGTTTTCCGGCTGATATACAGCTATAAAGCATACTGTATTTATAATTTTGCGTAGTATATTCTAACATAAATACGTATGAATTACAATGAAAATGTAAAATTTTCAATTTTTATCATTCTTCATCAGTTATTTAATCAAATTTCACTTGAGCCTTACCCGTCCGCCGGTTCCACACCTTTTCAGCCAGAAGGAAAGATTTTTTAAAAATTTTTTTATACGGAAAAAGCGAGTTATACTAAAGTCATCCCGGGGGAAAAGCAAAATGCCGCCCCTTCATGTTCTCCGGTGAGATGGACGGAAAGCTCTGGTTCTGCACCAACAACACCAAAGATGTCTATGAAGTTTGCCCGAAGCGGGCGATCGAAAAGAGAGGATAAGCCCTTGACGCCAAAAGTTCCCCTGAGAAAGGATTCTTCTCAGGGGAACTTTTTCTTTGGTATACCTTTTTGAATTACTTGATAGCGTCCGCAAAACTTGCTCCGCAGCATTTGATTCTACATTATTGTGTTTGTCCTTTAAGGACAAACACGGTAGCGCCCGCGGAGCTTCGCTTCGCAGCATTAAATCCTACCTTGTTGAGTTTTGCACAGCAAAACTCGATCGCGTCCACGAAACAAGTTTCGTAGCATTATCGTTTTTTATACAATACCAGTTCGGGATTGGTTCCGTTCTCTTCGTAGGTGCATACCAACAGGAAATCCATATCCGCGATCACGCCGAAGCACCTCTCTCCGCCGAAAGTACACTCCAGCTGATTTCCGAGATAGGTCTTTTGATCGTCCAGAAACCGAACCATCTCTCCGCTCGGCAGCCGGTAGGCGAGATTGACATAATTTCCGACCAGTGCGTTCAGCTTTTCGACCTTCGGAAGCCCTTCGACATGAAGGTCGTTCAGTTCCCCGATCAGCTGCTGCTTGAACTGCTCAAACTGCCCGTTATCGCTCAGCTGATCGTACCGCTTCCAGTAATCCAGCTTCGGAAGAAGTTCCTTCATATAGGCGCGGGCCTGTTCCTCGGTACAGTTTTCATTCACCATATTTGGGACACAGACATCGATCAGCTCCTCCATATTATGATAGGTATACACTCCGTCGGCATAGCACCACTTGCAGTAATCCTCGTTCAGCGTACCGTTTTTATTCCGTCCGATGATCGAGTCGTCTTCAAGCGGCATCCCGCAGCACTGACAGATCAGACGTCTCGGTGAGCCGAGAAGCGTATTGATCGAAACGTCGAACAGATTCGAGAGCAGCTTCAGCGTTTCGGTATTCGGAACGGTCTCTCCCGTTTCCCTTAGTTAAAGATATTGTTGGGTATCTCAAGATGTGTCATTCGATTTTGCCGATAAAGCGGTAGAAGATTTCCACTTCCTGTTCCCGGCTTCCGTCCTCACTTTTGACCGCTTCATGGACAAGGATTTTTT
>JALEHK010000066.1 GCA_022770625.1 Oscillospiraceae bacterium | reverse complement strand
AAAAAAGGGGTTGTTTACAACTGGAGTATACATTTTTGAGCTTTACCGCATCAAATATAGATTTTGGGGTCAAGCCCATTTGATTTTCCCTATTGAATTTGCGTAGCAAATTCGTAATGCCAGCTTGTCTGGCAGAAGGGCATTGTGGGTATCGAGAGGGCAAAGCCCTCCGCTTGCACTTAAAACCGCTAGTCATGCTTTTTCACAGCTGAAAAGTGTTCCTGTCTGAATTGTTCCGCGCAGCGGAACCCAAAATATAATCCCAAGCCAAAATCGTAATCGTCCGCGAAGCTTTGCTTTACAGCATTAAGTATACCCGATTTTCGGACAGCCTTCCGTGACAAGATCACACAAAATCCTTTTCTCCGGCATACCCTTACAGAGAGGTGATGAAATCCATGTGTGCAATCGCAGGCATCTTCCGATACAACAACCTTTCATACGATCCTTTGAGCGCAAGCTGTTCTCCGGACACAGACAAAATTCTTTTTTCCATGCGGCGGCGCGGCCCGGACGACCGGGGATCCTTTTCGCCAAAGGACGCGTCGAACCATGCACCCCTGACCCTTTACCATACCCGTCTGTCGGTCATTGATCCGGACGGCGGGAAACAGCCGATGCTGTTTTATGACGGTGAAACCATTCCCTACGCCATCGTCTACAACGGCGAACTGTACAATACCCCTGAACTGAAAGCGGAACTGATCCGGCGCGGACATACATTTCTGACCCATACCGATACCGAAGTCGTTTTACACAGCTATATCGAATGGAAAGAAAAGTGTCTCGAGCGGATGAACGGGATCTTTGCCTTTGCTGTATGGGATGCGCCGGAGAGGAAGCTCTTTCTGGCGCGCGACCGGATGGGGGTAAAACCGCTCTTTTTCATTCATGATTCCGAGCGTTTTATATTTGCCTCCGAGATCAAGACCCTCTTTGCCTTTCCGAATGTGAACGCCTGTCTGGACAGCAGCGGGATCGCCGAGCTGATGCTGCTAGGCCCCGGACGAACACCCGGCTGCGGCGTTTTCAAGGGCGTCCGGGAGCTTGCGCCCGCCGAATACGCGGTGCTGGACGCCGACGGACAGCTGCACATCCATCGTTACTGGAAGCTGACCGCCCATCCGCACGACCTTCCCTTTTCCGAAACCAAAGCGGCCGTAAGCGCGCTTGTGCGGGACGCGATCCGGCGGCAGTTGGTCAGCGACGTTCCCATCGGGACTTTCCTTTCGGGCGGCCTGGATTCCAGTCTGATTTCCTCGGCGGCCTGTGATTTCCTGAAGGAAGAGGGGAAACACCTGACCACCTTCTCAGTCGATTACCGGGACAATGACCGCTACTTCCGCCCCGGAAAATTCCAGCCCCAGAGCGACTCCGGCTTTATCCCGCTGATGCAGCGCTTCCTTTCCGAAAAGGATCCCCTCTGTTCCCACCATCTGATCACGCTCGACACCCCGGCGCTCGCCGATGCGCTTTCCGATGCGGTCGATGCGCGCGATCTGCCCGGAATGGCGGACATTGATTCTTCACTCCTCTTATTCTGCAAAGAGATCCGCCGCGAAGTCACCGTTGCCCTTTCGGGGGAATGCGCCGATGAACTGTTCGGCGGATACCCGTGGTACCGTGACCCTGAAATCCGCGAAAAAGCGGGCTTCCCGTGGGCACAGACGACCGGCTGGCGAAGCAGCTTTATCCGTCCTGAGATCCTATCCGATCTGGATCCGGAGCAGTTTATGTCCGTGCGTGAAAAACAGACCCTGTCCGATACCGATACCCTTCCGACCGATTCTCCGCTTGAGCGCCGGATGCGGCAGATGATGCGCCTGAACACCGACTGGTTCATGCAGACCCTTCTCGACCGAAAAGACCGGATGAGTATGTACTGGGGATTGGAGGTGCGGGTGCCGTTTTGCGACTATCGGATCGCCGAATATCTGTATAACGTTCCGTGGGAGCAAAAAGAGTGGGGCGGCTATGAAAAAGGATTGCTTCGAAAGGCCGTCGAGGATCTTCTCCCGCC
>JALEHK010000061.1 GCA_022770625.1 Oscillospiraceae bacterium | reverse complement strand
CCGCAGTGCCTTTTTTGATGAAACTTATCGTGCGATAAAATTATAGGGGTCGTAGGAACGGTTGTTGATATGTACCTCGAAGTGGAGATGGTTGCCGTTGGCGTAGCCGGTCATACCGACAAAGCCGACCACATCGCCCTGAGATACCTCATCGCCGACCGACACATTCAGGGAGGAGCAGTGTGCATAAAGGGTGCGCACACCGTTTCCGTGATCGATAACGACGCAGTTGCCGTAGGTATAGTAGACGCCCGCGACAACGACCGTTCCGGAAGCCGCCGCGTAGATGTCGGTGCCCTCGGCAATCGCGAGATCGACGCCCTTATGCCCATCCTCGCCGAAGTAGCAGGTCTCGGTGCCGCCGTTATTCGGGAGCGGCCAGATCATCCCTTCGGACAGGACGCCCGAACCGGTATCACCGTAGTAGCTCGCGCTGTAGCTTGTCCCGGTCAGGAGAGGCGCAGTGACCTGACGGGTGACCGGCTCGACCAGAATCTTTTCCGAAAGGACTTCGCGCGCAGTCTCTTTTCCGTTGACGGTGGTGACGGTCGCGGTCACGGTCTTGCTTCCGTTTTTGCCCTCGGTAATGACCTCGGCCTTTCCGGAAGCGGAAGCGTCCTCAACAACCTCGGTTTCAAACGGAACTGAAACGGTCGCGGTCTCGGTCCTGGTGCAGGCGACCTGAATCAGCGGTTCGGTAACGGCGACGTTCACTGTCTCACCGGCGGTCAGGGAGGACTCGTCCAGTTCGGCGTTCAGGCTCTCAAAATCGGAAAGCGTCATTCCGTACCGGTCGGCAATCGACTGAAGGGTATCACCCGTCAGGACAGTATACGTTTTCTTCGCTTCCACCGTCGATTCCAGAACGGATTTGATGGCGGAGTAGGTCAGAAGATCGCTCGTGGGGTAGGTCCCGCCCACCAGCTGAATATCGCGGGTAAAGGAGACGGTCTCCCCCGCTTCACCGGTCGCGTAGGCCGATTTGAAGCTGTCGAGGATGGTGCGGAGGGTCGAAGCGGACGAATAGGCTCCGTAGAACTTTCCGTCGATATAAAGCCCGCATCCGTAGAAGGTCGCGTTTTTCGTGCTCTTCACCGCAACGGCCGTGACGCCGGTATTCTCGGTGAGGTCGGCGTCCGCAAAGGTCACGACCGCGTCTTCATCTGCGGCGGTCGTAACGATCGCATCGGAAGCGTCCGTCTCAGTTTCAAGGGTAGTATCAAAGGTGAGTGCCTGCTGAGAGAGGCCGTCCAGCCAGCTTCCGCAAAGCTGCTGGAGACAGCCGGTCAGCGCCATGATGCCGACGGCGGGCAGAACGACAGCCGCGGCCGCAGCGAGTTTTCCGCGGCGAAATCCTTCGCGGCTCCCCTGTTTTTCCTGGTGCATGGTAAGATGCTCCTTTCGTCTTTGGATGGTTGTCCAGCCGATGCGCTCCTTTCCCGAAGAGCACGTTTCCCGCCCGCATCTCACGCAGGCCGGATTCCCCTGATTTCCTTCCGGAGATCTCTTTCCACGCGCTTTTTTCCCGAAAAGCGTTTTCAAGGAGGAAAGATTACAAACCGGTAACGGCTGAATCCGAATTTTATTATATCATATTTTTTCAGGATTGCAACCGCTGACGGCTGATTTCAAGGGACAGAGTCTAAATATTGTACAATTATACAAGGCTTACTGCGGGTTTTTGATGTTAATGTGCGCAAATAAGAGAAGTTTTTCAAAGAAACGGGCGGTTTCATTTGAATTATAAACGATAAAATCGATGCAAAAGAAGGGTCGGGAAACGAAAATTTTTGGAAAACGCGGGAAGAAAAGCCGGGTTTCGGGCGAAAAAATACCTGCCCGTTTTTTGAAAACGGACAGGTATTTTTTACCAGTCAAGAAGTTCGGCGAGGAGCATATTGGAGACAAGCATCCCCCGTTCGGTCAGCGAAAAATGCTCCCCATCCCCTTCCATCAGACCGGCGCGGACAAAGGGCGCGGCTTTTTCGGAAAAGGAGCGCTGACGGGATGGGGTAAAATCGGGGGCTTTCCGGGCGATGTCCGAAAGAGAAATCCCCTCCGACAGCCGCAGTCCCAGCATCAGCCGTTCATCCGCTGTTCCGGCGGGGGCGTCGTCCTCCGAAAGGGCACAGTCTCCGTCCGAAGCAAGATACCGATCCAGGTCGGAAGGGTTATACAAGCGCTTTTCATGCAGGCAGGAATGGGCAGCGGGGCCGAAGCCCAGATAGGGTTCATCCCGCCAGTACTTGAGGTTATGGCGGCTCTCAAAGCCGGGGAGAGCGAAGTTTGAGATCTCGTAATGATGATACCCGGCTTTTGCGAGCGTCCGGCAGACGGTCAGGTAAAAATCCGCCGTTTCATCGTCCGACGCGCAGTCTTTTTCCGCGTGGCGGCGGTAAAAGGGAGTTCCCTCCTCGATCTTTAAGAGATAGCAGGAGAGGTGCTGAGGGCGGAGGGCGAGGACTTCCGAGAGGGTCGCGTCCAGACTTTCGGCGGTCTGGAACGGAATCCCGAGCATCAGGTCAAGGCTGATGTTGTCAAAGCCGGCTTCCTGAGCGGCGAGAAAGGCTTCCTTGGCGCGGGCAAAAGTGTGCCGCCGGCCGAGCGCGCGGAGTTCCCGGTCGACCGCCGACTGGACGCCGAAGGAGATCCGGTTGAAGCCGAGGGAGCGCAAGGTGCGGAGAGAATCGGGAGAGACCGTCTCGGGATTCGCTTCCAGGGTAATCTCAGCGCCGGGAAGGATCGGAAGCGAACCGGAAAGGGCGGAAAAAATCCGCTCAAAATCCTCTTTTTCAAGGAGCGACGGCGTTCCCCCGCCGAAAAAGAGAGAACCGGTACGAAGGCTTTCGGCGGACGCACGGCGGATCTCGGCGGTCAGCGCCGAAAGGTAGCCTTCCTTCTGATCCCGGCGGACGCGGGAATAAAAGTCGCAGTAGGCACACTTGGAGGCGCAGAAGGGAACGTGGATATAAACGCCGGTTCCAAGCGCGGAAGCCGCGTCTGCCTGCGTGGGAGAGAAAGCGTTCATCGCGTTCATCGCTTATCACCCGAAAGAGAGGAAGGACTGTACCGGCGGATGAGGTCGGGAATGTCGAGCAGACTCTCAGCCATTCCGGTCAGGATCGACAGCGTTTCTTCATCGGGCGGGGTCAGGTCGGGAACCATCACGACCGCGCATCCGGCGCTCCATGCCGCAAGGGCGCCGTTCGGGGAATCTTCCAGTGCGAGGCAGGCTTTTGGCGGGAGAGAAAGTTCTTTACAGGCGTAGAGATAGACGTCCGGCATCGGCTTTCCGTTTTCGACCATCGTTGCGCAGACGAGATGATCGATATATTCCCGCACGCCGATCGCACGAAGGTAACTTTCGGCGCGTTCGGAATCGGTCGCGGTCGCGACGGCGGTACAGATGCCGTTTTCCTTCAGCCACGAAAGAAGTTCGCGCGCGCCTTTTTTCGATTCGATCCCCTCTTCTTCCAGCGCTTTTGCCACCAGTTGTTTCCGGCGCTCGCGGACTTTTGCGTAATCAAAATTTTCGCCGAGCACGCTTTGCAGATAAGGGGCGGCGTATTTCCCGGCAAGGCTTCGGATATGAAGGGCGTGTTCTCGCTCCATCGGGAAGCCCATCTCATGAGCCGCCTGACACCAACAGCGAACCAGATGCTTTTCGGTGTCGATCAGCAGCCCGTCCATATCAAAAATGACGGCGCGAAGAGGATCAGGAAAGGGATTTTTCGTTTTTATTTCCATCGGAGGTTCCCTCGCTTTCGGATGCAGGTTTTGTATCGCCCATCGCGGCGGCAACCGCGCCCAAAACCAGCAGGCAGCCGCACGCTTTCACCGGGGTCATCGCTTCACCCAGAAGCAGCCAGCCGGAAAGGACGCTTGTGATCGGCTCAAGCAGGCAGAAGATCGCCGCGGTTGACGCGCCAAGCTCCCGGATGCCGAGCTGCAAAAGGGCAAAGGCGAAAAAGGATGTACAGATCGAGATGATAAAGGTATATGCCATCGCTTTCGGCGGGAGGAAGAAGTTGATCTGGCGGAGAGGAAGATTGAGCAGAAGGATGATGAGGGCGTTGCTCAGTCCCATATAGCAGGAAACTTTGGTCGGGTTCATCTCTTTTAACTCGGTATGCTCTATCCCGGTCATGTAGCCGGAGTAGGTCATCGACGAAGCGACCGCAAGGATCAGTCCGGGCAGCATCGAGCGAAGGCTTCCGCCGCCGGAGGAGCCTGAAAAGCCTGCAAAGCAGCCTACGCCCGCGATCGCGAGGGCAAGTGCGATACACTTTCGCAGTCCCATCCGCTGATGAAAAAGAAGCAGGCACAAAAGCGCCGTAAAGAGCGGATAAAGGAAATGGAGGGTGGTCGCCGTTCCGATTCCGATATAGGTGTAGGAGGCGTAGAGCATAAAGGTGGTGGTGGCGCGAAGACCGCCGCCGATCGTCGAGAGGAGAACCGTCTGCTTTCCGGTCAGTCCGAAAGGAATTTTTCGTACCGCCATCAGGATCAGCAGAACCGGAACCGCCAAAAGGTTCCGGTAAAAGGTCAGGGTCAGGGCGTTGCTCCCCATTTCATAGGTCTTACTGGCGAGCACGGGAGTGATGCCGAAGAGCATCGCCGAAACGCAGGTCATCACAATTCCTTTTAGTCGAAGGTTCGTTTTTTTATCGGTCATGTTTTCCCCACCTTTGAATTTTTTAGGGGCGTGCGCGCCGGGTTTCCCGCCATGATTTGCACCGGACTTTCCGAAAGCGGCGCTGTTTTTCTTTGCAAACTGCGAGCGGCGGGAAGGACGGGCTTTTCAAGAAGGATGACCGTCTCGACATGGTGAGTCCAGGGAAACATATCGACTGGCTGGATCTTCTTGACCTGATAGGCTTTTTTCGCGGTCAGGAGTTTCAAGTCGCGGGCCAGCGTCTCGGGATTACAGGAGATATAGACGATCTTTTTGGGAGCGCAGGTCAGGACGGAGCGGATAAACTCAGCGCTCGCACCGGCGCGGGGCGGATCCATAAAGAGCAGGTCGAGCGGCGTTTTCTCCTCTGCAAGCGCTTCCATATATTTGCCGGCGTCCCCTTCGATAAAGCGGATGTTCTGGATATTATTCAGGCGGGCGTTCGCGGAAGCGTCGCGGACAGCGTCGGGGTTGACCTCAACGCCGGTCACCTTCCCTGCCGAAGCCGCGGCGGCCAGTCCGATCGTGCCGATTCCGCAGTAGGCGTCCAACACCGTTTCCCGCCCAGTCAGCCCGGCAAAGTCGATTGCCGTCCGGTAAAGGGTTTCGGTCTGGACGGGGTTGACCTGATAAAAAGAACGGGGAGAAATCCGGAAGGTCAATCCGCAGAGGGTGTCCTCGATATAGCCCTTTCCGTAGAGCACCTCTTCCCGCTCGCCAAGAAGAAGGTTCGTTTCGCTGTTATTGACGGTAAAAATGACCGTTGTGATCTCGGGATGGGCGCGCAGGAGCGCGGAAACGAAGTTTTTCTTGGAGCGGAAAACCGGCGTTCCGGCCACCAGAACGACCATGATCTCGCCGGTCGAGAAGCCGCGGCGGACTAAGATATGACGGAGAAAACCGTTTCCGTCCTGCCATGCGGTCATTTTAAACGCCGAAAGGAGCTTTCTTACGGTAACGGCGATCGCGGAAGCGGCGGCATCCTCGATCATGCAGGAGTCGGTGGCGATGATCTTCTGCTCGCGGGACTGCCAGACGCCGGAAATGATCTTTCCGCCGCGGGTCATACCGAAAGCGGTCTGAACCTTATTGCGGTAGTGAAGCGGGTTTTCCATTCCGATGATCGGGCTGATATGGCCGAAGGTTCCGAGAAGGCGAACCTCCTGCGCCTGTTTCCAGCGCAGGCCATCCTGATAGGAGAGGTTTTGCATCTGGCAGCCGGAACATTTTCTCGACACCGGGCAGCGGTGCTCGTTATGGGAGACGGTGTGCGGCGCAGTGCGCTGCTTAGTGTGCGCGGGCTTCTCCTTTTTCTCTTTTTCCAGGAGAGCGGTTGCTTCCTCGTCGGAGATGATGACAAAATCCTCTTCGTCCTCATCCCAGTCGTCCTCGTCATCCTCCTCCCAGATTTCTTCGATCATCGCCTGTTTGCGATTCTTTTTCGAAAGACGGGGTTTTGCGACAAATTTCGCGTAGAATTTTTCGGGCTGATTTTGATTTTTATTCACGTTTTTTTCTTTCACGCAAAGTCATCCTTTCTTGTATGGGAAAATATCCTTTATAAACGGACATGAATCACACTATGTGATTTTCATCATAGCATTAAATAATTCCTTGTTGGGTTTTGCAAAAAGCAAAACTCGATAGCGTCCGTGAAACTTGTTTCGCAGCATTAAATAATTCCTTATTGTATTTGTCCGCCAAGGACAAATACGGAAGCGTCCGCAGAGCTTTGCTCTGCAGCATTAAATCATTCCTTGTTGTATTTGTCTGCCAAGGACAAATACGGAAGCGTCCGCAGAGCTTTGCTCTGCAGCATTAAATCATTCCTTGCTGTATTTGTCCGCCAAGGACAAATACGGAAGCGTCCGCAGAGCTTTGCTCTGCAGCATTAAATCATTCCTTG
>JALEHK010000055.1 GCA_022770625.1 Oscillospiraceae bacterium | reverse complement strand
CTCCCGAACCGCTTTCAAAAAAGCTGATGACTTCTGCGGAAAAAAACGCAGGGCTCATCGGCTTTTTCTGCGTTTGAAGATCAAGAGAAGGGAATGGCTGTCATGCTGCTGAGTTTGTCTTTGATTTTTCTTACGGGGCTTCTTTTTTCCGGTCTTTGTAAAAAAGCGCGTCTGCCGGGACTTCTGGGGATGCTGATCTCCGGTATCCTTTTAGGGCCGTATGCCCTGAACTGGATTGATGGGTCGGTTTTATCCATCTCCTCCGAGCTGCGCCGGATGGCACTGATCCTGATCCTGATGCGGGCGGGTCTTACCCTGAACCTTTCCGACCTGAAAAAGGCAGGCCGCCCGGCGGCGCTGATGTGCTTTGTTCCCGCCCTCTTTGAGATCGCGGGCATGGTTCTGCTCGCACCCCGCCTGTTGGGCGTAAGCCTTTTGGACGCCGCAATTATGGGCGCTGTCACCGCGGCGGTTTCTCCCGCCGTTGTCGTTCCGAAGATGATCCGGCTGATTGAAGAGGGATACGGCACGGAAAAAGGAATCCCCCAGATGATCCTCGGCGGCGCGTCCGTGGACGACGTTTTCGTCATCGTCCTCTTTACCTCCTTTACCGGCCTTGCCCAGGGCGAGTCGGTTTCCGCTCTCCGTTTTCTGAATATTCCGGTCTCGGTTTTTCTCGGCGCGGCGGCAGGTTTCCTGATCGGTGCGCTTCTCGCGGAATTTTTCCGCCGGGTGCATATGCGCGACACCGTAAAGCTGCTGATCCTTTTCTCAGCCGCTTTCCTGCTTGACAGCGCCGAGTCCACCCTCTCTACCCCGATCACCTTTTCGGCGCTGATTGCCGTGATGGCGATGGGTACCGCTCTCCTGATCCGGCTTCCCATCGCTTCCCGCCGTCTTTCCGGAAAGCTGAACGCCCTCTGGACAGCCGCCGAGATCCTGCTTTTTACCCTTGTCGGAGCGGGAACCGATATCCGCTGTGCGCTGACTTTCGGCGGACGGGCGGTTCTTCTGATTTTCCTTGCCCTGCTTTTCCGGATGTGCGGAACGGCGCTCTGCCTGATGAAAACCCGCCTCACCCCCAGGGAGCGGCTTTTCTGTATGCTGGCCTACCTCCCGAAAGCGACCGTTCAGGCCGCGATCGGCGGCGTTCCGCTTGCGATGGGACTGCCCTGCGGCGCGATTGTGCTGACGGTCGCCGTTTTGGCAATCCTGATTACCGCTCCGCTCGGAGCCTTTTTGATTGACAATACCTATAAACGTTTCCTGACCAGAAAGGACGGTTCTTATGCCCAGATGGACTGAACAGCAGCAGGCCGTGATCGACGCGCGGGGCGGGGGACTGCTTGTCTCCGCCGCCGCAGGAAGCGGAAAGACCGCCGTTTTGACCGAGCGGATCACCTCCCGAATCCTTGACCGCGAGCATCCGGTCGAAGCGAGCCGCTTTCTGGTCGTGACCTTTACCCGCGCCGCCGCCGCCGAAATGCGCACCCGTATCCGCGCCCGCCTGCGGGAAGCGCTTGCTGAAAATCCGGGAGATACCTTTTTACAGCGCCAGATGCTTCTCCTCGGACAGGCGAAGATTTGCACAATGGACTCTTTCTTCCATTCGCTCGTCCGCGAGAACGCCCCTCAGCTCGGCCTTTCTCCAAACCTGCGCGGGGTGGACGACGCGATGCTGACCAAAATGACGACAGAAACTCTTCGCGCCCTTTTGGAGGAGCAGTACCTGATGGCGGATCATGGAGAGAACCCCGACTTTGCCGAACTGACCGGCTACTTCGGCGCTGAAAACGATCAGGCGCTTTCAGACGAGATCCTTTCCCTTTATACCCATCTCCGTTCGATCCCTTTCCCGGAAAACTGGCTGTCTCATCAGCTCTCCCTTTACGCCGATTCGACCGTTCCGGTCTCCGAAAGTCTCTGGGGCAAAGAAATCCTCTCTCAGGCCGAGGGGCTTTTTTCCGATGCGGCAAGCCTTTACGATAAGGCTGTCCGCGCCGCTTTCGGGGAAGGGGAAAACCGCCCGGTGAGTGAAAAGGTTTTTGGGATGCTGGAGGGGGAAAAAGCGGCCGCCGTCTCTCTTTCCGAACTGGCTCACGCGGGGGACTGGGACGCGGTTTATAAGACCGCTTCCGGGCTTTTTGCCGGCCACCGCCTGACTTTCTTAAAGACCGCTTCTCCCATGGAAAAGGACACGATCAAATCCTTCCGCGATACCGCGAAAGCGCTGATCGAACAGGCCGCCGCCCTTTTCGTCTGCACCGAATCGGAGTTTCACGAAGATCTTGCCGCCGAATACCGGGTGCTCCGGATCTTTTTCTCGTTGGTTCAGGAATTTTCCTCCCGGATGAAAGCGGCGAAGGAAGCGGCGGGCGTCGCGGATTTCGGCGACTTTGCGTCTCTTGCTCTTTCTCTGGTCGCAAACCCTGACGGAACGCCGACTTCCTTCGCGAAGGAACTTTCGGAGCAGTATGAGGAGATCATGCTGGATGAGTATCAGGATACCAACCGATTACAGGATATGATCTTCCGCTGCATCAGTAAAAATGGTGAAAACCTTTTCTATGTCGGCGACCTGAAGCAGAGCATCTACCGCTTTCGAAGTGCGAACCCGGCGGTCTTTATCGAAAAAAAGGACGCCTTTGCCCGCTATGACGGCGAGCATTTTCCGGCGCTTGCCCTTCTCTCGAAAAACTTCCGCTCCCGCCTCTCGGTAACGAAAGCCGTCAACGCTCTTTTCTCCTGCGTCATGTCCCGAAAGACCGGTGACGTTGATTATAACGAGGAGGAAGCGCTTTACTGCGGCGCGGACTATTATCCGCCGCTCCCGGAATCCGAAGCGGAAGTGACCCTGCAGCTGATCGATGGGAAAAACCTTTCCCCTGATTCTTCCGAAGAGGACGCTTCCCATGCTCCTGAGGGAGCGGATTCCGAGGAACCCGTTTCTCTCTACCTTCTGGAAGCCCGTGCGCTGGCCGCGCGGTTTAAAAAGATGATCGACTCTGGCGAACAGGTCTACGATAAAGAGACCGGCGCCCTTCGCCCCTGCCGTGGCGGGGATTTTGTCATCCTGATGCGGAGCGTGCGCGGACTCGACAGCCTCTACGCCGAAGCGCTCCGGGAAGCGGGGATCGACGCGCAGCTCTGTACCGCCTCCGGCTACTTTGATTCCCGCGAGGTATCGCTGATGATCTCCCTCCTTCAGCTTCTGGACAATCCCGCGCGGGATACCGCTCTTGCGGCGGTGCTTATTTCTCCGATCTTCTCGTTTGACTGCGATGATCTGGCACGGCTGACCCTTTCGGGAAAGAGCGGGAGTTTGTACCGCGCCCTTTTGCAGGAAGCGGACGGGGACAGCCTGTTTGCCGAAAAGGACCGCCGCTTTCTCACCCTTTTTTCCCAGCTCCGTAAAAAGAGCGCGGTAAGCCCGATCAGCACTCTGATCCAGTATATCTATGACCAGACCGATTTTATCGAGGTCATGAACCGCACCTCCGGCGGCGGCGCGCGGGAAAACAACCTCCGCCTGCTTTTGCGCTACGCTTCCGACTACGAGGCGGGCGGGAACAGCGAGCTTGCCGGCTTTGTCTCCTATCTGGGAACGCTGGCGGGGGAGAATACCGACTTCCGCGCAGCCGTGCCGCTGAGCGAAGCGGCGGGCGCTGTCCGGATCATGACCATCCACCGCTCCA
The DNA here is from genome assembly GCA_022770625.1 of Oscillospiraceae bacterium. GTDB lineage: Bacteria > Bacillota > Clostridia > Oscillospirales > Ruminococcaceae > Faecivivens. The sequence goes on along the minus strand of JALEHK010000055.1, from coordinate 5,831 downwards.
AAGGTCTGGAGTTCCCGATCGTCGCGATCGCCGCCTGTTCCCGTCGTTTCAATATCCGTGAGCTTTCCGGGATGACCCTTTTCCACGCCGAGATGGGCTTTGGAATGCGGCGGGTCGAGCGGGAAGCCCTGCGGAAATACCCGACGCTTGCCTATACGGCAGTCGGCGCGAGACAGCGTGCGGATATGATCTCGGAAGAGATGCGCCTGTTGTACGTAGCGGCGACACGCGCCCGTGAGCGACTGATTCTCTGCGTGTCCGAGAAAGACCTCGGCGCTTCACTCAAACGGGTGAGCGGGCTGTGGGCGGGCGCTGAGATGGGCGCCGAGATGGGCGCTGAGGGCGGAAAGATTTCTTCCGCTGCTTCTGCCCGTTGCCAGCGCTACGCCGACTGGATTCTGGCCGCCCTGATCCGTCACCCCGCCATGAGCCGCCTTCGCACCCGGTACGAGATCGAAGAGCCGGGACTCGGCGCGGCGGATTTTCCGCTCTGCGTCGATCTTCCCGAGCCGGAGAAAACAGAAGCGGCCGCCGAGAAAACCGCGCCCTCTCCCGACCCTTCTGAGGAAGAGCTTCTTTCCGAACGATTTTCATGGCAGTACCCCGATGCTCCTCTTTCGGAGATCCCCGCCAAGCTCTCGGTCACCCGCATCACCCACCCCATCCGCCGTGTGCACCTTTCCGTCCCCCGCTTTGCGGGAAGCGGCCTTCTGTCGGAGGAGTGCGGCGACACGCTTCTGATCGAGAAACGCGCGGAAGAAGGCGCGGATGCTAACGAATCCGCCGCCAACGCTGCGGGCTTTTCCTTTACCCCCGCCCAGAAAGGGACGATCTTCCACCGCGCTTTGCAGTTTTCCGATTACGAAAAAGGCGCCGCCGACCCGGAAGCGGAACTTTCCCGGCTGATCGAGGCGCGCTACCTGACTCCAAAAGAAGCGGGTGTTATTCCGCTTGAAGAGTTCTCCGCCTTTTTCCGCTCCGACTTGATGAAACGGATGCTGGCTTCTTCCGAGGTGCTGCGCGAGTACAAGTTCTTCGATACCATCCCCGCTTCCGAAGCGGGCTACCCGGAGGGCGGAAACGCCGGTATTCTCCTTCAGGGTATCGCCGACTGCATCTTCCTTGAGGGCGACACCTTCTATCTGGTCGATTTCAAGACTGATCGGGTGCGGAGCATGAAAACGCTGGAGTCCCGCTATGCATCCCAGCTTTTCCTCTACCGCCGCGCCCTTTCCCATCAGCCCCGCTTTGCCGGCAAACATTTCGGCGGGAGCTTTCTCTACTCGACCTGTTTGGGGAAAACGCTCCTGATCGAAGGGCGCTGACGTCCTGCACCCCTCGATCCCTCGTAAATTTACGAATCGTTTATAGATTCGTTTCCTCAATCCCCTTGACAAATAGTCAACTTTCATTCATAATAGATATGTTCAAAATCTATAAAAAGCCGCCCTTTTAAAACTCCGGCTCAGGTGTTTTGCCAAAACGCCCGGATGAAGGACGCTGAAAACAGCGTGAAAACGGCGGATGGAAAGGAATAAGATAGAATGGCGTTATTTGGGTTGTTTAATTACAGCAAACCCGGACCCGGCGTAGATAAAAATGGGCCGAAGAAAAAGAGATTCTTTTATTTCTTTGAGCTGTACGGACGAAAGTTCTGGAAGCTGATCGAGTTAAACCTGCTCTATTTAGTCTGCTGCATCCCGATCGTGACGATCGGCCCGGCGACCTGCGGACTGGTTTACATCCTGCGCAACTTCGCGAACGAAAAACCGGTCTTTATGGTTTCCGACTTTTTCGACGCGTTCAAATCCAATTTTAAGCAGGGCTTTGTCATTGGGCTGTTTGACCTTCTGACAACCGGCATTGTAAGCGTCGCCCTGATCTGGTATATCGCCAATCAGCAGCTTTCGATCGCGATGGCGATTCCGCTGGTTATCTGCATCATCGTGGAAGTGCTTTTGATGTTTATGCGCTTTTACACCTACCTGATGACCGTTACGGTCGAGCTTCCGATCAAGTATATCCTGAAAAACAGCTTTATCTTCGCGTTTCTCGGCCTGAAGAGCAATCTTATCAGCGGCTTCTGGACGGTTCTCCTGATCCTGCCGCTTCTCTGGCTGTGGCCGTGGCTGCTTTTCTTTGTGGTCATCGGATTTTCCACCCTTGCCTTTATCGCGACTTTCAACTCCTACCCCTATATCGTGAAGTACATCATCGAGCCGCATGAAAAACAGATGCGCGCCGAGATGGGCGAAGACGATGAGGACGACGATGAGGATGAAGAGGATGACGATGAGCCGATCTTCACCGATATTGGTTCCCAGGAAAAGCCTGCCCTCCCCGAAAAGAAACCGGGCAAGCAGAAAATCATTCGTTAATCCATTCAAAACTCCATCTGATGTTTTTTCAGATGGAGTTTTTCTTAGGCTTTTCCTCGGAAAAGCCCGACCTCCCCGAAAAGAAACCGGGCAAGCAGAAAATCATCCGTTCATCCATTCAAAACTCCATCTGATATTGTTCAGATGGAGTTTTTCAGGCTTTTCCTCGGAAAAGCCCGACCTCCCCGAAAAGAAACCGGGCAAGCAGAAGATCATCCGCTCATCCATTCAAAACTCCATCTGATATTTTTTCAGATGGAGTTTTTCTTAGGCTTTTCCTCGGAAAAGCCCGCCCTTCCCGAAAAGAAACAGGGCAAGCAGAAAATCATACGTTCATCCATTCAAATCTCCATCTGATATTGTTCAGATGGAGATTTTATTAGGCTTTTCATCGGAAAAGACCGCTCTCCCCGAAAAGAAATCGGGCAAGCAGAAGATCATCCGCTAAACTTTATATCGAAAACAAACGCCCCGTCTGAAAGCCAGACGGGGCGTTTTGCGCTTATTTTATTTCAGCTCATAAAGTTTCGTGTATTTTTCTTCCAGATAGTCCAGATAATAAGCGGTGTTGAGCGGTTCCCCGGTGATCTTCCGGATCCACTCGTCCGGCGTCATGATCGAAGCACAGCTGAATACGTTTTTCTTCATCCAGTCGGTGACCTTATAAAGTTCTCCGTTTGCGACCGCTTCGTATACGTCGAAATCCATTTTCATCCTGTTCAGGATCTGCGCGCCGTAGGCGTTGCCGAGCGCATAGGAGGGGAAATAACCGAACATTCCCGTCCAGTGCACGTCCTGGAGGCAGCCCTCTCCGTCGTTTTTCGGTTCGACGCCGAGGTATTCCTTGTACTTCTGATTCCACAGAGCGGGGATCTCGTCCACCGTGATTGCTCCGTCCATGAACGCTTTTTCCAGTTCGTACCGGATCATGATGTGCAGGCAGTAGGTAAGCTCGTCCGCTTCCGTCCGGACAAGACTGGGATTTACGATGTTGATTGCCTCATAAAGCTCCCGTTCAGTGATGTCCTTGAAGGTGTCTCCCGTCAGTTCAAGCAGCTTGGGATAGATGAAATGAACGAACGCCTCGCTCCGCCCGATCAGGTTTTCGTAAAACCGCGAGATGCACTCGTGCATTCCGTTGGTCATCATGTTGTCGGCGTGATGCGCATAAAACTCTTCCGGCTCGTTCTGCATAAACAGCGCGTGCCCGCCCTCGTGCATCGTCGTAAAGATGTTGGAGATAAAGTTGTTCTCGGAATAGTGGGTCGTGACGCGGACGTCCTTCGGCCCGAAGTTGGTGGTGAAGGGGTGCTCGGTCGTCATCAGCACCAGCGCCGTCTTTCTAAGCCCCTCTTTTTCCAGAAGATACTTGGAGAACGCCTCCTGCTGCGGGATCGGGCAGAGCCGGGAGAGAAAATCGCTGCGGATGGGCTTGCCTTCCTTGACGATCCGCGCGGTCAGCGGCTGGATTCTTTCTTTCAGTTCGGCGAAAAACCGGTCCAGATGCTCCTCCGTCTCACAGCTTTCGTAATCGTCTAAGCAGGCATCATACAGCTTCTCCGGATGCTCGTCCCGAAGTTCGACCGCTTTCCGGGTGAAATCGATCAGCGACGCCATCGTATCGCGGTAGAGGGAATAGTCTCCCGCCTTTTTCGCCGTCAGCCAACTTCCGTATGCCTTGTTCATCGCCACGTCTCTCTGATAGGCGAACTCCGGCGTAAAGTTCTTGGTCTTGCAGTACTGCTTGTAGCACTGCTCCACGACCTTCTGGTCGAGAAAATCAAGCCCTTCGTGATCCTCATGCAGTTCCACGATCAGCTGTTCATATTCCGGCGCGTGCTGAAGCGCGTACAGCTGCTTGCCGATGATCGCCATGTCCTCGCCGGCCTTTTCCATTCCTTCCTCCGGCGCACAGCATTCCAGATCAAAATTGAGCTTTCCGAGAGTGCGTCCGTACGCTTCGATTTCTTCGCCGAGCGCATGGAGCCGCTGTATCTTTTCCTGATTGGTCACTTTCGGTCCCTGTCCTTTCTGTAAAAACAATTGGATTTGTACTAAGTATAACAGTTTTTCTCATATAATTCAATTCCCCGCATAAACTTTCCCTTTCTGCCCATACTCTTTCGGGACAAGGAGGGAGTTACCATGATCGTATTCTTTCGCGCACTGCTTCTCTATATCGTCATCATCTTTGCGGTGCGGATGATGGGCAAGCGCCAGCTCGGTGACCTTCAGCCGTCCGAGGTCGTAACAACGATCCTGATCGGAAATATCGCCGCGATTCCGATCGAAGATTACTCGGTTCCGATGGCGGCGGCGGTAATCCCGATCCTGACCCTTTCGGCACTCGAGGTTCTGCTTTCTCAGCTCGCACTTCGCTCCCGGCGTCTGCGCCTGCTGATGACCGGCCGACCGCGGACAGTGATCCGGGCGGGAACGATCGATCAGAAAGCATTGCGTGAGATCCGCTTTACGCTGGATGACCTGATGGAAAACCTGCGGGGACAGGGCGTGTTCGATATCCGGGAGGTCTGGTGGTGCGTGGTCGAGACCAACGGCAAGGTCAACGTCCAGAAGCGTTTCCCCTCCCGCCCGCTGACCCCGAAGGATATGCAGCTGAAAGGAAGCGATACCCTTCCGCCGGTCGCGGTGATCGCCGATGGTGAATGGCAGTTAAGCGCGATGGAATTGTACGGGATCACCCCCGTATGGGTCGAAAAGATCCTGACGCTGAAGAAAAAGAAACCGTCGGAGATCTTCCTGATGACGGTGGACGGCGACCGGAATGTGCTGATCGTTGAAAAGGAGAGAAAGGGGAGAGCGGGATGAAAAGGATGGTGATTCTGTTGTCGATGGTCGGCGCGATCCTCGCGGGCGGACTCGCGGTTCAGCACTGGCTGAGCGATTATACCCTTCAGCTTTCTCAACAGATGGAGTCGCTGAGCGATTCGGCGGAGAGAGGAGAGAACGTTCTGACTGAGGTACGCGCGGTGCACGCCGACTGGGAGTGTTTTCAGCGGCGGCTGGGCGCGGTGATCCATGAAGAGACCCTGAACGACCTTGAAAGCCACATCAAGCGCTCGGAGATGCTGGCGGAATTTCCGCATAACGAGGTCTACCGCCGGGATCTGGTGCTGGAACTTCTGGAGGCGGCCGACGCGGCGGAAGAACTGTATCAGAAAGAGTGTCTTTCCCTGCAAAACATTTTTTAGACTCAAAATCCCCCCAAAACCCCGATTTTGACCGGTTAAACGTTTTTGAAAACCGCGCAGTTATGGGCTTTTTGATTTTGTTTACAATTTTTTCATATGTGCAGACGAAGCCAAAACCGCTCTTTTCCTGCACAAAATGAGCCAAAATAAGCTTTTTTCGGAACAACCGATTTTTGACGCCTTCGAAAAATCGTACAATATTCAGCTTAATGGTTTACTACATGAGGTGAATATTGTACGA
>JALEHK010000023.1 GCA_022770625.1 Oscillospiraceae bacterium | reverse complement strand
CCGACTTTTTTTATATTTATATCAAGCCCAAAGAAAAAGGAGTGCTGTACCCATGAAGGAAGTTATGATTGTTACAGGAGCCGGACAGATCGGACTGGCGATTGTCGCCGGATGGGTACGGGAATGAAGATCGTGATCGGCGATAAACCTGCCGGAATGGGAAGTAAGAAAAGTTTAGGTCAAGCCTTTTTAAAGGATTGCAGGTTTCAAAAGGATTCGCTTGCGTGGGAGTTTTAACGGTTTTCGAAACCCGAAAAGGGATTGAGAAAATGCCGGTCGTTCTGACCGGCAAGTCAAAACTCCATGTTTTCCCTTTGCGCAGAGCAAAGGGAAATAAGGGCTTGACCCTAAACTTTATTGTTCATAACCTCTTCCAAGCGTGAACGCTTTCTCATTCAGCTCGATAAATTTCGCCGGAACGACGCTTTCGAGCGCTTTTCTCCACTTTTCCTCGGGAATTTCGGGAAAATACCGCGAAAGCCGTCCCATCAAAACGATATTAACCGCTTTTACGCTTCCGGCCTCCAGTGCCAGTGTAAGCGCCGGGATCGCGTCTACCTTCGCCCCTTCTTCCGCCATCTTTTCGATCAATCCGTCCGGGTAAGCCGCAGCACCCGTTACGACCGGCATCGGATCGATCTCCTGGTCACTGACAACAATCTGGCCGCCCTCTTTGAGGTAGGAAAGCCATCTGGCCGCCTCCAGCTTCTCAAACGAGAGGATAAAATCCGCCTCGCCCTTATCGATCAGCGGAGAATATACCTTCTCGCCGAACCGCACATAGGTCACTACGCTTCCGCCGCGCTGGCTCATGCCGTGCACCTCGGAAACCTTAACGTCGTATCCTTCGTCCATCAAAAGGCGTCCGAGCATCTTGCTGGCCAGCAGCGTTCCCTGTCCGCCGACGCCTACGATCATGATATTTCTGGTCATTTTCTTCTCCTCCCTCAGCCGGCAAACGCGTCAAAATGGCAAAGCTGTTTGCACACGCCGCATCCGACACAGAGCGTCTGGTCGATCTGCGCCTTGCCGTCCCGAATGCTGATCGACGGACAGCCCATCTTCATGCAGCTCTTACAGCCGCGGCATTTCTCCGGATCAACATGAAGCGGAGGATTGGTCTTGACCGATTTCAGAAGGACACAGGGCCGGCGGCTGATGATGACCGACGGCTCGTCCGCCGCAAGCTCTCTCTTCAGCACTTCGTCGCACTGCGCCAGATTATACGGATCAACGACCGACACCCTTTCGATGCCCATCGCCCGGATCAGCGCCTCAAGATCGATCTTCCCGGCGGGGTCGCCCTTGATGTTGTAGCCGGTGGTCGGATTCTGCTGATGGCCGGTCATGCCGGTGATTGAGTTGTCGAGGATGATAACGGTCGAGGCCGACTGGTTATAGGCAATATTGGCAAGGCTCGTCATACCCGAATGAACAAAGGTCGAGTCGCCGATGACCGAAACGGTCTTGTTCTGGGAGGCTTTCCCGAGCGCCGTGTTGAAGCCGTGCTCCGCCGAAACCGACGCGCCCATGCAGATATTGATGTCCATCGCCAGAAGCGGCGCGGCGCTTCCGAGGGTATAGCAGCCGATGTCGCCGATAACGGTGCATTTTTCCTTCATCAGGGTATAGAAAATCCCTCTGTGGGGACATCCGGAGCACATGACCGGGGGACGAACCGGAACGTTTTCGGAGAGAGCCTTGCTTTCGGGGACAGGGAGCGAGAAGGATCTGCGCAGGAGATTCTGCGAAAACTCGTCGCACATCGGGAGAATTTCCTTCCCCTCGACTCTCAGACCCAGCTTTTTGCAGTGCTCTTCGATAAACGGGTCAAGCTCTTCGACCACGACCAGTTTTTTGACCGCCGCCGCAAATTCGATCAGCTTCTTTTCCGGAAGCGGCCAGATCATGCCCAGCTTCAGGACGCTTACGCTGTCGCCGAAAACTTCTTTAACATACTGATAAGAGGTGGAAGAAGTAATGATGCCGATCTCCTTCCCGGCTTCGCCCTCGCCCCATTCGATCCGGTTGATGGGCGTCTCTTCGGCATAGGCGATGAGCTTTTTCGTCCGCTCTTCAACGATCGGATGGCGAACCTTGGCGTTGGCGGGAGTCATGACGTTGTGAACATCCTTGACATAGGGGATCGTTTCCCGCTCGACCCGACTGCCCGTCTCAACGACCGACTGGGAATGAGCAACGCGGGTGCACATCTTGAGGAAAACCGGAGTTCCGTATTCCTCCGAAAGCTCGAAAGCGAGTTTGGTAAAGGCGAGCGCTTCGGCGCTGTCGGACGGCTCCAGCATCGGGATCTTGGAAGCGCGGGCATAGTGGCGGGAATCCTGTTCGTTCTGGGAAGAGTGCATCCCGGGATCATCGGCCACGCAGATAACCATTCCGCCCTTGATCCCGATATACGAGATCGAAAAGACGGGATCGGCGGCGACATTGAGGCCGACGTGCTTCATGGCACAGGCGCTTCTTACGCCGGCCAGACTTGCACCGAACGCGGTCTCGACCGCGACCTTCTCGTTGGGCGCCCATTCGCAGTAAATCTCGGAGAACTTGACTGCTTCCTCAGTGATCTCGGTGGACGGGGTGCCGGGATAGCTGGATACGACTTTGCATCCGGCTTCATACATACCGCGCGCAATCGCGGCATTTCCAAGCATAAGCTGTTTCATCGGTAATCTTTTTCTCCTTTTTCTCTGGGTCAATGCCAGGGCATTTCAATGCCCGGCTGTAATGCCGGATTCCTTGCCAACCAGACGGTCGGCGGCAAACATCTGTCTCAGCTTCGGCTTTTCGATCTTTCCGGTCGCGTTGCGCGGAACGTCCATAAAGATGATCCGGCGGGGACGTTTATAGCGGGGAAGCCCCAGACAGAACTGGTTAATCTCCTCTTCGGTGCAGCTTTCGCCCTGCTTGACCTGAATGATCGCGGCGGCAATCTCACCCAGCCGGGCGTCCGGAAGGCCGATTACGGCGACGTCGCTGACCTTGGGGCAGGCGCGGATAAAGTCCTCGATCTGAACCGGATAAAGGTTTTCACCGCCGGTGATAATAACGTCCTTTTTGCGGTCAACCAAATAGTAGAAGCCGTCTTTATCCTGCATCGCCATATCGCCGGTATAGAGCCATCCGTCTTTTAAAACAGCGGCGGTCGCTTCGGGGTCGTTGTAGTAGCAGGTCATGACGCCGGGACCTTTGACGCAAAGCTCGCCGACCTCGCCCTGTGAAACCTCACGGTCGCCGTCCATGATCTTTACCTGCCAGCCGTAGCCGGGAACGCCGATCGCGCCGACCTTTTCGATGTTGTCTACGCCCAGATGGACACAGCCGGGGCCGATCGATTCCGAAAGGCCGTAGTTGGTATCGTACTGATGGTTCGGGAAAACCGCCTTCCAGCGTTTAATCAGCGACGGAGGAACCGGCTGAGCGCCGATGTGCATCAGCCGCCACTGGGAAAGCTCATAATCGGAGAGCCTGACGTCCCCGCGGTCGATCGCGTCAAGGATATCCTGCGCCCACGGCACGAGCAGCCAGACGATGGTGCATTTTTCTCTCGAAACCGCGTCCAGAATAAACTGCGGCTTAGTGCCCTTGAGCAGGACGGCCTTTCCTCCCTCAAGGAAGGAACCGAACCAGTGCATCTTCGCGCCGGTGTGGTAAAGGGGCGGGATGCAGAGGAAAACGTCGTCGTGGGTCTGGGAATGGTGTTTCTGCTCGACCTTGCAGGCGTGGACAAGGCTTTCGTGGTTATGGAGGATCGCCTTGGGGAAGCCGGTCGTACCGGAAGAAAAGTAGATGGCCGCATCATCCGCGTCGGTCAGCTTAATCATCGGCGACTGGCTGGAGCAGTTGGCGGTCAGAAGGTTATAGCTTTCCGAGAAGGTCGGACAGTGATCTCCGACGTAGAACAAAAGCCGCCCTTTCATGATCCGATCGGCGATCTCTTCGACACGTCCGATAAATTCCGGGCCAAAAACGAGAACATCAGCTTCCGAGAGGTTCAAGCAGTATTCGATCTCATCGGACGAAAAACGGAAGTTCATCGGAACGGCGATCGCGCCGGTTTTCAGAACCCCGAAATAAATCGGGAGCCATTCGATCCCGTTCATCAGAAGGATTGCAACCTTATTTCCTTTTCCGATCCCGCGGGAGAGGAGCAGGTTTGAAAATCGGTTGGCCTTTTCGTTGAACACGTTCCAGGTGATCTCTCTCCGGTAGCAGGAAGAGGCGGTCGGCTGGATCAGTTCGTAATCCTTCCACGTTCTCCGGTCGTCGGGAACTTCGGGGTTGAGTTCAACGAGAGCGACTTCATCTCCGTATAGCTTGCAGTTGCGCTCGAGAATTTCAGTAATCGGCATCAGGATTTCCTCCTATTAAAGCTTCTTTCATTTTATCCGTTTATGCGTTTATGCGTTTATCCATTAAAGTATCAAACAGTATCTTTGATTGTACCTCATTGGCGGACAAAAAGCAAGCCCGACAGCCGAAAAAAATCGAAAGAAAAGATTTTTTCGTCAGGAAGCCGGAAAAAAGCGGATTTATTTATGCATATTATCCTTATTCCACTTTGCGCAGTGCAAAGTGAAAACATCGTGGTGCGTAAACTGTCCGAAAACTTTCTTGTTTTTCATGTAACGGGAGTTTTTCGGTTCAAAGCCGAGTACCGCGCAAGTTTTTTCCCTTCCCCGCATACCCTTTTCCGAAAGGAGGGCGAAAATGAACAGCAAACGCTTTTTCCATAACATCCTGATTCTGACCGCCGGTTCGATCGTTCTGCGTCTGATCGCCATCGGTTTCTCCGGTTGGCTGACCCGAAAGGTCGGCGCGGAAGGAATGGGGCTTTACCAGCTGACCTTCTCGGTCTATTCCTTCGCCTCTACGATCGCCACTTCCGGGATCTATCTCGCCGTCACCCGGCTTGTCGCCGAGCATCTCGGCCGGAAAGAGCCGCAAAAGGCTGCGGCGGCGATGAAGGTGTGTTTTCTCTACGGTGCCGTGATCTCGGCGGCGGCCTCCGCTTTTCTATGGTTCGGAGCGCCGGTGATCGGTGAAAAGATTCTCCGCGACCCCCGAACGATCCTTCCGATGAAGGTGCTTTCGGCGGCGCTCCCGTTCATGGCGCTTTCGTGCAGTCTGCGAGGGTATTTTTTTGCCGTCCGTCAGGTCTGGAAAACCAACACCAGCCAGATCCTCGAACAGCTGATCCGGATCGCGACCGTCGCGGCGGCTTTCTTCCTTTTCCTGCCGGACGGAGCGGAGCAGCTGGAGCGCGCCTGTATCGGCATCGCGGCCGGCTCGGTAAGCGGAGAAGCGCTTGCCTTCTGTTACACCTTTTCCCTTTATCTGCGTGCAAAATCCCGTGTCAAAAAAGCCGATTCCCTCCGTTCCCAGACCCGGCCGGTTCTATCGATCGCGGTTCCGGTCGCCTTTTCCAGTTATCTGAAATCCGCGCTTACGACGGTGGAAAATATCCTGATCCCGCGCGGCTTTTCCCGCTACGGAGCCGACCGGACGCTTGCCCTCTCCCAGTACGGGATGATGGAAGCAATGGTCATGCCGGTGCTCTCTTTTCCATCGGCTCTGATCACCTCCTTTTCCTCTCTTCTGATCCCGGAGGTCGCCCAGTGGCGTGCGGAAGGAAAAAACGCCGAGATCGACCGGCTGACCGGAGAGGCACTGAAAGCCACCTTCTTCTTTGCTCTTCCGGTCTCCGCCGTTTTTATCCTGTTCGGAGAGCAGATCGGAAGTGCCGTTTTCGGAAAACCGGAAGCGGGGCGGATGCTCTGGGTCATGGCGCCGCTGACGCCGATCCTCTATCTGGACACGGTCGCCGACGCGCTCTTAAAAGGGCTGGATGAGCAGCTTTCCGTCCTGCGCTACTCGATCATCGACTCGTCGTTAAGCGTTTTACTGCTGTACACGCTGCTGCCGCTGTTCGGGATGAAAGGATATATCTCCGTCCTCTTTTTTACCAGCTTCGTCAACGCCTCCCTTTCGATCGGGCGGCTCTGCCGGATCACAAAGGTGACCTTTTCCTTTACCGGATGGATCCTCCGCCCGCTTGTTTCGGCAGCGGCGGCTTCTGCGGCCGCTTATCTGCTGGAAAGCCATCGTATCTCTCCCGGATTTCAGGGACTTCAGACCTTTTCGGGGATTCTTCTGATGGCGGCGGTCTATACGCTCTTTCTTTTCCTGACCGGCGGGAAATCAAAAGCCGTCCTTCGCCGCACCTTTTTCTCTGCCGAAAAGAAACGGCAGGTTTTGTAAAAAACCGTTTTGTAAAAACCGTTTTATAAAAAAAAAGTGCAAATTTCATCTTTTTTATACTCCATTATCTTGCATTTTTATCATTTTTGCGCTACAATGGAAAAAATAGAAGAAAATGTTATCCAACAAAATGACCGATAGAAAGGATGTTCACTATGCAGATCACAGCCCCGATCGTTTCGATGATCGCTTATAAGACCTGGTGCATCAATGAATACGGAATGGATGCCATGTTCCTTCTCGAAGGAGAGGAAAAAGCACTTCTGATCGACACCGGAACCGGAACGTTTGATGTAAAAGCCCTTTGCGAGAGACTGACCAATAAGCCGCTGATGGTCGCCTGCACCCACGGTCATGTCGATCATGTCGGCGGTATCGGATTTTTTGATGAAGTGTATCTGCATGAGGACGATTTTGAAGCAACGCGCACGCTGGATATTGAAACGAGAAAATTTTACGTCCGGATGATGAACGGGATGAGCGGCGGGCTTTTCTCGGTTCAGGAAAGCGATGTGGCTGCATTCGACAAAACGCCTGAGCTGAAACCTCTCCGCGAAGGAGACGTGATCGACCTCGGCGGACGGAAGGTCGTCGTTTATGAAACGCCCGGCCACACCCCCGGCGGGATCAGTTTCCTTGACGTCAAAGAGCGGATCATCTATACCGGCGACGCCTGCAACGGCAACACCCTCCTCTCCTCCGGCGACCGGGTCAAGCCCAAATCCGGCGTCGATACCCTTCTTTCCACCGCCAAAAAGCTGATCTCACTCGAGCCTTACTACGACCGAGATTATAACGGACATATCGGCTACGCCGCAAATGTCGTCTGCCTTCCGATGCCCGCTTCGATCAATCATGACGCCGCCGCTCTCTGCGAGAAGATCCTTTCGGGCGAAGTAAAGGGCGAGCCGCAGGACGCTCCCTTCGGCGGAAACAGCAATCACGCTTCGCTCGGCGCATTCGGCGTCCGCTTTGACCCCGAACAGATCTACGAAAAAAGCTGAAAAAAGAAGGGACACGATATGTCAAAACTGATTGTCCATTCAATCAAAAATAACCCCGCGTTTGAGGGACTGGCTTCTTATAAACCGGATATTGTCTATTCAACCGCACAGGGGCTTTCGCTCAAGCTTCACCTTCTTCTCCCGCAGGCGGCTCTCCGCCCGGAAGGAGAAGGAAAGGTGTTTCCCTGCATCGTTTTTGTACAGGGAAGCGCATGGACATTCCCGGATATCACCTATGAGCTGCCGCAGATGAGCGAGTTTGCGCGCAACGGCTATGTCGTTGCGATGGTCACCCATCGTTCGGCGCTGGACGGTTTTCAGACTCCCGCTTTTTTGGAGGACGTTAAGACCGCGATCCGTTTCCTGCGGGCAAACGCCGCCGAATACCGGATCGATCCCACAAGGATCGGGATCTGGGGCACCTCGTCCGGCGGCAACACCGCGCTTCTTGTGGGGCTGACCGGAGATGATCCCGCCTATCGGACAAGCGAATACCCCGAGCTGTCGGATAAGGTCAAAATGGTGGTGGACTGCTTCGGGCCGGCCGACGTTCCGGCGCTTTTTGAAGCGACCAAGCACCGCGCCAAAGAAAATCCCGAGGCCGGAAAACTCCTGTACGGGCTTTTCGGAACGGCTGAGGAAAAATGGCCGGAGAAGATGGATTCGATGAATCCGGTCGCAAAGATCAAAGACGGCGTCGAATATCCGCCTTTCCTGCTGATCCACGGCGACAAAGATGAACTGGTTCCCTATCTGCAAAGCGTCGATATGGCGGAGCGGCTGTGCGCCGCCGGTGTACATAC
>JALEHK010000013.1 GCA_022770625.1 Oscillospiraceae bacterium | reverse complement strand
GGTCACACCTGTTCCCATACCGAACACAGAAGTTAAGCTCATCAGTGTCGAAAATACTTGGCTGGCGACGGCCTGGGAAGATAGAGCGATGCCGGTACAAATGAAAAACTCCCTGTCTGGTTTGCAGATGGGGAGTTTTTGCTATATTAAATTTGTACAAAGGAGAAAAAAATGGGCGTTTCCAATCCGTGTGAAGTCTGCATGAATTATGAATATAACGAAGAAACGGACGACTATGAGTGTGTGCTGCAAGTCGAGATGGATATGGATGACTACGAGCGAAGTCTGAGAGGGAATGGGCTGAACTGCCCGTTTTTCAAGTTCGGCGATGAGTACAACATTGTCCGCAAGCAGAACTAACGAAAAATTCTCATAAAAATGGGGATGTTCTGTTATTTTACTCTTTACTGTCAAGACACATATATGGTATAATCTGTACATACTCAGCCGTTCGGCTGAAAACGCGTATGGAAGGATGTTTGGTTTTGGAGAAAGTAAAGGCATTTCTGCGGAAAAAGGATATCGTTATATCCTGGCAGCGGTATGGAATCGAGGCGCTCGGCGCGATGGCGCAGGGGCTTTTCGCATCGCTTCTGGTTGGGACGATCCTTTCGACCTTGGGGCAGCAGCTCCATATCGAGACGCTCGATACGATCGGAGGATTCGGAAAGAGCGTTTCGGGAAGCGCAATGGCCATCGCAATCGGGTATGCGCTCCATTGCCCGCCGCTCGTTCTTTTCTCGCTTGCGGCGGTCGGTTATTCGGCGAATGCGCTCGGGGGCGCGGGTGGCCCGCTTTCGGTACTGGTGATTGCGATCGTTTCGGCGGAGCTTGGAAAAATGGTATCCAAAGAAACCAAAATCGATATTCTGGTCACTCCTTGCGTGACGATCCTTTCCGGCTGTGGGCTTTCGATGCTGATCGCACCGGCCATCGGTTCGGCGGCAAGCGCACTGGGTGAGGTCATTCGCTGGGCGACCAATCAGCAGCCCCTCTGGATGGGAATCCTGATCTCGGTCTTGGTTGGAATTGCGCTTACGCTTCCGATCTCTTCGGCGGCGATCTGTATGACCCTTTCGCTGACCGGGCTTGCGGGCGGCGCGGCGGTCGCCGGGTGCTGTGCGCAGATGGTCGGTTTTGCGGTGATGAGCTGGAAAGAAAATAAGGTCGGCGGTTTCGTTTCCCAGGGGTTGGGCACATCGATGCTTCAGATGGGCAATATCCTCAAAAATCCGCGGGTCTGGCTTCCTCCGATCCTTGCTTCGGCAATCACCGGCCCGATGGCGACCTGTCTGTTTAAGCTGGAAATGAACGGCCCGGCGATTTCGTCCGGCATGGGCACTTGCGGTCTGGTCGGACAGATCGGCGTCTACACCGGATGGCTCACCGACGTTGCAAACGGCGTTAAGGCTTCGATTACGGCGTTTGACTGGATCGGGCTGATCCTGATTAGCTTTGTGCTTCCGGCGGTGCTCTGCTGGGCGCTCGGAAAAGCCTTCCGGAAGGTCGGCTGGATCAAAGATGGGGATCTCAAACTGGATGATTAAGTGATAAAAAAACGGTTTGCTGTCTGTACAATACGGACGGCAAGCCGGTTCTTTGATTTTATGCAGTCATCAGTAGATGACGGTCATCAGTAGATGACGGTCATAAGCTGATGGGCGCCGCCGTGTCCGGTCAGTGCGCAGACATCATACTCCGGATCCGCTGATGGAGCCGGAAGAGGTCGCCGAGACGTTTGATGCGCCCAATCTTACCGAACTCGGTCAATAGATTTTGGGGTCAAGCCCTTCAAAAAAGGGCTTGCAGGTTTCAAAAGGACAGAGTCCTTTGCTTGCACTTAAAACCGATATTTACGCTGTTTCACGGCTGAAAAGCGTTCCAATTTCAGTTGTCTTGCGCAGCAAGACCCAAAATATTCTCCAAAAAGAAAAAGTTTCCGTATCGGAAGTGCGTTTCAGAGGGGACGCGCTCTCTCTTGCAGAGCGCTCTGCGTAAAAGAGTTACGGTCGCTTTTGACGAAAGCCGTTTTCTACGAAAACCGCAAAACTTTTCTGGCCTCCCGTTTCGGCAGGCTGATGGATGTTTCAAAAAAATTCCGTATTTTTGGCGTAAAAACCAAAAGTATCGGGATTTTCTATTTTTGGATAGAAATTGATGCCGTTTGGAGTCAATTTCGCATGAAAAAGAGCCGTTTTGGCTTAAATCCTACCAAAAGAGGGGGACTTGACTTGGAGTCCACTCCATGGTGTATAATAAAAGTATAGGGGGAAAGGAGCTGGTCCAAATGGTAAAAATGAAAGAGCCACTGACTGCAAAAAATCTTATACTCAAAAACCGTCTGATCATGCCGCCGATGGCGAGTTCGACCGCCAATGAAGCGGGACGGGTATCGGATAAGTTGTTGAGCTACTATGACGAAAAGACCGCGGGCGGGCATTTTTCGCTCGTAATCACCGAGCACAGCTACATCTCGCCGGAAGGAAAAGCGCATCCGAAGCAGGTCTCGATTGCGGACGATCAGGCGATCGATGGGCTTTCCAAAATTGTAGAGATCGTTCATAAAAATAGTTCTAAAATCGCCGCTCAGATCAGCCACGCCGGAGCCGCTGCGGAGGGAAACGGACTTCCGTCGATCGGTCCGTCGGTTGTAGCGCTTCCGAAACGGAAGGCCGCGGATCATGCGATGAGCCAGGAAGAGATCGAAAAAACCGTCGAGAACTTTGCCCGCGCGGCTGTCCGTGCCAAGAAGGCAGGGTATGATGCGGTCGAACTTCATTCGGCGCATGGCTATCTTCTCGATCAGTTCTATTCGCCGCTGACCAACCACCGGGAAGATGAGTACGGCGGTTCGATCGAAAACCGGATCCGTATTCATCTGGAGGCGATCCGCGCGGTTCGTGAGGCGGTCGGAGACGGGTATCCGATCCTTCTCCGGCTCGGCGCGATGGATTATCAGGAGGGCGGAAACCTGCTTGCGGACGCGATTGCCGCGGCGAAAGCGTTTGAACAGGCTGGGATCAGCATCCTCGACGTCTCGGGAGGAATGAACGGATATATCGTTCGGGGAAAAGGCGCGCACGAAGGGTATTATACCGACGTGACATCGGCTCTGAAAAAAGAGATCTCTATTCCGGTCATTATGACCGGCGGCATCACCGAGATCGAGGACGGCGAGCGGATCCTTGAAAACGGGGAAGCGGATCTGATCGGTGTCGGACGCGCAGTCTTTAAGGACTCCGACTGGGTGAAGCGCGCGGCGGAAAAAGTGGGCATCTAAATGCAGAAAAATTCAGCAAAAAACGGCCTTGCTCTAAAAAAGCAAGACCGTTTTGTATCCGGAACGATGAAAAATCAGATTTCTTTCGGCCCCATCAGTTTGACGAGAACCGCTTTCTGAGCGTGCAGACGGTTTTCCGCTTCGTCGAAGATCTCGTTTGCGTGTGCTTCAAAGACCTTGGTGGTGATCTCTTCCTCGCGGTGAGCGGGCAGGCAGTGGAGGACGAGTGCGCCGGAACGAGCGGCGGCGAGAACGTCATCGTTGATCTGGAAGCCAGCGAAGACTTTGCGGCGTTCTTTTGCTTCCGATTCCTGTCCCATCGAAGCCCAGACGTCGGTCGCGAGGACATCTGCGTTTGCGGCCATTTCGAGGACGTTGTTGCTGATCTTAAACTTATCGCCGTATTTTTCAGCAAATTTGAGAACGTCCGGATGCGGGCGGTAGCCGTCAGGGCAGGCGATCGAAACATTCATGCCGACCGTCAGAGCGCCGACGATATGAGAGTTCGCCATATTGTTTCCGTCGCCGATATAGCAGAAGTTCAGGCCTTCGAGAGAACCTTTGTACTCGCGGATGGTCATCAGGTCGGCGAGGATCTGGCAGGGATGCGCATAATCGGTCAGACCGTTGATGATCGGGATATGGCCGTATCCGGCGAGATCTTCGACTTCCTTCTGCTCAAAGGTACGAATCATAATGCCGTTTAAGTATCTGGAGAGAACGCGGGCGGTATCCTGTACCGGCTCGCCGCGGCCGATCTGAAGGTCGCGGGAGGAAAGGAATTGTGCGAGACCGCCCAG
Source organism: Oscillospiraceae bacterium (assembly GCA_022770625.1). Classification (GTDB taxonomy): domain Bacteria; phylum Bacillota; class Clostridia; order Oscillospirales; family Ruminococcaceae; genus Faecivivens. The sequence goes on along the minus strand of JALEHK010000013.1, from coordinate 33,044 downwards.
CTGGTACATACCGGTTTCAAACGAAACGCGGGTACGAGTGGAAGCTTTCTGGAAGATCATGCCCAGCGTCTTGCCCTCGAGCAGACGGTGGGGGATTCCGTGTTTCTGATCGTATTTGAGCTGATCGGCGAGATTGAGCAGCTCAATGATGTCCTCCTGATTCAGATCGGCCATCTTCAGAAGATGTTTGGTCATAATAACCATCCTTTCATACGCTTTTATTCAGCAAAGAGGGCTTTTGAAACGCGGCCTTCTTTGAATAACCGGTTTTGAAAAACATATTATAGCACCTATTTTTTTAGGCGTCAAGTACAATTTTGAGAATTTCAAGCCCTTTTTCAAGCTCTTCGTCCGAAATCGTGAGGGGCGGGAGCAGGCGGACTTTTGCTTTTGCGGTCAGAACCAGAAGTCCCTTTTCCATGCAGGCGGCGCGGACTTCAGCGCTCGTCCCTTCTTTCAGCTCGATGCCGATCATCATCCCGAGGCCGGTGATCGAAGCGACGTTTTTGCAGCCGGAGAGAGCGGCGCGGATCGTCTCGCCCTTTTCTAAGACGCTTTTCAGCATCGTATCGTCCAGCTTTTTTAAAACGGTGTTGGCGCCGGCGCATACGACCGGGTTTCCGCCGAAGGTCGAGCCGTGGCTCGAAGCGCCCATAACGTTCGAGAGCTTTTCACTGACCATGACCGCGCCGATCGGGAGACCGCCGCCAAGCCCCTTGGCAAGGGTCGTGATGTCGGGGAAAACGCCGAACTGCTCGGAGGCAAGAAGGGTTCCGGTGCGGCCGATGCCGGTCTGAACCTCGTCGGCAATCAGGAGAATATCGTTTTCTTTACAGAAAGCTGCCGCTTCTTTGACGTATTCCGGATCCAGCGGAACAACGCCGCCCTCGCCCTGGATAAACTCAAGCATCAGCGCGCAGACGCTTCCGTCGCAGGCCGCCTTCAGATCCTCCATCGAACCGGCCTTCGCGTAGACAAAGCCTTCGGTGAAGGGAAAGAAGAAGGTATGGAAAACATCCTGACCGGTCGCGGCAAGGGTGGTGACGGTGCGGCCGTGGAAGGAGTTGACCAGCGTTACGATTTTATCTCTTCCGGCTCCGTATGTATCAAAGCTGTATTTACGGGCGACCTTGATGGCACCTTCGTTCGCTTCCGCGCCCGAGTTTCCGAAAAAGACCTTTGCGTAGCCGGTGCGGGCGCAGAGGGTGTCGGCAAGCTCGACATCGGGAAGGGTGTAGTAGAGGTTGGAGATATGCTGAAGGGTAGAGGCCTGTGCGGAGACCGCCTTGACCCAGTCCTCATCGCAGAAGCCGAGCGAGTTGACTCCGATGCCAGAGGTAAAGTCGATGTACTCTTTTCCCTCGGTATCTTTGCAGAGCGCGCCCTTGCCTGTAACGATACAGGCGTCGCTTCTTCCGTAGGTGTTCATGATATGCGCCTGATCATGCGCCTTGATTTCCTGAAAAGTCATGATGATCCGCTCCTTATTTGAACAGCGTTCCGACCCCTTCGTTGGAAAGGATTTCGATCAAGATCGAATGGGGGATTCTTCCGTCAATGATGATGGCCTTGGGAACGCCGCGGCGAACCGCTTCCACGCAGCATTCGATCTTCGGAATCATGCCGCCGGAGATAATCCCCTGCTTAATCAGGAAAGGAACCTCCGAGACATGGACTTCGGGGATCAGGGTCGATTCATCGTTTTTATCCTGCAAAAGACCGCGGATATCGGTCATCAGGATCAGATTTTCCGCTCCGAGTGCGGCGGCGATCCGTGCGGCGGCGGTATCGGCGTTGATGTTGTAGACCTGTCCCTGCTCATCGGTCGCAACGGTCGCGATGACCGGGATAAAGCCGTTGTCAAGGGCATCGGTGATAACTTTGACGTTGACGTCGGTGATCTCGCCGACATACCCTAAGTCCTCGCTGGCCTCGAGTTTTTTGACCTTCAGCATCTGTCCGTCGCTTCCGCAGAGTCCAAGCGCGTTTCCGCCATGGTGCTCCAGCGAAGAGACAAGGCCTTTGTTGACCTTTCCGGCCAGAACCATCCGGACAATTTCGGCGGTCTCCTCATCCGTATAGCGCAGGCCGTTTACAAACCGGCTCTGGATGCCGACACGCTTCAGCATATCGCTGATTTCGGGGCCGCCGCCGTGGACGAGGACAACCTTGATTCCGACCAGTCCCAGAAGGACGATGTCGCTCATGACCGCGTCTTTTAACTCCGGGCTGGTCATTGCGTTTCCGCCGTATTTGACGACGACGATCTTATCGTGGTATTTTTGGATATAGGGGAGGGCCTGATTGAGTACCTCGGCTTTAATCACGTTAGAAATCTGCTCCATTTTTACAACGCTCCTTTCATAAACAGGTACAATCAGGAACGGTAATCGCCGTTGATCCGAACGTAGTCATAGGTCAGGTCACAGCCCCATGCAACGGCTTTCTCTTCGCCGGCATTCAGATCGATCAGCAGCTTGACCTCCGGCTGGGAGAGGATTTCCTTGGCCATTTCCTCCGAGAAGGGGATGCCGGATCCGTCTTTGCAGACCGGCAAAACGCCTGCCGCCGAAGCAAAGGACATATCGACCTTATTGACATCGACATCGACCGGAGCATAGCCGATTGCGCAGAGGGCACGCCCCCAGTTGGCGTCGGCGCCGAAGATCGCGGCTTTCATCAGAGAAGAGCAGATGACCGATTTGGCGACGATGCGGGCCTGCTGCTTATCGGAAGCGCCGGATACGACGCATTCGACCAGACGGGTCGCGCCTTCTCCATCGGCGGCGATCATCCGCGAAAGATTCATCAGAACGACGTAGAGCGCGTTTACGAACTGGGTAAAGTCCTCGTTCTGGCTGTTGATGACCGCGTTTCCGGCAGCGCCCGAAGCCATGATGATGCAGGTATCGTTGGTCGAGGTATCGCCGTCCACGCTGACCATATTAAAGGTATCGTCCACCACCCGTTTGAGTGCGGTCTGAAGCAGTTCGGGTGTGATCGAAACGTCGGTCGTGAGGTAGCAGAGCATGGTCGCCATATTCGGGTGGATCATGCCGGAACCTTTGGCGCAGCCGCCGATCCGGCAGTTCTTTCCGCCGAGAGGAAATTCGACCGCGACCTGCTTGGGAAGGGTATCGGTGGTCATGATTCCTTCTTCAAAGCGAAGACCGCCTTCCGGGTCGGAGGAAAGGGAATGGAACAGTTCATCGATATGCATCTGAACCGGCTCAAGGGGAAGCGGCTGGCCGATTACGCCGGTCGAACCGACTAAAACGTCCTCGTCTTCGATTCCGAGGGCTTTTGCGGCGATATGCGCCATGCCTTTTGCCTTTTCGATCCCGTCGGCGTTGCAGGTATTGGCGATGCCGGAGTTTACGATAACGGCCTGTGCATAGCCGTCTTTTAAGTGCTCTTTGCAGACGGCGATTGGCGCGCCTTTGACTTTATTCTGGGTGTAGACGCCCGCAGCCGGAACGGGACCGGCGGCCGTTAAGAGAGAAAGGTCTTTTTTCGCTTTATTTTTGCGGATGCCGCAGTGAAGTCCGGAAGCCTGAAAACCTTTGGCGGCGACAACGCCTCCGTCTACAAATTTATATCCTTCAAAGTTGACTAACATCTTTTTTCTCCTTCTCGTTGTTACAGATTCAGACCATAAGTTTCCGGTGCGCCGGTCATGATGTTCAGGCACTGGATCGCGGCGCCCGACGCGCCTTTTCCGAGGTTGTCGAATACGGCGGATACCATCACCCGTTCGTCGTTTCCGGTGATGAAAAGCTTCATTCCGTCCCAGCCGGAGAGCTTGTTCCCGGCGAGGAAGCCCGCATCCTCCGCTTCGCTTCCGAAAGGCGCGACGGTGACAAAGGCCTCACCGGCGTAGTACTGTTCATAAAAATCATGCAGGCTCTCGGCAGTCCGGCTCTTCAAAAGAAGCTTCGTATAAAGCGGGACGGAGACGACCATGCCGGAATAATAATCGGCAACGATCGGGGTAAAGAGCGGTTCCTGCGCAAGGCCGGTGATCGCTTTCATTTCCTTTAAGTGCTTGTGCTTCTGGGAAAGGGCGTATTCACGGGGCGCGTCCAGAAGCTTGGAGCGGTTTTCATCCTCATACTGCGCGATCATCTTTTTTCCGCCGCCCGAGTAGCCGGTCAGCGAGAAAGAGGTCACCGGATAGTTGGCGGGGAGAATGTCGCTTTTGATCAGCGGATAGACACAGGCGATAAAGCCGGAGGCGTGACATCCGGGAACCGCGACCCGTGCACCGGTCCTGATCCCCTCGCGGAAGGAGGGGGCAAGCTCCGGGAAGCCGTAGTTCCAGCCGGGGAGGGTACGGTGGGCGGTCGAAGCGTCGATGATCCGCACCTTTCCCTCTGCCAGCGAAACCGCTTCGACCGCCGCCGCATCCGGCAGACAGAGGAAGGTGATGTCGCTTTCGTTGATCAGCTTTTTCCGTTCAGACGGGTCTTTTCTCTTTTCGGGATCGATCGTAAGGAGGGTGATGTCATCCCGTACCGAGATCCGCTCATGGATCCGCAGGCCGGTCGTTCCTTCGCTTCCGTCAATAAAAATTTTGGCCTTTATCATCTATTGTACACCTTTCTCAGAATAAAACAATGGTTTGATTATATTCCATCCGCAGTTTGGGCCATGGTTCGGTTCGCGATTCAGTCCAGCTGATCGAGCTGGGAATAGGCCCAGCGGATCTGCTCTTCGACCTTTTCTTTCGCCGGGCCGCCGGTGCATCTGCGGGAGAAGGCACAGGTTGTAAGGTCGATTGCCTGATACACGTCCTCCTCAAAAACGTGAGAGAGCGCCTTGTACTCGGAGAGCGGGAGCGTTTCAAGGGTCAGCCCCTTGTCCACACAGATCCCGACCAGCGTTCCGGTGATCTTATAGGCGTCGCGGAAGGGAACGCCTTTTTTTGTCAGATAGTCGGCGCAGTCGGTTGCGTTGATGAAGCCTTTTGCGGCGGCGGCGCGCATATTGTCCTTTAAGACGGTGGCGGTTTTCAGCATCGGCTCAAAGGTCGAGAGGCAGAGCTTGACGGTATCGACCGCATCAAAGATTGCCTCTTTATCTTCCTGCATATCCTTATTGTAGGCGAGGGGGAGAGATTTCATCATCGAAAGCAGGGTTACGAGATCGCCGTACACCCTTCCGGTCTTTCCGCGGACAAGCTCAGCCACGTCGGGATTCTTTTTCTGGGGCATGATCGAGGAGCCGGTCGCAAAGGCATCGTCCAGTTCGAGGAACTTAAACTCCCAGCTGCACCAGAGGATGACCTCTTCCGAGAAGCGGGAGAGGTGCATCATAACCATCGAGATCGCACTTCCAAGCTCGATGCAGAAATCGCGGTCGGATACACCGTCCAGCGTATTCATGACCGGGCCGGTGAAGCCGAGGAGAGAAGCGGTCATGTTCCGATCGATCGGGTAGGTCGTTCCGGCAAGAGCGCCGCTTCCGAGGGGAGAAAAGTTCATCCGCTTTTTGGTATCGGTCAGCCGTCCGAGGTCGCGCAGGAACATTCCTGCGTAGGCCATCAGATGCTGGGCAAAGGTGATCGGCTGAGCGCGCTGAAGGTGGGTATAGCCCGGCATGATCGTTTCAGTATGCTCTTCCGCCATCGTGCAGAGGGTGCGGATCAGCTTGACCGTCAGGGCTTTGATCTCGTCGATCTCGTCCCGGAGATAGAGCCGGATATCGAGCGCAACCTGATCGTTTCTCGAGCGGGCGGTATGGAGACGCTTTCCGGCGTCGCCGATCCGGGAGGTCAGCTCCGCTTCGATGAACATATGAATGTCCTCTGCCTGCGGGTCAAAGGAAAGTGCGCCCGATTCGATGTCCTCCTGAATCGAGGTCAGTCCTTCCCGGATTACGTCCACGTCTGCCTGTGAGAGGATACCGGTCTTTCCGAGCATGGTCGCGTGCGCGATCGAGCCCATGATGTCGTGACGATACATCCGCGCATCGAAAGAAATCGAGGAATTGAAGTCGTTGACGCCCTGATCGGTTTCTTTTTTGAACCGTCCGGCCCACATTTTTGCCATGATGATCACCCTTATCCGTTTATGTTTATCGTTTATCTTCAGACGGAAGACCTTTCTGCTTCCGGAAAAAACTTCCGTCCAAAGACAAACCGAGGAGACGTTTCCGCCTCCCCAGTGTTCTCTTTCCATCTTTGGAAGCTGTGTATAGGTTATCTTACCATCTGTGGCTTACTTGCCGCGTTTCTCGTCCAGCATAGCCTTGACCTGAATCGGGAGACCGAACAGGTTGATGAAGCCGCCTGCATCCTTCTGGTTGTAGACGTGATCTTCCGAGAAGGTCGCAACCTCTTCATCATAGAGGGTGTAGGGAGAGGTGACGCCGGCGTTGATGATGTTGCCTTTATAGAGCTTGAGCTTTACGTTGCCGGTGACGGTTTCGGAGGTCTTATCGACGAAAGCGGAGAGGGCTTCTCTTAAAGGAGTGAACCACTGACCGTTATAAACCAGATCGGCAAACTTCAGGGCGACCTGCTGTTTATAATGCTGGGTCTCTTTATCCAGGCAGATCGTTTCGAGAACGTCGTGCGCATGGTAGAGGATGGTTCCGCCGGGAGTCTCGTAGACGCCTCTCGACTTCATGCCGACCAGACGGTTCTCGACCAGATCCGCAAGACCGATGCCGTTTTCGCCGCCGATCTTGTTCAGCGTCTTAATCAGGGTAACGCCGTCCATCTCTTTTCCGTCCAGAGCGGTCGGGATGCCTTTTTCAAAGTGGAGGGTGATGTAGGTGGCTTTGTCGGGAGCCATCTCGGGAGAAACGCCCAGTTCGAGGAATCCGGGTTTGTTGTACTGCGGCTCGTTCGCGGGATCCTCAAGGTCAAGGCCTTCGTGGGAAAGGTGCCAGAGGTTCATGTCTTTGGAGTAGTTGGTTTCCTTGTTGATCTTGAGGGGGATGTTATGCGCTTCGGCGTAGTCGATCTCTTCCTCTCTGGATTTGATCGTCCACTCTCTCCAGGGAGCGATGATCTTCATGGTAGGAGCGAGCGCCTTGATCGCCAGTTCAAAACGAACCTGGTCGTTGCCCTTGCCGGTGCAGCCGTGGCAGATCGCATCGGCACCCTCCGCCTTGGCGATCTCGACGATCTTTTTGGCGATGACGGGTCTTGCGAAAGAAGTACCCAACAGGTATTTGTTTTCGTAGACCGCGCCCGCCTTCAGGGTCGGGAAAACGTAGTCCTCAACGAACTCTTTCTGGATGTCAACGATATAGAGCTTGGAAGCACCGGTCTTTTTTGCTCTCTCTTCCAGTCCTTCCAGCTCGGCGTCCTGTCCGACGTTGCCGGAGACGCAGATGACTTCGGGGTTATCGTAATTCTCTTTCAGCCACGGAATGATGATCGAGGTATCCAGACCGCCGGAATAAGCGAGTACGACTTTTTTGATGCTTCCCATAATAAAGACTCCTTTTCAATACCAGATCGGTATTTGTTTTTGTGCTATGAGTATATTATACACTCATTATTCAGGAAATCAAGTGTAAAATGCAGTTTTTCGCATAAATTACCGTATTTTGGACAGATGAACAAAAAATAGCGATGAGATGGAAAATCAGATGGCTGATTTGCGTAAAATATACAATAAATCCCGCATAATATGCGTATAAAAACGGATTATGCGGGATTATATGTATATAGAAAGCCGGAAGTCAGATCAGCGAAAGGCTTTTAAGCAGCCAGATCCAGAAGGTAAGAGTAAAGGCAGAAAAGAGGGTGGTCAGGACGATTACGCTGGAGGAAAGCTCAGCGTCGCCGCCCATGTTTTTCGCCATGATATAGCAGCTGGGGGTCGAGGCACTGGAGAGCATGACCATGATCGCGACCATCTTTTCGTTTCTGAAGCCGCACAGCCACGCCAGCGGAAGGAAAACAGCCGGGATCAGGAGCAGCTTGGTGAGAGCGCCGACGATACCCAGACGCAGGCTTTTCAGCGCGCCGGAGAATTCAAAGGCAGCGCCGATTACGACGAGCGCGAGCGGGGTCGCCATCGCGGCGAAGTTGTTGACCGTCTTGCTGACGATGGTGGGGAGGGTGATGCCGGAGAGAGAGATCAGGCATCCGATCACGATACCGATGATGATCGGGTTTTTCGCGATGTTGACAAGCGCTTTCTTGATAACGCCCTTGCCCTGATTCTCCTTATTTTCAAGCGTCAGGATCAGGACGGAGTAGATGTTGAAGAGGGGAACCGCGCCGATAATCATCATCGGCGCCATGCCGGAGGTGCCGTACATATTCTGAATCAGCGCAACGCCGAGAACCGCGGCACTGGAGCGGCAGGCGACCTGAACGAACGCGCCGACGCTGTCTTTATTTTTGATCAGAAGCCGGGCAAGGATCCAGACGATCCCGAAAAATCCGGTTGTCGCGAGGGCGCAGAAGATCACGAACTTGAGGTCGAAGGTTCCGTAGATGTCGATTGCCGAAAGGTCGCGGATTAAAAGGGCGGGGAGGGTGACGTCAAAGTTGAATTTCTCGGCGGCGGAGGTAAAGCCGCGGGTCAGCATCCCTTTTTTCTTTAAGAAGTACCCGATGACCATGACCAGAAAGAGCGGCATCGTCGAATTGAGGCTGAAAAGCAGGTTTTCCATCGAAAAAATCCTTTCCATAGTATTTTGGCAGGAAAAAAGGCGCAGGGAAACGATTCACTACGCTTCCTTGCGCCTTGATACAGCTTGATTATTTGCGCTTTGCCGCCCAGGCTTTCATACGCTGGGTCTTGTCCAGAATGACTTTGCGCATACGGAGGTTCTTCGGGGTAACCTCGATCAGTTCGTCCTCAGCGATGAACTCGATGCACTGCTCAAGGCTCATCGTTTTGGGCGGAACCAGACGGAGTGCGTCATCCGCACCGGAGGAACGGGTATTGGTCAGGTGTTTTTCCTTGCAGACGTTGACGACGATGTCTTCCGCCTTGGGAGACTGGCCGACGATCATGCCTTCGTATACGTCGGTGCCTGCGCCGATAAAGAGCTGACCGCGCTCCTGAGCGTTGTAAAGACCGTAGACAACGGCCACGCCGGTCTCGAAGGAGATCAGCGAACCGGTATTGCGGGTCGGGATATCGCCCTTGTAGGGAGCGTAGCACTCAAATACCGAGGCCATGATGCCTTCGCCCTTGGTATCGGTCAGGAACTCGTTCTTGTAGCCGAACAGACCGCGGGCGGGGATCAGAAACTCAAGTTTGACGCGGCTTCCCTGAGGAACCATCGTCTGAAGCTCGCCCTTGCGGTAGCCCATCTTTTCCATGACAACGCCGGTCGCGGTGTCGGGAACGTCGATGACCAGACGTTCAATAGGCTCGCACTTTTTGCCGTCGATCTCTTTGAACATCGCGTGGGGGTTGCTGACCTGGAACTCATAGCCTTCGCGGCGCATCGTCTCAATCAGGATCGAGAGGTGCATTTCACCGCGGCCCGCGACGAGGAAGGTATCCGCCGAATCGGTGTCGGAAACGCGCAGCGATACGTCCTTGAGCAGCTCCTTCTGGAGACGGTCGCGGATCTGACGGGAGGTGACGAACTTTCCTTCCCGGCCGGCAAGGGGAGAGGTGTTGACGCCGAAGGTCATTTCAACGGTCGGCTGGCTGATCTTCTGGAAGGGGAGCGCCTCAACGAGCGACGGATCGCACATCGTTTCGCCGATCGTGATGTTCTCGATACCGGAAACACATACGATGTCGCCGACGGTCGCGCTCTCGCAGGGAACCTTTTTCAGGCCGTCGAACTGGTAGAGGGTGACGACTCTTCCGCGGTAATGGGTGTCGGGGTTATGATAGTCGCAGATCATGACTTCCTGACCGGTATGGATGGTGCCGCGGGTCACGCGTCCGACCGCGATACGGCCAACGTAGTCGTTGTAGTCGATCGAAGAAACCATCATCTGGAGCGGGCCTTCCGCGTCGCCCTTAGGCGGATCGATGTGCTCGAGGATCTTATCGAACAGCGGCTGAAGGTCGGTGCCCTTCTGGTCGGGGGAATAGGAAGCGATGCCTTCACGGCCGGAGCAGTAGATGACCGGCGAGTCAAGCTGTTCCTCGGTCGCGTTCAGATCCAGCAGAAGCTCGAGAACCTCTTCTTCGATCTCATAAAGACGCGCATCGGGACGGTCGATCTTGTTGACGACGACGATGATCTTGTGGCCAAGCTCCATTGCTTTCTGCAAAACGAAGCGGGTCTGGGGCATACAGCCCTCAAAAGCATCGACCAACAGAAGGATGCCGTCAACCATCTTGAGGATACGTTCGACCTCGCCGCCGAAGTCGGCATGGCCGGGGGTATCGATGACGTTGATCTTGGTGCCCTTATAGTGGAGAGCGGTGTTTTTGGACGTGATGGTGATTCCGCGTTCGCGTTCAAGGTCGTTCGAGTCCATGACGCGGTCTTCAACAACCTGATTTTCGCGGAAAGCGCCGCCCTGTTTGAGCATTTCATTGAGCAGGGTCGTTTTGCCATGGTCGACGTGGGCGACGATGGCAATGTTGCGCAGATCGTTTCTGATCATGGGTAGGTTTCCTCCTTCATTTCGTAAGGCGTTTCTCTTTATTTATGATACCTGTTTCCGGCGGCAATCATGAAGCCGCGGTAGATCTGTTCCAGAAGCATGACGCGCGCCAGCTGGTGGGGAAAGGTCATCGGAGACATGGACAGCTTAAAATCGCCACGCGCCTTTACTGCGTCGGACAGCCCGCAGGAGCTTCCGATCACAAAGACGATGCAGCTTTTTCCCGATAAGGGAACCGAGGTGAGTTTTTCCGAAAGGGCGGGAGAGGAGATCATCTTTCCTTCGATGCACATCGGAATCACATAGGCGTCCCGCGGGATCTTGGAGAGGATCAGTTCTCCTTCCTTTTCAAGCGCTTTTCTGATTTCGGCGTCCGATGGGGAATCGGGCAGCCGTGCTTCCGGAAGCTCGGTAAGGGTGAGCTTGCAGAAAGCGGAAAGCCGTTTGGTGTATTCGGCGCAGGCGTCGGTCAGGTAGCGCTCTTTCAGTTTTCCGACGCAGAGGATCATGACCTGAAGCATTAAAGCATCACCGCCTCTCCGTGGTTGACTTTGGGAAGAACGTTCAGCCGGTAGTCTTTTCCTTCGGTCAGGCCGAGAAGGGAAAGGTAGCCGGTGGAGGTGTCAAAAGCCAGCTCAGGAAGGTTGTTGTGTTCGCTTAGATGCCCGAGAGAAAACGAACGGGTGCCGGAAGCGATCATCCTTCCGATCATCTCCGCGCACTGGGAATTGGAAAGATGTCCCATTTTGGAGGAGATCCGTTTTTTCAGCATATAGGGATAAGGGCCGTTCTGGAGCATATCCTCATCGTAGTTGGACTCGATCAGAAGATGATCCGCCCCCGCCATCATCTCCAGAATCATCGGGGAAACGTACCCTAAGTCGGTACAGATCCCGACCGAATGACCGTCCGGCGTATCCACCCGATAGCAGACGCTTCCGGGCGAATCGTGGGAGGTGGGAGCTGCCGTTACGGTAAAACCGTCCAGATGGGTCTCCCGGCGGATGACGTGAATCTCCTCCTCGCCGGTCAGCCGCCCGGTATCGATCAGGCAGCGGATGGTGTCCTCGCTTCCGTAAACCGGAATATGGTGACGGACGGCGATCACGCTCACCCCTTTGACGTGGTCGGAGTGCTCATGAGTCAGAAAGATGCCCCGCACGGAATCGGGGGTCAGCTGCTGTGTCAGCAGCCACTTGGAAAAATTGCGGATGCCGACTCCGGCATCAAACAGAAGTCCCCCTTCGCGGTCGCCGACAAAGGTCGAGTTCCCGCTTGAGGAACTGCAAAGGTTGAAAAAAAAGGACATGAAAGACTGTTCTCTCCTCGAAAAAGGCCGAGACCTTTTTTGCTCTCCAAAAAGCGCTGTCACCTTTTGGAGAGGACAGCGCTTTTGCTGTTGAATGATACGATCGCTTTGTTACGCCTGTTTCTGGACGTACTGATCGGGGATCGAAATCTTTTTGATGTCGGCGCCGAGTGCGCGGAGCTTTCGCTCGATGCCCTCGTAGCCGCGTTCGATATAGTGGATGTTTTCGATCTCGGTCACGCCCTCGGCGGCCAGTCCCGCGATAATCATCGCAGCGCCCGCGCGCAGGTCGTTGGCTTTGACCGGAGCGCCCTTGAGATGGCCGGTGCCTTCGATCACAGCAACTTTTCCGTCTACCGAGATGTCCGCGCCCATCCGCCGAAGCTCGTCCACATATTTGAACCGGTTGTCAAAAATATCCTCGGTTACGATCGACGTGCCGTTGGCCAGCGTCAGAAGGGTCGTGATCTGCGGCTGAAGGTCGGTCGGGAAGCCGGGATGCGGCATCGTCTTGACGCTCGTTTTGCGCAGAATACCGGTCCCGGTGACACGGATCGCGTCATCGTATTCGACCACCTTGACTCCGATCTTCTGGAGCTTGGCAGTAACGGCCTCGAGATGCTTGGGAATGACGCCGCGGACAAGGATATCCCCGTTGGTCGCGGCAGCGATAATCATAAAGGTTCCGGCCTCGATCTGGTCGGGAATAATGGAATATTCGCTCCCATGAAGATGCTCGACACCGCGGATCTTGATGACGTCGGTGCCTGCGCCCATGATGTCCGCGCCCATCGAGTTCAAGAAGTTCGCGACATCGACGATGTGCGGCTCCTTGGCGGCGTTTTCGATGATGGTAAGGCCTTTTGCTTTACAGGCGGCGAGCATGACGTTGATCGTGCCGCCGACCGTTACGACGTCGAAATAGATGTGCGCGCCGGTCAGGTTTTCAGCCGTCAGCCGAACCATCCCGCGGTCGATCGCATTTTCAGCCCCGAGCGCCTGAAAGCCTTTGAGGTGCTGATCAATCGGACGTGCGCCGAGGTCGCAGCCGCCGGGCATCGAAACGTTGGCGTGGCCGACCTTGCCCAGAAGCGCGCCCATAAAATAATAGGAAGCCCGCATATTCTTTCCAAGCTCATATTCAACGGTATCCGACTGAATATGGCTGGGGTCGATGCGGAGGGTCGATTTATTCAGCATCTTTACGTCTGCGCCGAGCCGGGAAAGGATCTTGATGGCGCAGTCGATATCGCTGATATTGGGAACATTCTCTATAATACACGGTTCGTCGGAAAGAAGTGCGGCGGGCAGGATTGCGACAGCGGAGTTTTTCGCAGCGCTGATGGTGACTTCACCCTGCAGTCGTTTGCCGCCTTTGATGACATACTTTTCCAAAGCGACACCCCTTTTACATTTTTAACGTTACTAGTATAGCACAACATTCCCCAATTGAAAAGTTATTTTTGCCAATTCTCTGAAAAAAAGATTCGGTATATCCGGCGCGGATTATAGAAAATATCGATAAAGAAACGCTGTCCGGAAGGAAAAGCACGGACAGCGTTTTCAACTGTTATAAGGGGTGAATGTGGAAAACTCTTAACCTTGGGTGCGATGCGCTCGCTGCCGCCTGGTCATGAGCAGATAGGCGGCGACGCAGATCACGGCGGACAAAAGAGAGCCGGCCGGAGCGGCAAGCCCCATCGGGGTAAGGGTGTCGGCAAAGGCTTTGGAGACTAAGTAGGCGACCGGGATCCGAACCAGTACGATCGAAACGATATTCTGCATAAAGGAGATTTCGGAACGTTCGCAGGCGCAGAAATAACCGCTGAAGCAGAAATGGATCCCGGCGAAAATACAGTCTAAGATGTAGCTGCGCAGGTACTGCCCGCCGGAACGGATGACCGGTTCGCTCTTTTCAAACAGCCCGACGATCGATTCGGCGCTGAACTGGACAAGGACAGAAACGATGATCCCGTAGCCGACCGCGATCGCGATGGCGTAAAGAAGCGTTTTGCGCGCCCGCACTTCCTGACCGGCTCCGAGGTTCTGCGCGGCGAGCGCCGAAACGGAGGAAAGCATCGAAGAAGGAACCAGAAAGGTCATGCTGATGAATTTTTCGACGATGCCGACGGCCGCCGCATCGTTTAAGCCGCGGCGGTTGGCAATGACGGTAATCAGGATAAAAGCGATCTGGATCAGACCGTCCTGAAGCGCGACCGGAATACCGACCTTTAAGACCGGGACAAGAGCCTCTTTTTTCAGCCGGAAGTCGGATTTTTTCAGCTTGATCCCGTTTTTCCGCTTGAGGATCGAAACAAGCGCGATGATAACGCTGATGGTCTGGGAAAGGGTAGTGCCAAGCGCCGCGCCGGAAGGCCCCATCTTCAGTCCCCCGATCAGCAGATAGTCAAGCAGGATATTAGCTATACAGGCCACTGCGATAAAGATCATCGGGCTTTTGCTGTCGCCAAGCCCGCGGAAGATCGAACTGATGATGTTGTAGGCGGTGATAAAGGGGATGCCGATAAAACAGATGATGAGATACTGAACCATTCCTTCCACCGCTTCGGCGGGGGTGGACATAATAGAGACGATCGGCTGCACCAGCATCAGCAAAACCGCCGCCAGAAGAACGCTTCCGCCGAGAAAGAGGGCGACGGTGTTACCGATCGTATGCGCGGCTTTGTCCATTCGCTTCTCTCCGACCGCGCGTCCGACCGCGACCGTCGTTCCCATCGCAAGCCCGACGATCATAACGGTCAGCATATGCATGACCTGTGAGCCGATCGAAACGGCGGTCACCGAAGCGGTCGAATCAAACTGCCCGATGATAAAAAGGTCTGCCATTCCGTAAAGCGTTTGAAGAAAGAAGGAAAGCAGATAGGGCAGTGAGAAAAAGACGAGGTTTTTGATGATGCTGCCTTGGGTCAGGTTTCGTTCCATAAAAAGCTCCTCTCAAAAGATGTATTATTTATTAGTATAAAGCGCTAAAGACAAAGAGTCAAGCCTTTTTGTCCGGACAAAGGAAAGTGCCCCCGCCGGGAGGAGCTTCCGACAGGGGCAGGTATGAATGGATGGAGAGTTGAATCTCCTGTGGTCAATCAGATAACGTTATATTCCTTTAAGAGCTTCTCGACTTCGGTGCCTTCGAGCTTTTTCAGCCCTTCTTTGAGCGCCAGCTTTTCAACAAGCCCCATCTCCATATCGGTGATCTTCTTTCCGTCGCGCAGCGCAACGGTTGCGTGGAGCAGGTCGCGGATGTCGTAAACACTTCCCCAGACCTCCGGTACGCCGCGGTCAACATTCAAAAGAGTGTAGACCGCTTCCATGCCGGTGCGGATCGAATACTCGGTCGTGAAGATGGTGTCGCGCGCCGTTTCGGCAAACTGTCCGAGGAACGCGAAGTTGACAGCCCCCTGCGGAACGACGTCGGGACGGTCGCCGGCGGTGCGGGGCATGAAGAACGCGTCGATATACGGCATCATGCAGGGAACGGTGTTGGCGCTGTGCTCAGCCATCTCTTCGATCTGATCGGTCGGAACGCCGATGTGGTAGAGCCATTCCATGCAGATTTCCTTACCGGTGCAGTCGCGCATCGGCTTCTTGACGAAATCGCCCGGCTTATCGGTGAACAGCCCGTATACCCAGACGCAGAGCTGATCCTTGGGCTGATCTCTGAACTGCTGCTGACGGTTGAGCGTCCAGCTTAAAAGCCAGCCGGAATCCTTGACGGTGACAATGCCGCCGGTGACGACCTTTCCGCCGAAGGGATCGCGCTTGCAGATTTTCTTGATATAAGGAACGATTCTCTGGTCGAGGGTGGTGATGGTCGCGCTCATCCAATTGCTCAGCTCGGGATCGTAGCAGAACTTATCGGGATGACCGAAGGACGGGTCCTGCGCGGCGATCTTCCGCCAGAGATCCCATCCGCCGCCTTCCTTGATCTCCGATTTCATCGGAGCGGGGGTGTTCTGGCTGCCGATCGTCGAGTTCTCGACACAGCCGCCGTTGGTGATAAAGACCAGGTCGTTCTCGGTGAGGTCGATGCAGCTTTCCTTGCCGTCCTTGATGATGTCGATCCGGGTCGCGCGTTTCTTTTCGGGGTTCGCGCAGTCGAACGCAACGTTGGTGACCTTGACGCCGTAATGGAACTGGACACCGAACGATTCCAGATAATGAACCATCGGCAGGATCATCGATTCGTACTGGTTGTAGCGGGTGAAGCGGAGCGCCGTGAAATCGGGGAGACCGCCGATGTGGTGGATATACCGCTGGAGATAACGCTTCATTTCGAGCGCCGAATGCCAGTTTTCAAAGGCAAACATCGTCCGCCAGTAGAGCCAGAAGTTGGAGTCGAGAACGTCGCTGTCGAAGAAGTCGGTGATCTTTTTGTCGTAAAGCTTCTCATCAGGAGTCATGAACAGCTTGAGAATTTCCATCGCGCCCTTGTCCGAAAGACCGAACTTACCGTCGGTATGCGCGTCCTGACCGCATTTCTCAGTCGCACGGCAGAGACTGTAGTTGGGGTCGGCTTTGTTGAGCCAGTAGTACTCATCGAGAACGCTGTAGCGCTCATCTTCGATCGAGGGGATCGAACGGAACAGATCCCACATACATTCAAAGTGGTTGTCCATCTCGCGGCCGCCGCGCATGACATAGCCGACGTCCTCGTATTTATATCCGTCGCAGGCGCCGCCCGGAATCGGATCCTTTTCAAGGATGTGGACGTTTTCGCCTTTCATCTGTGCGTCACGGACAAGGAAGCAGGCCGCAGAAAGAGCTGCGAGACCGGAACCCACCAGATAAGCGGATTTTCCATCGACTCCTTCGGGCTTGACAGGATGAGCAAATGCTTCGTAGTTTCCGCTGGAATAATACATAACCATACCTCCGTAATTCATGTAAACATCGGAAGCTTTCGCCTCCGGAAGTGATTTTCCTTTTGACATCTTTATCTTATCATGCCCGCGGTTTCCCCGCAATAAACAGAAAATCTCCGGTGCACAAAAGCTGTGCAGAGAAAAGAATCTGCTTAAAATTCAGATAAAATTTCCTCAGTGTTTAGTCCTCTTCCGAAATAATCCCCGGGAAAACCGATAAATTCTTCAGCAAAAAAGATTTTCTCTTGCAATATTCTTCAAATGATGGTACACTATAGCTATAAATTTGTTCAAAAATACAAGGAACCTCAGACGTAATCTCCGGAGGTTCTGGAAAGAACGGTGGATAAAATGGCAAAATATCTGGTAATTGATAACGGCGGCACGTTTGTCAAACCCAGTCTGATGGATGAAAACGGAGAGATCCTTGAAATGCTCCCCAAGGTTCCGACCGGGGCGATCAATATGGGAAGTATTGATGATGAGAACGCTTTTAAGGGAAAGTTGGATTCGGTCGAAAAGTATCTGGAACTTGTGGACGGGATTTATGAGCCGGTCAAAGGACAGGTCGATGGGATCGCGATGAGCTTTCCCGGCGTCAACAACGCGGACGAGGGCTACTGTTATTCAGGCGGCGCCTTCTTCTTTGCTGACGGTCAGCCGATGGGAAAAATCATGACCGAGCATTTCGGCATTCCCGTCACCCTTGAAAACGACGGGAAATGCGCGGCGCTCGCCGAATACTGGAAAGGTGCGCTGAAGGGCGTTGTCAACGGAGCGGTCATCGTTCTCGGAACCGGAATCGGCGGCGGCATTATCATCAACGGAGAGATTCTCCGCGGAAAACGTTTTTCGGCGGGCGAGATGAGCTATATGCTCAACGATGTCGGCAAGCACGAAGAGCTGGGCGGCTTCTTCTCAAGCGACGCGGCAATGGGGCTTTGCATGGCGACCGCTTATATGAAAGGAATGAAGCCGGAAGAGGTCGATGGCTTTAAGGTGTTTGAACTGGCGAAAGCGGGCGATCCGGTCGTTCTCGGGCTGCTGGACAAGATGACCACCGATATTGTCGGTCAGGCGTACAATATGACGACCCTGATGGATCTCGATCTGGTCGCGATCGGCGGCGGTATTTCGAGAGAGCAGATGCTGATCGATATGCTGGTTCAGAAGGCGGAGCACTTAAACGAGCATAACCCCAACGCTCCCTATTCCGCTTTCTATCCCAAGGTTCATATCGTTCCCTGTGCGTTCCACAACGAAGCCAATATGATCGGAGCGCTTTATCATCACCTCAAGCTGCGGGGACTTCTGAAAGCGGAGTGAGCGGATGCAGCTCGAACAGAAAAAGCAGAAGAAAAAATCCGCCCTCTTAAAGTCGGCCTATACCCTTTTTCTGAAACAGGGGGCGGAAGCGACCTCGGTCGGAGACATCACGGCAGAAGCGGGAGTCGCCAAAGGAACCTTCTATCTCTATTTCCGGGATAAGCAGGACATCGTAAGCGCGGTCGTTAATCTGGTCGCCCGTCAGATTCTCGAAGAGGCCTATCTGAAGATGTGCGCGGTCAGAAGCGGGAATTTTGCCGAGGACATCGCTTCTCTGGCTAACGCAATCCTTGATATTCTGGAGCGCAGCCGTCCGCTTCTGGCATTTGTCGGAAGGGATTTCCGTTTTCCTTCCTTCCGGGAAAAGATGAACCGGACCGGAAATCCCGTCTGGCGCTCGCTCCGTGCGGACTTAAAGCAGTACGCCGCGCTGAGCGGGATCGATGAAAAGGAACTGCTGAGGAGGATCTACTGTCTGGTGTCGATGTGCGGGAGCGTAGCCTGCGCGGCTGTTCTGGACGGCGAACCGGCCGATCTGCCGCATATGCGTCCGTCGATTCTCGCGATTATCCGGGGGAGTCTCCCCGGAAATTTTCCCAGCAGCGGCTCCCCTTGATCAAAACTCACGCCTAAGGAAAGGATCTGAATTCAATGGTAAAGGTATCGGTCCCAAGCCGGATCTGTTTATTCGGCGAACATCAGGATTATCTCGGCCTTGAGGTGATCGCGGCGGCGGTCAACCTTTATTTTACAGCCAAGGCTTCCCCGCGTGAGGATCATATGCTCCATATCCGTATCCGGGACGAGAAATGCGGCGGCCTGAATGCACAATCAGGCAAGCAGTATCAAAATGTTGCCTTTGATCTGACCCAGCCGCTGGTCTATACCGGAAAGCGGGAATATATGAAGTCGGTGGTCAACGTTTTAAACCGCAAAGGCATCACCGTTACCGGCGCAGACGTCGAGATGGATTCGGATATTCCGATCGAGCGGGGAATGTGTTCCTCGACCGCGATGGTGATGGCGCTGATGGCGGCGCTCGCGGCAGTTTCCGGGAAAAAGCTGACTCCGGCGGAGCTTGCATCATTTGCATGGGAAGCGGAGGTCAAGGAGTTTAACGAACCCGGCGGGATGATGGATCAGTATACCGCGGCGCTGGGCGGACTTGTGCACCTGGACTTTTCCGGAGAGACCAAAGCGGAGCTTCTTCCGGCGATTCCGTCGGGATGCTTTATCCTGTTTGATTCGATGCAGCCCAAGGACACCCTCGCTGTCCTGACCTCGGCCAAGACCCCGACTCTTGAGGGAATGCGGATCCTGAAGGGGTACGGCGTTGGTTCGATCCGCGACCTTGCTTCCGATCCGGTCAAGGAGCGTCAGATTTCCCGCCTTCCCGCTTCCATTGCGGCGAAGGTGCGCGCCAATGTCGATAACTACCGCCTCGGTCAAAAAGCGCTTCGGATGATGCAGGACGGGGATGTTGATCCGCATCAGCTGGGCGGACTTTTGAACCGGGAACAGTTAAATCTCCGGATCGGTCTCGGCGTTTCAACGCCGGTGATCGACCGTGCGCTTGAAACGGCGATTTCTGCCGGCGCTTACGGCGGAAAGGTCAATGGAAGCGGCGGAGGCGGATGTCTGTATGTATACGCGCCGGAAGAAAAGTACGACGCCATCATCGAAGCGGTTGGGAAACTGGGGCTTCCGGGGAAGAAGCTCACTCTTTCCGACGGTGTCCGGTTTGAGCGATCCGGATCTTAATGATCCTGATTTTATAAAAAGGAGAGAAAAAGCAATGTCCATGACGATTCAGCAGGTGATCGATAAGATCCTTGCCTATCACCCGGATCTTTCGGCTCCGCAGACCTGCGACGGGGTCAAGTGCGGCGATCCGTCTCAGGAGGTGACCGCGATTGCGGTCTCCTGTGCGCCGACCTATGATGTGATCCGCCGGGCAGCGGAAGCAGGCTGTAACTTTCTTCTCTGCCACGAGCCGTCCTTTTACAGCCACGAGGATACGACCGACTGGCTGGAGGGCGATCCGGTTTATGAGGAAAAGCGGCGGTTTCTTGAAAAGCATCAGATGGTGATCTTCCGCGACCATGATCATCTTCATGCGCATACTCCCGATGGGATCTATACCGGCGTTATGAAAGAACTGGGCTGGGAACCCTACCGCGCGGACACCGGGCGGCGGCCGATGCTCTATCATCTTCCGCCGATGGATGTTTCGGAACTGGCCGCTTTCTTAAAGGAAAAGCTCTGCATGGAAAAAGTCCGCGTAATCGGGAAAACATCCGGAACGGTCTCGAAGGTCGCCTATATCGGCGGCGGAAATATGTCCTTTGACAACACCAACACCCGGCTGATGATGGACGGAACCGAAGTGATGATCGCGGGCGAACTGATCGACTGGACGGTCATGAGTTATGTTCGGGACGCGGCAGTCATGGGGCAGCAGAAAACGATCATTCAGCTCGGTCATTTCAACAGTGAAGAGCTGGGCATGAAATACGCTGAAAGCTGGCTGCGTCCGCTGGTCGATCCGGAGATCCCGATTCACTGGATCCGGGCGGGCGAACCGTATCATTATCTGTAAATATAGAAAAAGGATGGGAAGATTGGGCATATGATTACCTTATTGAAAAACTGTGACCTTTACGCGCCGCAAAGCTGCGGGCTGAACGATATTCTGATCGCCGGGGAGAAGATTGAGGCAGTCGCCCCGGCGGGCAGCCGCTTTTTCGGAATTTCCTCTTCCCCTGAGGTGGAGGTGCGTGACCTGAAAGGAAAGAAGGTCACGCCTGGTCTGATCGATATTCACGTTCATGTGACCGGCGGCGGCGGGGAACAGGGCTTTGCCTCTCGCGTGCCGGAAAGCCGGATGGAGGACATCGCGGCGACCGGCGTGACGACCGTTTTGGGACTTCTGGGAACCGACGGGGTGACGAGGAGCCTTGAAAACCTCTACGCCAAGGTCATGGCGCTGAACGAAGAGGGAATCAGCGCCTATATGCTGACCGGTTCTTACGCGCTTCCGTCAACGACCCTTACCGGTTCTGTCGAGCGGGATATTGCGCTGATCGGACCGTGCATCGGCTTAAAGCTGGCCATGTCCGACCACCGAAGCTCCCACCCGGACGGGCGGATGCTGACCGACGCAGCGTCTGCCGCGCGGATGGGCGGGCTGATCTCGGGGAAAAAGGGACTTGTCACGATCCATACCGGAAACGGCGAAGGAAAACTCTCTCCGGTGTTCGAGATGCTCCGCCATTCGGATGTGCCGATTGGAAATATCCTTCCGACCCATATGGGGCGGAACCGTTCGCTCTTTGAGGACGGGCTGGAGCTGATCCGGATGGGCGGAAATATCGACCTGACCGGAAGTGAAGGGGGAGAGGCGTCCGACTGGATCTTCAGCGCCATTGAAAAGGGAATCGACTGCTCCCACATCACCCTCTCGAGCGACGGCTACGGAAGCCAGCCGAAATTTGACGAGACAGGTGTCTGCATCGGTCTTACCTGGTCGAAAACGGATGTGCTTCTTTGTGAACTGAAAAAGATGACCGGCGCGGGGCTCCCGCTTTCGACAGCCCTTTCGTTTGTAACGGAAAACGCCGCCGCTCGCCTTGGCCTTGAAAGCCGGAAGGGGCGTATTGCCGCCGGGATGGATGCCGATCTTACGGTGATGGATGAGGATCTGGAGATCTTCGGAGTCATCGCCCGCGGAACGATTCTGCGGTGGGATCACGCGGCAGTCAGGAAAGGATATTTTTCTTAACCGGATCTGGGAATTGTAAAACCGAAAAATTTTTTCGATCTTTTTTGAAAAAATGCTTGACAGAAAGAGCGGAAAGTGCTATTATATACACGTTGTCACGAGAGAGAACCTCTTGAGACAGATGAATATGCGCCACTAGCTCAGCTGGATAGAGTGTTTGACTACGAATCAAAAGGTCGAGGGTTCGAGTCCCCCGTGGCGCGCCAAAGCAGAGCGTATCGAAAAGGATACGCTCTTTTTGTTTTTTCAGCAGGAAGGTTATCGGATGGAAACGTAATTCGAGAGAGAACCGATCCACTGAAAAATAAGACCCGATCCATCAAAAAGTAAAGCGTCTTTCCTGCTTGGAGAGACGCTTTTTCTTTTGCTTTGTGCTTTTTGCCCATATCCAATCTTTGCTCTTTGTCGGTTTCCATAAATCCGAAAAAAATTTTCAAAACCGCTTGACAACGATCAAGTAGAACGCTATACTAAAGGTACAGCGTTCTACTGAACATCAGCAAAACGAAAAAGACTCATTTACGGTCGGAAAAACGGATCGCAAAAGGGATCGCTTTCCCGGCCTGTTGTAAGGAGGCAGATTATGGATAATAAGGTTATTATCGGCGGCGGCCAGGGCTTCTGGGGCGACTCGAACGATGCGGCCATCCATATGGTGCATACCGCACCGCTGGATTATATGGCGTGCGACTATCTGGCTGAGCTGACCCTGTCCATTATGGCAAGACAGAAGATCAAAAACCCCGCGGCAGGCTATGCGCGCGACTTCCTCGGCCTGTATAAGGAATGCGGCGAGGAAGCCTTCAAAAAGCACATCGGCATCCTGACGAATGCCGGCGGCATGAACATCGAGGGCTGCGTGGACGGTATCCGCCAGATCGCAGAGGATAAGGGAATGACCGGCCTCAAGATCGGCTACGTTACCGGCGACGATCTGACCGCAGATATCCCGCGGCTGCTGGCTGAAGGCGTTGACTTCAAGAACATCGACGACGTCGGCGACTTTAACGAGATCAAGGATAAGATCTTCAACGCAAACGTCTACTTCGGCCACGAGCCGACGCTGGCCTGCCTGGAACAGGGCGCAAACGTCGTAATCACCGGCCGTAGCACTGACTCGGCGCTCTTCCTTGCTCCCTGTATGCATAAGATGGGCTGGGCGCCTGACGACTGGAACAACCTCGCCCGCGGCATTATGGCCGGACACCTGCTGGAATGCGGCGGTCAGGGCGCCGGCGGCAACTACGATTACGGCTGGAGAGACGTTCCCCGGATGGACGAACTCGGCTTCCCAATCGCAGAGATTACGCCCGATACCTTCGAGATCACCAAAGCACCCGACTGCGGCGGCATCATCTGCGAGCAGTCCTGCAAGGAGCAGTTCCTCTATGAGGTTCATGATCCCGCCAACTACATCACGCCCGACGTTGTCGTTGACATCAGCAACGCGACCCTGACTCAGAACGGTGAGAACCGTGTCCGTGTCGGCAATGTCAGAGGCAAAGCCCGTCCCGATACCCTCAAGCTTTCGATCGGCTATCATGCCGGCTATAAGGTCGCCGGTATGCTTTCCTTCGCATGGCCGGACGCTTATGAAAAAGCGCACTACGCCGCTGAGATCATCATGAAGAAGATGAAGAGAAAAGGTCTCCAGTACGAGGATATCCGCATCGACTATATCGGCCTGAACTCCCTCCATCTCGACGTCGCCGAGATCGACCCCAAAGAGGTCAAGGATCTGAACGAAGTTGTTCTCCGTATCGCCATCCGCACCAAGACCAAAGAAGAGTGCGCGAAGATCGTTCCCGAATTTGCACCTCTCCAGCTCAATGGCCCTCCCGGAGCCTCTTTCTTCGGCGGCCGCGCCCGTATTCAGGAGGTCATCGGTCTCTGGCCGACGCTGATCCCGCGGGATGCGCTCCACCTTAAATCCAACATTCTCGAAATCAAATAAGGAGGCGTGCAGTATGGCTAAAATCTATCTCAATCAGATCGCGCACGGTCGTTCGGGCGATAAGGGCGATACCAGCAACGTCTGTGTTTTCGCGAAAGACCCCAAGGACTATGAACTGATTAAGGAGCAGGTCACCCCCGAAAAGGTCAAGGCCTACTTCGGCGATATGGTCAAGGGAACGGTCACCCGCTATGAGGTTCCGTCCTTGAACGGCTTTAACTTCGTCATGAAGCACGCGCTCGGCGGCGGTGCGACCCATTCGCTGCGTCTCGATTCGCTCGGCAAATCAATGGGCAGCGCCTTTATGCGAATGAAGATCGACTACCCGGACGAAAAGTAATAATCCGGATTTGTCTGGATAAACCGGGAAGATTATTTCTTCCCGGTTTTCTTTTTACAGTTTTCTGAATCTATTTTTTACAACCTCTCCCCGAAAGGAGCACACTGACCATGTCTGAGCATTTAGCCCTTGAAAATATCCGTATTCTCGACCTGACCCGCGTCATCGCAGGCCCTTACTGCGGTGCGATGCTGGCCGACCTCGGCGCCGACGTTATTAAGATCGAGCTTCCCGGACGCGGCGATGACGCCCGCGCCTACGGCCCCTACGTCAACGGCGAGAGCCTTTACTACGGAAACTTAAACCGAAATAAACGCGGCATCACCTTAAACCTCAAGAGTGAGGAAGGAAAAGAGATCTTCCGCAAGCTCGTAAAGGAATCCGACGTTGTCCTTGAAAACTACCGCCCCGGCGTTATGGATAAGCTGGGGCTGGGGTATGATGAGCTGAAAACAATCAATCCCCGCATCATCTACGCCGCCGTCTCTGGCTTCGGAAGCTACGGCCGCTACTCCAAGCGCCCCGGTTACGATATCATCTCCCAGGCGATGGGCGGCCTGATGTCGGTCACCGGCCATCCCGGAAACGGCCCCACCCGCGTCGGTTCGGCAATCGGCGACGTTCTGGGCGGCATGAACCTCGTCATCGGCATCCTTGCGGCGATCGAAGCCCGTCATACGACCGGCGAAGGCCAGAGAGTCGATGTCTCGCTGATCGACTCGGTTGTTGCCTCGCTTGAAAACGCCTATCAGCGCTATGAAGTCAGCCACGAAAATCCCAAGCGTATGGGCAACGCCTACGCTTCGATTGCCCCCTACGATTCCTATGAGGCGTCGGACGGCTGGTTCGTAATCGGCTGCGGAAACGATAAGCTGTATAAACAGTTCTGCGACAACATCCTTCATATGCCCGAGCTGGTCACCGATCCCCGCTTTGACTGTAACGTAAACCGCGTCGCCAATAACCTCGAGCTGAAAGCGATCATCGAAGAGACCTTCGCCAAGAAGCACACCGTCTCCGAATGCGTCGATATGATCCTTGCCGCCGGCATCCCCGCAGGCCCGATCTACAACGTCTCGGACATCATGGAAGACCCGCATATCCGCGACGACCGCGAGATGTTTGTTCATGTCGATCACCCGGTCATGGGCGACGTTATCTTAAACGGCAATCCCGTCAAGCTCTCGGACACCAAGGTCGGCATCCGCTTCCCGTCTCCGACCCTCGGCCAGCATAACGAAGAGATCTTCCATTCGCTCGGTTACTCGGATGAAGAGCTTGCCGCGCTGAAAGAGAAAGGGGTATTCTGATGGGTGTCGTCATTGTATCGGCTGTCCGCACGGCTGTCGGAAAATTCGGCGGAACGCTCAGCACCGTCCCGGCGGAAAAGCTCGGCTCGATCGTGATTAAAGAAGCTCTCTCCCGTGCAGGCGTTTCGCCCGAAGCGGTCGATGAGGTCATTATGGGCTGTGTTTTGCAGGCCGGTCTCGGTCAGAACGTTGCCCGTCAGGCTTCTATTCACGCCGGCGTTCCGAAAGAGGTTCCCGCCTTTACCGTCAATAACGTCTGCGGCTCCGGCTTAAAGTCGGTCAACCTTGCCGCCTCGCTCATCATGAGCGGGGAAGCGGAGATCGTTGTCGCCGGCGGTATGGAAAATATGTCCGCCGCCCCTTATGCACTGCCCGCCGCCCGTTTCGGCTACCGGATGAACGACGGGAAACTGGTGGATACGATGGTGCATGACGCGCTCTGGGACGCTTTTTACGATATTCATATGGGCGTGACCGCTGAAAATATCGCGAAGGAATACGGCATCACCCGCGAAGAGCAGGACGCTTTCGCCGCGGTAAGCCAGCAGAAATGCGAAGCCGCCCGCAAGTCCGGACGTTTCGCTGATGAGATCGTTCCCGTTACGGTCAAGCAGAAAAAGACCGAGGTCGTCTTTGATGCCGATGAACTTCCCCGCGACGGTGTAACGCCTGAGTCGATTGCCAAGCTCCGCCCCGCCTTTATCCCGGACGGAACGGTTACCGCGGCCAACGCTTCCGGCATCAATGACGGTGCGGCGGCAGTCGTACTGATGAGCGAAGAAAAGGCGAAAGAACTGGGGCTGAAACCGATGGCGAAATGGCTTTGCGGTATGAGTGCCGGTGTCGAACCGTCGGTCATGGGTCTGGGCGCCGGTGTCGCCGCGAAAAAGCTGATGGAAAAAGCGGGCGTCACGGTCGATGACCTGACCCTGATCGAAGCCAACGAGGCCTTTGCTTCCCAGTCGATCGCGAGCGCACGGATTGCCGGTTGGGATACCCAGATGGAAAAGGTCAACGTCAATGGCGGCGCAATCGCGATCGGTCACCCGGTCGGCGCATCCGGCTGCCGGATCCTTGTTACCCTCCTGCACGAACTGAAAAAACGGGGCGGCGGAAAAGGTCTCGCGACCCTCTGCGTCGGCGGCGGCATGGGCGTTGCAGCTCTGGTGGAAGCGCCGAAAGAGTAAGGAGGCTTACTTATGGATGAAATGATGAAGCTCTACGCGGAAATGACCCGGAATCAGTTTGCCGCCTGTTCGGTTCCCGTGGTCACTGAAATCGCCGAATCGGGCGAGTTCATGATGGAGATGGATGACGGCGTAAAGCTTCGGACGATGTTCTGGAAACCGGCGGGGAAGAATCCCTACCCGCTGATTCTTCTGCGCAGCTGCTACCCGAATCAGGAACCCATTCTCGTCATCAAGGCTGAGGAGATCTGCCGCCGCGGCTTCGGCGTTATGCTCCAGTGGTGCCGCGGAACCGGCGGATCGGAAGGGAAATGGGAGCCGAACATCTATGACCGCGCCGACGGTCTTGCGGCGATGCGCTGGCTCCAGAATGATCCCGAGGTCGAGAGCATCGGCTATTGGGGCGACTCGTATCTGGCGTACACCGGTTGGTGCATGGCGGACGCCGTTCCGGATAAGTGCAAGACGATGTATCTCGGCGTTTATGGCTGCGACCGCCACGTTTCCGCTTATCAGGACGGCCTTTTCCGTCAGGACATCCTGACCGGATGGGCGATGGGCAACGCCGGTGTGCCGGTCAACGCCGATTATATGGAGTCCTGCCGCTACCGCCCGCAGGTCGGGGTCGATGAAGCCCTCTGGGGCGTCAAGCTCCCGTGGTACCGCGACTGGATCACCAACACCGACCGCGACTGCGAATACTGGTCGCAGGGTCTCTGGCAGAAGCTCAAGGAGACCCCCTCTGAGATGAAGATCCCGGTCTTTATCCGCGACGGCTGGTATGACCATCATCTCGGAAGCGCGATCGCCACCTACAGCTATCTTTCCGAAGAATCCCGCGCCCATACCACCCTTCAGCTCGGACCGTGGAACCATATGTACGGCTGTGCGCTGACGGGGCAGAAGTTTGATAACCTGAAGGACGATTCGATCGAGTCGCCGATGGTCTGGTTCAAGCGGATCTTGATGGATAAGCAGTCGCCCGCGCCTGAGGTAAGAACCTACGTCTGCGGAAAGGACGAGTGGGAGAGCTGGGATCGGTTCCCGGTTCCCGTCTCGGAGGAAAAGACCTTCTATCTCGACGTTTCCGGAAGCAAAAAAGAGGACGCCTATGCGCTTCTGCCGGAAAATGGCGGGGATGCTTCCGTATCCTATGATTACGATCCCGAAGATCCGGTCATGTCCTATGGAGCCGAATCGCTCTTTACCTCCCGCGCCTATGTCGGTTCGCTTCGTCAGCCTCCGTGCAGCTGGCGCGGAGACGTCGTTTCCTTCCTTTCCCCGGTCTTTACCGAGGACACTGAGATCGGCGGAAGCATCAAGGTTCGTCTCTACGTTTCCTCCGATGCGCCTGACACCGCCTTTTCCGCCAAGATCATGGAAGTGTTCCCGGACGGAAGCGCCTACAACATCCGTGGGAGCATCACGACTCTGGCCTACCGCGGCCACAGTCAGCATCGCCAGAGCTATACGCCGGGCGAAATTGTCGAAGCGGACATCGACTGCTGGGAGATCTCGTGGCTTGTAAAAGCCGGCTCCCGCCTGCGCGTGGACGTCAGTTCGTCCGATTTCCCGCAGTACGCCGTTCATCCGAATAAGGAAGGCGCGTGGTCGCTCCATGAAAAGACCGCCGTTGCCCGCCAGACGATCTATACCGGCGAAAAATACCCGTCGGCGCTGATCCTTCCGATCGTAAAATAACCCCGTGGACGAAAAATACCCTTCTGCTTTTGCGCAGATGGGTATTTTTTTATCCGTAGGCATTATTTATATCGCTGTCTGGTTTCGTAGTTGCGCTTGAACCGTTTGGAGAGGGGCGCTCCGGAGCAAAGCGTCTCATCAAAGTTTTTGATCAGCCTGGCCGCGACCGGCTCGCATTTTTCCATGATCGCGTACAGCTCCTGGTTGCTCATCAGGCAGTTTGGCCGAACCGATTCGGTCAGCATCATCCCTTTGACCTGGAAAAGCCGGGTCAGATTATAGAGTACCACCCGCTTGGGAAGCCAGTTGCTTCTTAAAATCCCGCGCGCCAGCTTCATCGCCCGGATCGCTTCCCGAATCTGCTGCGGCGTGACCTGCGGGAAAAGCCGGGCGGCGGTTTTCGCCGCTTCAATCGACGAATCACAGTAGTCGGTCGGGTTTAAGGTAAAGGGGTTTTTCGCGTCCTGAACCATCAGCATCCGATCAAATTCGCTCTCGATCTCATGATGGGTCGCGCCGGAGCGCTTCATCCGTTCGAGAATATAGGGATGGCAGCTGCTGTCGAGGGCAAAATGAGTGATCAGTCCGCAGATATAGGAGTAAAGCGCCGGATCCATGTCCTTTTTCAGTTCTTCCCGTGCAGAGAGGAAAAACGGTTCCGCCGGGGCGTGATGCATCTGGATCCCGATCGAGATCACCGGATTAAACGGCAGCCAAAGCCTGTAAAAATAAAAGAAATCGGGGCCTTGTACACCGAGATTATACAGAGCGTGGCAGTGCTCATCCCCCTCGATCATCACCTTCAGGCGTTCGGGAAGAAGGGGCAAAACCCGGTTTCCGAACGCATAATGCGCGTATGCAGCCGGCATAAGCGCTCACTTCCTTTCTTCCTGTTTATTATACATCGGTTTTTCGATCAAATTCATAAGGATTCGTGATTTTTTTGTGCAGTCGCTCCGCTTCGGCAATCAGCGTTTCCTTCTCATTCGGAAGCGTCCCGTCGATCACCTCGTCCAAAAGAGAGCGGAGGATGTTTCCGATCTCCGGCCCGGGCGGCAGACCGAGTTCGGAGCCTTTGACCGCGAGTTGGCCCAGACTGAGACAGGGATTTTCCGAAACGACCTCTTCGATGAGCACCGACAGCTGCTCCGCCTGTTCAAGACGGCGAGCCGAGAGCGCGCGGTTTTTCGCGAGGTTGTCCGCCTGCCGAACCTGTATGAGACACCGCATCGTATCGATCCCCAATTCGGAGAGCCAGCGGCGGATGACCGGCTTTTCAGGCGGGATGGTCGTGTCGTGCCATCGGATCAGGGCGACAATCTTCTTTTTCATCGCCCCGGGGCAGCGGAGTCGGGTTAAGATCGTCTCGGCCTTATCGGCGGAGGTAAGAGCGTGTCCCTTGAAATGACCGACGCCCTTTTCATCCAGACGGAAACGTTCGGGCTTGCCAATATCGTGCAGCAGCATCGTCCACCGGAGCACCGGCTCGGGCGCGATTGCTTCGACCGAAGCGGCGATATGCCCCCAGACGTCGTAGATATGATAGGGGGTATGCTGCAAAAATCCGACACAGGGGGCGATCTCCGGGATGACGACCGAGAGGATGTCGGGATATTTTTCGAGCACCTCCCGAACTTCTTTTCCAACGAGCATTCCGTCCAGTTCGGTAAAAATCCGCTCCGCGCTGATATTGCGCAGCTCCTCTTTGCATTCCCGCATGGCCTTGTCGGTATCGGGGTCGGGCGAAAAGCCGAACCGTGCGAGAAAACGAAGTCCCCGGAGGATCCGCAGCGCGTCCTCCTTCATTCGCTTTTCCGGTTCCCCGACCGCCCGGAGAATTCCCTTTTGCAGGTCGTCCATCCCGTGAAACGGGTCAAAAAGCTCTGTCTCCGGATGGAGCGCTATGGCGTTTACGGTAAAATCCCGGCGGGCGAGGTCTTCCGAAAGGGAACGGGTGAACGCGACGCTTTCCGGGTGGCGGACGTCGCGGTAATCTCCGTCGATCCGATAGGTGGTGATCTCGAGCATCTTCCCGTCGATCAAAACGCCGACCGTTCCGTGCCTGATGCCGGCGTGCACCTGACGGAAGGCGGAAAAGACCTTGGCTGTCTGATCGGGGAGCGCGTCGGTCGTTAGATCCCAGTCGTGCGGGACTTTTCCAAGCGCCAGATCTCGCACACATCCGCCGACCGCCCAGCAGTCAAATCCCGCCGCCGCGAGCATATGTATTGCCGTCAGAACATACGGCGGCCAATCGATCATCGAAAACTGCATGGCCTACTCCCCCCTCTACTTTTAAGTATAGCAGAAAAAAGCGAAAGATGCCAGAGGTTTCACGAAAAAGGTCGAACAAATATTCGATTTTGTATGATTGCACAAAATCCTGCTCATTTTTTTGTGCGCAAAGGAAAAACATACGCAGTGCGCTCTGCAAGAGAGAGCGCCCCTCTGAAAAAAGCCTGCTATTCCATGAAAATGGAATGGCAGGCATCTCTTGTTTTTTGATTATTTTTTGAGTCTTGCTGCGCAAGACGATTGAGACAGGAACGCTTTGGAAGTTGTGAAAAAGTTTCCGCATCGGTTTCGTGTGCAAACAAAGGGCTTTGCCCTTTTGAAACCCACAAGCCCTTTAAAAAGGGCTTAACCCTAAACTTTTAGTTTTTCAAACGGTAATTTCCGCGAACTTCGCGCCGATGAGTGTACAGAGCGCCTTCGGATCGAGTTCGACCTGCATACCGATCTTTCCGGCGCTGATCATGATCGTCGGCTGACTTTGCGCCGAAGCGTCGATAAAGGTCGGGAACTGCTTCTTCATTCCGACCGGCGAGCATCCGCCCCGGACGTATCCGGTGAGCGGCAAAAGCTCGGCTACGTGGAGCATCTCGACCGACTTTTCCCCGGCGGCGCGTGCGGCCGCCTTGAGGTCGAGTTCCGCTTCGACCGGAATATCAAAAACATAGTAGCTTCCTTTTTTCGCGCCTCTTGTCACGAGAGTTTTGAACACCTTTTCGGGCGGCTGGTTTAAGATCTGCGCGACAGTCGCGCCGTCAACCGCTCCGTCCTCATGCGGGTAGGTGTGCGTTTCATAAGGGATTTTTGCCCGGTCAAGCAGGCGGCAGACGTTCGTTTTCTCGATTTTTTCGTTTTTCTTTGACATTTTTTGCAGCTTCCTTTGATCTGTGTGTTGGAGTGTTTCAGCAGAGTCCGTGCCGCTTCATGGCGTTTGCGATGCCGTCCTCCGTCTGAGATTCGGTCACCTCATCGGCGATTGCTTTTAAGCCTTCCTTGGCGTTTCCCATCGCGATTCCATGCGCGACATAACGCAGCATCTCGGCGTCATTCATCCCGTCGCCAAAAGCGAAGGTGTTTTTCTGATCGATCCCGAGGTGGCGGATCAGGGTATCGATCGCGTAGGACTTATTGGAGTTGGGAATGGTCAGCTCGCCCGAATTTTCGCCGAAAGAGGGGACGGTGCAGCGGATGATCGTAAACCGGTCGTTAAATTTTTCCTCGATCTTTTCCCACGGAAATCCCTCCCGTTCAAGAAAACAGACCTTATTGTATCCGCGCTCTTTTCCGTCCAGCGGCCGCAGCGCGTCAATAAAATCACTGCCCTTCTCCTTTTTGGCGGCGGCAGCGGGATCATGCTCCCAGTCGCCGTAAAGGATATGCTCCAGCCGGGGAACCAGGTTTTTGCTGGCAAAAAGCCCGTCGTTGCTTTCCAGATAATAATCAAAACCGTTTTCGTCAAAAAACTGCGTCAGATCGCGGAGCGATTCGCTGCTGATCGTATGGTGATAGAGCATCTGGTTTCCGATCTGGACATAGCTTCCGCCTGCGCCGATGATCCCGTCAAAACCGACGTTGGTGATATGCGGGTAGATTTCAGCGGCGCTTCTTCCGGTGCAGAGGTAACAGAGGTGTCCGTTTTTCTGTGCGGCATGGATCGCATCGATCGCCGACTGAGGAATATATTCCTTGGCTTCGCAGACAACCAGCGTTCCGTCCACGTCGAAAAAGATAATGCTTTTTTCCATGATTTCCGACCTTTCTTTGATAAAAATGATGCTCAGGGTCTGTCTATTGGTATTATAGCCCGATCGGCTGATTTTGGCAATAGAAAGCCTTTTTCGTTTTTGTGGAACAAAAAGTTTTTGAAACAAAAAGTTTGGGGAACAAAAAAGTTTTTGGAACAAAAAGTTTGACACAAAAAACGCTTCGGAAAAGATTGTTCTTTTCCGAAGCGCCTGATCGTTTGCTTTTTTACAGAGTCCGGCCGATATAGTCGGCGATCATTGAAAGAAGCTCCCGGCTCCAGAAGCTGCCCTCGTGCTCGGCGCCTTCTACCTGGATCAGCTCGGTATGTACACCGGCGGCGCACAGCCGCTCCGCCATATCGACGCTTTGCAGATAGGGAACCAGTTCATCTTTGTCGCCGTGGATCAGCAGGAAAGGCGGATATTCGACGCCGTCTTTGATCTTTGCGACCGGATTCATCGAGTCCATCTTCTCCGGCCATTTTTCCTCATCCGTTCCGAAAAGCCCGTACAGGAGTTTTCCGTCCTCGGGATTTTCTTTGGCGCGGTGCTTGATCGCTTCAAAAAGCGCCGGAACGTCGGCCGGCCCGAAGCAGTCCACCACCATTTTGACCTTATCCGACAGCTCGGGGTATTCGCTTGTCCGATAGGCGGGATCATCTCCGGTCAG
>JALEHK010000080.1 GCA_022770625.1 Oscillospiraceae bacterium | reverse complement strand
GCACTCACGCGGGAGTTTTTCGGTTCAGGTTTGAGCGCGGAGCGAAAACTTGAATTTTGCGCCAATGCCAAACGGCGCAAAAAGAAAAATCTCCATATTTTTCCTTTGCGTAGAGTAAAGGAAAATTAAGCACTCACGCGGGAGTTTTGGCGGTTTTCGAAACCCGAAAAGGGATTGAGAAAATACCGGTCGCTCCGACCGAGAAGCCGAAACTCCATGTTTTTCCTTTGCGTAAAGCCAATGAAAATTAAGCACTCACGCGGGAGTTTTTCGGTTCAGGTTTGAGCGCGGAGCGAAAACTTGAATTTTGCGCCAATGCCAAACGGCGCAAAAAGAAAAATCTCCATGTTTTTCCTTTGCGTAGAGCAAAGGAAAATTAAGCACTCACGCGGGAGTTTTTCGGTTCAGGTTTGAGCGCAAAGCGAAAACTTGAATTTTGCGCCAATGCCAAACGGCGCAAAAAGAAAAATCTCCATATTTTTCCTTTGCGTAGAGCAAAGGAAAAATAGGTCAACCAATACGCATCTCGGGTTTGCCTTCCCATTCGGCCGTATAATCGAAGTTCGTGAATCTCGCTTTTCCATTCTCTGCGAACAGGCCGATGAACGTGCCGGTGAAGGTCATCATTTCGGTTACTTCGGTCGCAAGTCCGATCGTCAGTGCGGTTCCGAGTTCAACAAAGCCTTTTCCTGCGTCAACTGCAAAATAATATTTGCTGCGGTCGGAGGTAATTTTCAGCACGACTTTCTCGCATTCGGGCAGCGGGATCTCCGAAACGACCGCTTCCATATCATAGATGTGCTTGCGCAGCTGAGCATAAAGAGTGCCGTAACGGCGGGTAATCAGCACGTCATAGTGATGAGTGTGGATGCCGTAGGCGGTAAGTCCCGCCGAACAGCCCTCCGGAATATTGGTCAGAAGCTGTGCCTCCGAGATCGTCTTGAACTGGGTCTGACGGACGCCGACAAAGGTCGGGGTCGTATTCGGGGTCGAAAGGCGCTCGGAAGTGCCGGTCAGCGAAAGCGTGCCATCCAGCGCGTAATTCTTCATCTCGGGGTTTCTGAGCCATGCGAAATCGACCGGCCAGCTCTTCATTTCGGCAAAGTCGTAGTGATGGTTATCGCAGACCGGCGAAACCGTTTCGGGATGGGGAAGATCGCCCTCCGCTTCCAGCTGCATCAGTCCGCCGCAGTCAACGACTGGCCAGCCGTCTACCCAGCGAAGCTGTGCTAAGAAGGTCTCGCGGCCAAGGTGGTGCGCCATCGGGCCGATCGGGCGGGTACCGAGGGAAACGATCCACCAGTTTCCGTTCTCGTCGTCCACGATGTCGGCGTGACCGGTGCACTGGATCGGGTGGCCGGAAGCGTTATCGTTGCGGGCGGTCAGGATCGGGCCTGCCGGATTGAAGGTATAGGGGCCGTCGATCGTCTCGCTGCGGCCGATCGTCTCCATATGGCCGAACTCGGTTCCGCCTTCCGCCAGCATCAGATAGTACATTCCATCTTTCTTATACATATGCGGGCCTTCGGGGCATTTTCCGCCGGAGCCGCGGCTGATGATCTTTTTATCCGACAGGATCTCGCCGGTCATCGGATCGAGCTTGAAGAGGACGATGCCCTGGCCATCGTTGGCGCGACCGGTGCCGGTGTACCAGCAGGAGCCGTCGTCGTCAAAGAAGATCGAGGGGTCAATTCCCATCTGGTCGATCCATGCGGGTTCCGACCAGGGACCTTTGGGGTCTTTGGCGTGGACGATGAAGTTGCCGGCCTTGCCGTTCATCCACATCCGGTTGACGTTGGTGGTGATCATATAGAACATCCCGTCATGATAGCGGATGGTCGGAGCAAAGATGCCGCCGGAGGGGTTGCAGCCGGTCAGCGGGAGCTGGCTCTCGCGGTCAAGGACGTGACCGGTGTAGCTCCAGTTGACGAGGTTTTTGCTCTCGTGAACCGGGACGCCGGGGAAGAACTCGAAGCTGGAGTTGACGATATAAAAGGTATCGCCAGCACGGCAGATCGAAGGGTCGGGATTGTAGCCGGGAATAATCGGATTATGAAATTGCATAATTTTTCCGTTCCTTTCTTTTTGCAGGATGTGTCCGTGCACGACATCTGCACACCAAACATATAACCTACTATTTGTCTCCCAGTATAGCACAACCCCTCTCTTCTGTCAATGGCAGAAGAAAGGGACGAATTGTTGCAAATACGGGGAAATAAGGTTCATTCCAGCTTTTTCAGCAGCCAGAAAGCGGGGTAGCAGAGAAAGTACCAGCAGATGCTGTAAAAGGGGCAGATCTGTCCCAAAATGTTTCCGGGCATCCTGCTGTAATCCCAGACGGAAAGCCCCAGAAGGCGGTTGAGAAAAAGCCCCGCACAGCCTTCGGCGAGGGTAATCAGAAGCGCGCCTTTGATGCAGCGGAGGCAGAGAGGTTCCGGGCAGCGGCGGAGCTTGTCCAGCCAGAAAAAGCAAAGCCCGCCCAAAACCGGCATCGAGGGGTGGGTATAGCCCCGCCAGAGGATCTCGATCAGGCCGTAGAGGGCTCCGCCGATGAAAAAGAGAAGAAAAAAGCGCTTGATTTTAGGGGAGAGGATAGGATTCATGACGCGTCCTTTCAGAAATTTGTGTAAGATAGAAGATATCTTTCCCCAAAAGGAGCAAATTTTGCATGAGGAATGGAAAATTCGCTTTTTTTCGGAAAAACGCTTGCAAAATCCGTTTGGATGTGTTAAGATATAACACTGTAAGAATATACGTATGAGCGTATTATTGAAAGAGGTGTAAACTATGAAAGAGGGACTTCATCCCGAATACAAAACCACAGTCATCAAATGCTCCTGTGGTGCGACCTGGGAAACCCGTTCGACCAGAGACGGCCTGACCGTTGATACCTGCTCCAAGTGCCATCCGTTCTTCACCGGCAGACAGAAACTGGTTGATGCCGGCGGACGTGTTGACAGATTCAACAAGCGTTTCGGTCGTAAATAAATAGGTTCGCGAAAGCGAGTCGTGCGTGAAGCGGTGCGCGGAAGCCGGAAACGGTTCTCCCGCACCGCTTTTTGTGTCGAAAGGAGAAAGCGCCATGCCGAAGGAATACAGAACGCTTCGCGGATACGGCGAGGATGAATTTATCGAGAAAAAATCCCGGTTCATCGGCTATGCCCAGCCGGTCGGGACGACGGAGGAAGCGGAAGGATTTATCGCGTCAATCCGCAAGAAGAATCCCGACGCCCGGCATAATGTTTTTGCCTATGTTCTGCGCGACGGACTGACGAGACGCTGCTCGGACGACGGCGAACCGCAGGGGTCGGGCGGTGTTCCGGTTCTGGACGTGATCCAGAAGGAGGGTCTGACCGGGGTATGCGTGGTGGTCACGCGGTATTTCGGCGGGATTCTTCTCGGAGTCGGAGGACTGGCGCGCGCCTACGGTAAAGGGGCGAGGATCGCACTGGACGCGGCGGGCGCGGTGACGATGACCAATTGCGAGGTGCTTTCCGTCCGGCTTCCGTATACTCTGTACGGTAAGATTGGATATATTCTTCCACAGTATAATATACAGACGCTCGATACAGTTTTTAATGAAGAGGTAGAGCTGAGCCTTTTGATCCGGGCGGATCGGACGGCGGCATTTTCGGACGCTGTGCGGGAGATGTCGGCGGGGAGCGTAGCGGTTGAGATCGTGGAGGAGCGGTTTTGTGAAATGCTGTGAATAGTTGGTAAAACGCCAATTATTCACAATGAGTGTTTCTCACGAAAAACTCTTGTGTGGGCGCGTGATCTGTTTCGGAAAACGGTCACAAGCAGTGCGCTCTGCAAGAGAGA